>NZ_JCAKRV010000003.1:0-312677 GCF_059515165.1 Chryseobacterium sp. CS3K3.1 | reverse complement strand
CTTCTTGACCCTGTTGATTGAGTTTTACTAAATGAAAATCGTAACCGTTGTTTTGCTTACTGCCTGAAACCTGTTGCTTATTGCTTTGAATAGAACTTCCTGTGATAAGATACTGCCCGTCGATGGTTGTGGTAACCTGGCTTAGAAAATCCTGAGTAGAGGATTGGATATCTTTCTGCCACACCACTTCCTGCGCAGATACGCCCAGGGCTGTGCATAAAGTGAATGCACCGAGATAGAATTTTCTCATTCCAATGTTGTTTTTGAGTTAGTAATTAGCTTTTTAAAACCTTGCGAATTTAACACTTTTAAGGTAGGAAAATTATATTAGTGTGATTTAATGTAAAACCTACTGTTAAATATTTAACTTCCTTATTTACATTTAGCTTTTATATTATTCTGTAGCAAAATTATCTGCACACAACGACAAAACTTGTCGTTTTATTTTCATGATTTAAAATGTATTTTTGTTAAGTATTCTTGACTAAATTGTTATTGTTTGTTTCAGAGTCTGAATTCTGCAATCTTTTCAAACAATTCAGGGTAGCTGGTGACTAATCTACTTTCGTCCACCGAAATTTCAGCTTTAAAATCGGTTTCGATATTTTCATACAGGTATTTATTAACAGCTGTCCGGGTATATTGTTGTTGAACAGGTCTGATCTCATGTTTTAACACGTCAATGTACAGAACATCAATTTTTTGAGAATTCCTCTCGGAAAGTTTTAAAATGTTGATTGGTAGAGTGTTGGTGAACGGAGTAAGCGAAATGTCTATGAAATCGAAATGATCAAATTCAGGATTTACAACACCATTAATTTCCCATTGATCCTGGATTTTTTTCCCGGCAAGTGTTCTTTTTACCTTATTGATCTCCGATTCGATCAGAAAGTCTTGAACGAGCCAGTCTTTATCAATGTGAATTTTATATTCTATACTATATATTTTATCTTCAAGACAACCGATGATCTTTGATTCTACCGTATAGTTTTTATCATCAGATTGTAAATTAAAATATTCAAGAGATTGGTAAAATATTCCTTTCCAGATTAATGTTTTCATCAAATATTGTTTGGTGGGTAATGTGATTTCATTCGTTTTAACGGTTTTGATTTTCTCCTTGTGCTCCCGGAAATGAAGCCAGCCGAGTGAGAGATGGCACAATAATTAGAAAATGATAAACTTCGGAGCGTTTTGCAATATATTAATTGATCCTGTTTTTACGAAAATAATGAAGTTCGCTTAAATTCTTCGAAAGAAAAGCATCAGATTATTTAGGTAAAGGATCAGAAATGTACAGGTTTTTTTCATTAATTTTAAGAATATTGGCATCATTGGTGTACCAATCCACAAATTTTTCATATTCTGCTTTATTATTAATGAGCCAGCTATTAAACGCTTCTTGATCTCCTATCTGAAATAGGTAATAATTATAAGCATTAAATAGATTGTTATCATCCAATATTTTTTGATAGTCTAATAAAACATTTGACGGCTTATTTTTGTATTTCAGATATTCCCTCAATGCCTTTCTTCTGATATCTGACAAGTTTTCCAGATTGATTTCTTTTTTATCGACAGTAGCGAATGCAAAATATCCGCTGTAAAGAAGACAGAAAGGAAGAGGATCAGTAGGTTTACTGTCTTTTTTAATAGTAATAAAGGCTTGGCAAAAATCAACTGTTGTACTTTTATCTTTGAATTTTACTGCTTTTTTATACCCGTCATATAAAAGTTGACTCATTTCCTGGCTTCTGGAAGTGGTGCGTTCCAGATTTAAGAATATTTCACCATAAACAAGACCGTATAGCATATTATTAGAATTTAAAAATAATTTGGCTACTCTGTAATAGTTTGATGGATATGCTGGTTCTGCCTTTATTCCGTTTTGGTAGCTTTCAATGGCCTGGTCTATTTTTTTTTCAAGTTCAAAAACAACCCCTCTCTCCAGATAAAGTTTTCCGGAAGACGGATACTTTTTTAATCCTTCATCATACGTCTTTATAGCTTGTTCAGGATTATTGGCATAATCATATGCATTGCCGAGAAGGGCAAAATAATAGTCATCTATATTGGGATAATCTTTGATTTTTTCTAACAGTGATATGGCACTTTTATAGTCTTCTTTTCGGATATAGGCAAGTGCAATTTCATACGGGTAGGTGTAATCTTGTGGATCTTTTTTTTCACATTCTCTAAGGATAGCGATACCCTCATCATATTTTTCCTTATCAATAAGTTTGACAGCATCATAAACTTCTGCACATTTAAATGTCTTTTTCTGCGAATATATGAATGAAAAGGTAGTGAGTGCAACTATAAAATAAGTTTGTCGTAACATGAGTTTTTTGATATTAGTCCTAATGCAAATATGCATTTTTTTTAACTAAAAAGAGCGGAAAAACCGCCCTCAACAAAATTTTATCTAACAAGTATACTTTACATATAAACACACCCGCATCCTGTTTCCCATTCCTGGCAAAGACGCATCGGTTCATTACATCCGGGATTACCGCCACCGCCCGAAACTCTGTAACAGGTACCATCGCTGCAATAGTAGGAACCTATCGTTGGTGGGCAGTTGCCATCCATATCACATAAGGCATAAGGAGTGTCACCTCCGCTGATCAGCACCAGCTGATTTCTCTTTAGTTTTTTAAGATTTTTCATAGTAATCATTTTTAATTTGTTGATTACTAATGTATAAAATTATTAACACACCAGCAAGTGTTTTAATGAATATGATAAAATTACTCTATATCCAAAGTCATGAAAAGCGCAATTTCCTCTGTATTTTCATACAACCTTGTGTTGAGCCCGGTAATATTAAATCCCATTCTTCTGTAAAATTGTATCGCAGGATAATTGGTATTTTGTGTTTCCAGTTCAATAACCCTGCAATTTAATCTCCTAGCTTCTTTAATGGCGTTTTTAATCAATATGATTCCGATTCCCTGCCGTCTGTGTTTTTCGTCAACCAGAATGTTTTCTATATAAAAACTGTTGTTCCACGTTCTGTGTTCGCAGATGATCCAGCCTGCCAGCTCTTCATTGACAAAAGCACCAAAGGAATTTCCCTGTTCAATGATGGTATTCAATTCTTCAAGGTCTTCGGAAGTCGTTTCCCAGATTTTGGTATAAGGCAAAGACTTTTCCTTTATAATAAACTCAAAAGAACCTCCGAATTCAATAGATGAAACTACATATCGTATGTCTGTTGTATATCCGTTATTTCCCCATCCTGAGCTGGGATTGGAGGACAGCTGCTGTAATTTTTTTATTTCCACCTTTACATTTTATTGCATTTCAGTACAGATTTCTACCAGATAATTGCTGGGATCTTTGATATAAGCTGTTTTTTGTCCCCATGGTTTTACAGCGATATCTTCGTAAAGAACAGCCCCGTTTTTTAGTGCCTTTTCTACCAAGGCTTCCACATCATCCGTTGTAAATCCCAGTTCTATTCCAAAAGGTTTGTCTTCTTTTTTTGCAGTTAAAAAGCCCTTTTTAATATTGGAATTGGCCAGGCTCACAGAAGCAAATGAAAGACTTGTTTCCCCGGTCATCAGTTCGCCATAATCTTTTTCAGGAGTGATGAATTTTATTTCGGAACCAAAGGTGTTTTTATAAAAATTCATGGACAGTTCTACATCTTCCACGTACAGAATAACATACTTGAATTTGATCATAAGTTTGAATTTGAAAGGATTATTTCTTGTTTACAATATATTCTTCATCTATCATCAACACTGGATGAGGTCCGTGTAAAGGATATTCCTTAAAGCTTCCGAAATGACCGAAATGAAGAGGATATTTCTGGCTAAGCTGCCTCACTTTACGTCCAAATGAATTGATGTCAACCTTTTGCAGGGAATCTTTTTTCTGTCTGCCATTGGTGAAAAAGAGCATCAGGTTACAATGATCTTTAAAATCAAAATCATTATAGTAAAATACATGGATGTTTTCTTCTCTGCATATACGGTCTAAATCATTAATAAGATCCTGCTTGTACTGCAAAGGCAGATTGCAATCAATTCTGGCTGCATAATTCTCTGCATTGCTTTTTCTGAAATCCGAACCCACCATCTGGATGAAGCGGTGTTCTATATTGTTGAATTCTTCTTTTTCCGGAGGAAAACTTTTGGTAGATTGAATGGTAAAAGGAACACTGTATTCCACTGATACAGCATTTTCCCGGATTAATAATTCTTCAATTTCTAATGCAAACTGAAAATGGAAATCAAAAAGCATATGGTCACCAATATTAATGATCATTTGATTCCCATCGATATTCAGGTGTAAATATGTCCTTTTATAGCTAGATTTTAACTCTTGCAGTTTATGGACAAAATCAGCTGTATTTTCCACTTGTACTCTGGCAGTCAGTTCAGCAGGAGTATCGGCATGTCCTCCAAGTCCAGGAGAAAATTTGAAAAATTGAAAGTCATATAATTGTTCCGGAAATTTGAAATACCAGTATACGCCTAAAATCATAGAAGATTGGTTGATAATTGTACAATAATCAAAATTAAATAAAATTTCACACTCCAAAACTTTCAAAACCCTTAAATTTGTCAACAATAAAAATTTACTTGGATGCTTAGGAACATTTCAATTGCGGCAGCTACTTTATTCTCCGTAGTTACAATCAATGCACAGAAGAACAGAAATACTCAACTGGAAAGACCTAAATTAGTCGTTGGTCTGGTAGTAGACCAGATGCGTTGGGACTACTTATACCGTTTTTATGGTAAATATGGAAATGACGGTTTTAAAAGACTTTTAAATACAGGATATTCTTTGAATAATGTACATATTCCTTATGTTCCTACCGTTACAGCGTTGGGACACACATGTATCTATACAGGTTCTGTACCCGCTATTCACGGAATTGCAGGAAATGACTGGACAGATAAGGAAACAGGTAAAGGTGTTTACTGTACTGCAGATGAGAACGTTCAGCCGGTAGGTACTACCAATACAAAAACGGGAAGCCACTCTCCGAAAAACCTTTGGTCTACCACAGTAACTGACGAATTGAGACTGGCAACAAACTTCCAGGGAAAAGTAGTCGGTGTCTCTTTGAAAGACCGTGCTTCCATTCTTCCTGCAGGACACACTCCAAATGGAGCTTTCTGGTTTGATGACAGCACAGGAAATTTCATTACCAGTACGTGGTATATGAATGATCTTCCTCAGTGGATAAAATCATTCAACTCTCAGAATCTTCCTGAAAAGTTAGTAGCGAATGGCTGGAATACTTTACTTCCAATCAACGAATATACAGAAAGCGCACCAGACAATTCTCCTTGGGAAGGTCTGTTGGGAAGTGCAAAAACACCTACTTTCCCTTACAGTAATTTAGCAAAAGATTATCAGACTAAAAAAGACAATATCCGTTATACTCCTTTTGGAAATACATTGACTTTAAAACTGGCAGAAGCTTCTGTAGAAGGTGAAAAGCTGGGTGGAGATAATATTACAGACTTCTTAGCCATCAATCTGGCATCTACGGATTATGCAGGACATAAATTCGGGCCAAATTCTATTGAAGTAGAAGATGTATATATCAGATTAGATCAGGATTTAGCTGAGTTTTTCAAGTATCTTGATTCAAAAGTAGGAAAAGGAGAGTACACGGTTTTCCTTTCTGCTGATCACGGAGGAGCACACTCTGTAGGATTCCTTAAAGAACATAAAATCTCTACAGGTTTCTTCGGAGAAGATGCGGAAAAGAATCTGAACCAGAAACTGAAAGAAAAATTCGGAACTGATAAACTGGTCAATGCCATAGATAACTATCAGATTTATTTCGACAGAAAAGTATTGGCAGACAACAAGCTTGAATTGGATGATGTTAGAAATTTCGCTGTAAAAGAAATTGAAAAAGATCCTACCGTTTTATATGCTGTTTCTGTGGACAAAGTTCAGGAGTCAAGCATTCCGGAGCCAATTAAACAAAGAATTATCAACGGGATCAACAGACAGAGAAGCGGAGATATTCAGTTAATCTCTCACGATTCTATGCTTCCGCCATATTCTAAAACAGGAACTACGCACAGTGTTTGGAATTCTTACGATTCTCATATTCCACTGATCTTTATGGGTTGGGGAGTAAAGCAGGGAGAAAGCAATAAAGAATATCACATGACGGATATTGCACCTACAGTATCTTCTTTATTGAAAATTCAATTCCCAAGTGGAAATGTAGGAAACCCGATTACTGAAGTTATTGGTAGATAAATGAATGGTTCGCTAAACATTTTATTGATAAATTAAACAATTACAGTATAAAAAAACATTCCAACCCGGAATGTTTTTTTGTTTTCATAGCTTAAGTTCTTCTTATCATCTGCTGTATCTCCTGATGAAACTTCTTATTTTGCTTTCTGATTTTTATAATAAAATATATAAGCAGAACTATAAAAATACCTCCCAGGAAAACAGAACCCATTTTAATATAACGATCGTCAGATTTTAGTTTCTCACTTTTTAAAGCGGTTTCCCTGTTATGATTGTCGATCACCTGATTAATAGACTTCAGTTCATTCTGTTTTCTTTGAAAACGCATTTCCAGGTGTTTTTTATTATACTGCTGATAAAGATCCTGTTGTCCCAAAGCAAGATAATTCTCAGCTAATTCCTTGTAAAGCCCTTCGTTCAGGATAATATCTCCGGTATTTTTACACAGTTCCCCAGCCTTCAGTAAAAGATTTATTGCGGCTTGATTTTCATGTTTTCCTTTATGTATTTCAGCAATTCCTTTCAAAGCGAATGCTTCCAGACTTTTAGCATAGTTCTTACGCGCATAGCTGACAGACTTCAGAAAAGACTCCTGTGCTTTATCAATTTGATTAAGGTTCAGATAACAGTACCCAATATTGTAATACACCACACTCATATTGGAATAAGTGGTTTTCTTTACGGGAACCTTTTCAAAATTCTGTATTGAAATCAGAAACTTTTCCAAAGCAATTTCTGAATTAGACTGGCTTTTATATACCATTCCTCTTATTGCGTAACTGGTTGCCGTCTCAATATATTTTTCAGGATTTTTTTCGGGAATTTTTGCAATATACTGTTCAGCCTCATTCAGTGTTTCAAGACATTTGCTGAAAAGTTCCATTTGCTGATACTGGATAGCGACTGAAATGAGAACTCCGGCCTGGCTTCTGGGATCATTGGTTTTTTGTAGAAGTTCCTTTGCTTTTAAAATATATTGTAAAGATTCCTCAAAGTTTCTTTTAGCAATATTGGCTGTTGAAAGCAGCATATAGAGATCAATGGAGGTTTTTATATCATGAGATTTTTTTAACAATTGTTCCCCGATTTTGATGGTGTTGTCAGGGTTATCATAAATTTCAAGTTTTGCTTTTTTTATTAAGACACTGTCGGGCGTCTTTTGGCCTTTCGCCCAATGACAAAAAACAGCCAGCAGCAGTATTATTTTTAAAATGGATTTCATAAGGCTTTTGTTTTACTGATTTCCTGAATATAGGTGTTGGGAGACATGCCGGTAACAGATTTGAAAACAGTTGTAAAGGCACTGTGTGATGAAAATCCGGAGTATTCTGCAAGATAGCTCACTTTATAATTAAGAAAAGCAGCATCACTTCTTAGTAATTCTACAATGTGATTGATCCTGAGTTTGTTGATATACCTATTGAAATTTTTCTCCTTATTATTAATGACTTCGGAAAGATACTTTGTATTGATTTCCATTTGAGAAGAAAGCAGCGACAGAGACATGTTTTTATTAAGAAATCTGTCGGATCTTTCAAATTCTTCTAACTTTTGCAGAATTTCATCTTCTTTTTCCTTCGATATTTTGGGCGTCCCACTATCTTTTATTGTATTTGTTTTGTTTAAAATAGCCGGCCTAGTCTTTTGGCTGGTCTGCTTTTCAAAGAAATCAAACTGTTTTTTTAAATCTCTATTTTTACTTCTAATGGCTAAAAAATAGGTAAGCAAGCCCAGGATTATCAAAGATATAATGAAGATTAAAACCGAGGAAGATCTTAAAAGCATATACCTCTGAAATTCAATGTTTTTATTCTGATTGGTTTCCACAAGCTTCACGAGATATCGTATCCCTTCTTTTGAACCGGCATCTGTTTTTGTTTTTAAATCAGTGTAAAGTTTATTGTACTGATGATATTTTGCATCATTATGTACCGCGTAATAATTACGGGACAGTGATTCGTAAATTTTAATTTTTAAATTATTAAACGGAAGATTCTCGATCAATCGAAGACCTGCCTCCAGTTTTTGAATAGAGGTTGCATAATCCTGTTTCAGGAAATAGTATTGGGACAGATTCTCATAAGCCAAACCTAAAAGAAACGGCTGGTTTTTCTGAGATTCAAGATCAGCAATCACATTTTCTATAAGCGTTTTATATTCTATCGATTTATTCTGCTTCAGCAGATAAGAAGAGCGAAAAATTCTGTTTTCTATTTTTAAAATTCTGTTCTCTTCATTATGATTCCCCAGGTATTGGTTGCTTTTATCAAGATTTTGTAAGGCTTCAGGATAGTTTCTGTTGATTCCTGAGTTTAATGCCTGAAGCTGATACAATTTTGCAGTGGTGATTCTTAAGGAACGATCATTACTTTTAGGAAGTTTCTGATCGGACAAAAGATTGGTAATAATTCTCTTTGACTGATTGTATAAACCCAGATTCTGATACTGATCGGCAAGATTATAACCACTGAAGACCTGCATACAATATGAAAGGTTATTTTTCTGATCAATATCTTCTTTTTGAGCAAAAATATTGACAGACTGTACATAGTCTCCCTTCAGGGCAAAAGCTTGTGAAATAATATTTTGAAGTACAATTTTGTGCTCTCTATTTTGATCACTCACAAGAATTCCCTGGGTATAACTGATGCATTCGTCGGGATTCTGATATAATTTCAGAAATGCTTTATCTGCTAGCATATTGAAGTCGGGGCCGGACTGTCCTTTGGTAATAAGGAAGCAGAAAGTGAAAATAAACAGTAAAATGTGAAATAATTTTTGTCCTGATAAATTGTTTTTTGTGTTTTTTTGAATAATTCCGGTAAAATCCATATTCAAAATATTGTTTTATATCTGTTTGGTTACTAGTGTTTTAAAAATTAAACTCTTTTAAAATTCACGAATTATGAAAGTCAATTTCTTTTAATTGAGTGAATGTTGTATTAATATTGTTTTCACCAATTCGAAACGCTAAATATAATAAAATATGAAAAATTTTTACAGAATGTCAATGAAAATATTGATAGCTTGTCTTTTCCTGAAATTTGGTTTTGCAGAAGCACAGCTTACTGTAATAGGCCTGGGAAATTATAATGTAGGCGCAGTATCGGATAATGGAGTCGTAAGCCTGCACACCAGTGCAGGAAGTATATATAAATGGAATGCTGCAGGAGGACTTGTACAGATAGGTTCTATAACAAACGGGTATCCGGCTGCAGGCAGAACCATTGTTTCGAATGACGGGACCAAAATATCATCCTCCGTTACCAATGCCGCAACAGGATTCAATGAAATATCTACTTATGATGTTGCTACGGCCACATGGGTAAACAGAGGCGGGCTTGTACCTACAGGATGGGATGGCAGCGTAAGCTCTACCTGGGGAATGTCAACCGATGGAAATACTATTGTAGGCCTGGGATTCCTTACTGCTGCGAACGCACATGCTGTGAAATGGGACGAAGTAAACGGCGTCGTAGATCTGGGAAGTATAGTTCCCGGACGCAGCTCCAGAGCAAATGCAATCAATGCAGCAGGAACAGTGATTGTAGGCTGGCAGGATGAATCAACCGGAACGAGAAGCGGAGCAAAATGGCAGGATGGAGTGGAAAGTTTTATTACAGATAATAATGGGAATCATGTAGGAGAAGCAGGAGGAATTTCTGCAGACGGAAATACAATAATAGGTTCGGCAAATCCTAATCCTTATGTCTGGAATGCTGTGAGCGGACTTACTTATATAACGCATCCTAATGCTTCTTTCAGCTTCAAAGGAGGTGCCACCGGGATTTCTGCTGATGGGAAAAAAGTGATCGGGTATTACAGAGCATTTGGGGCTCCTCCCATGTCAGGAGAAGGCTTTATCTGGACCTCTGCCGCCGGAAGGATAAACCTGAATGATTATGCGGCTTCTTTAGGAATTGCCACTAATGGAGTAACAATGGGACTTCCTCTTGCGATTTCACAGGACGGAAAGAAAATTGCCGGGTCAGGGACGAATGCTTCAGGGCAGATGATTGCTTTTTACCTCGATACTTCTGAATTTTTATCGGTGAGTGATGCTGTGAAAGAGAAAAACAATGCAGGTATCTATCCTAATCCAGTGGCTGACATCCTGTATTTTAAAGGGAAAGGAAAAATAGAGAAAGCAGAAATTTATAATATGGTTGGACAAAAGGTAAAATCATTGGATACTGTAGAAGGACAGATTGATGTTTCATCCCTGTCAAAAGGAGATTATATTTTACAATATTCAGTAAAAGGAGTACAACAGGAGCCTTATAAATTTATTAAAAAGTAACATATATAAATAGTAAAGTAGTGGGATGAATGGCTGTTTTCAGTATTGAAAGCGGCCGTTCTTTTTTGTGTATATAACAAAAGGATAGCATGTTTTGTATAGAAAAGTCTGATTTTTGGCGAATACATATAAAAAACTATCTTTGCAAAAATTTTGGTTTCCAGTATTTTGGAATGAAAAGGGAATCGGGTGTAACTCCCGGACTGTCCCCGCAACTGTAAATCGCAACACAAGTTTCTGCAAAACGCCACTGTGTAAAAACGGGAAGGAGCAGAATGCGAAAGTCAGGAGACCTGCCAGGATTATAATTAAAAAACATATTGCTTTCGGAGGAAAAGTAAAAAAGTATGGATATAAAAAGATCTTTAGTACTGCTTTTTTCATCTTATGGGTGTTTTCTTTTTGGACAAGAGAAAACGATTGACACTATTTATGTCTTCGACAACCAGATGAACAGGGTGAAACTTTTTCATCCCGTAAAAACAATTACAGCAGAAGATGCTGAAAAAAATTCCAGTAATCTTTCGGAGCTTCTGAGGTTTCAGTCGCAGGTTTTTATTAAAGAAAATGGCCGTGGAGCTGTGTCTTCACCTTCTTTCAGAGGAACTACCGCCCAGCAGACTGCATTCGTGTGGAACGGAATTAATATCAATTCTAATTTTTTAGGGCAGGGAGATATCAATAATATTGCTTTGTTCGGCTATGATCAGATCGGTATCAAAGCGGGTGGAGGAAGCGTGGTGTACGGAAGTGGTGCCATCGGGGGAAGTATTCACCTGAATAACACCCTTGATTTTAATAAAGGTTTCCATGGTTCTTTATTTTCTGAAGTGGCTTCCTTTAATACCTATAATAATTTTGTGAAAGGGTCTTACAGCAATGATAAGTTCAGTTTTAAAGCCTCCGGAAATTATTCCGTAAGTGAAAATGATTATAAGGTAAGCGATCTGAATTATATCAACAGAAACGGGAATTATTACAATACGACATTCAATGTAGGAGCATCCTATAAAATTACAAACGATCATAAGGTTTCGTGGCAAAGCCAGTTTTTTGATTCTTCACAGCATTATCCCGTGTATGAGGAAACGGGAACAAAAACAAAATATACAACTCAAAGTGTAAGAAGTCTTCTTTCTTGGGACTGGAACAAAGCGAAGTTCAGCAATTCCCTTAAAACAGCCTACACGGAAGAGAATTTTCAGTATTTCGGTTCGTTAAACCAGCCTAAATCCAGTGGAGGAACCGGGAAAAATTATATCTTTAAAAATGATTTTAATTATTTCCTGAACTCAAAATGGAATTTTAATATCATCGGAGAATTTCAGATTAATAAAGGAGAAGGGTACGAGAGCGGAATATCCAATGTCAGCAGGAATATAGGTTCTGTTTCGGGATTATTGCGGTATTTTGCAACAAAAGACCTGCGTTTTGAAGGAGGATTCAAAAAAGATTTTGTAGAAGATGTAAAGTCTCCCTTTATGTATTCATTCTCCGGAAAATGGAACGCCGCAAAATGGTATGATCTGAGTATTAACGTATCCAAAAACTTCAGATATCCTTCATTTAATGATATTTATTATGAACCGGGAGGAAATAAAGATCTGAGACCGGAAACCTCTACTCAGGTGGATATGACCAATGAGTTCAAAGCGGGAGATTTCAAACTTACTCTGTCTCCCTATTATATGAACATCACAGATCTTATTGTATGGCTTCCAACGGCTATGGGATACTGGCAGGCATACAATGTCAATAAATCCGAATCTTACGGGCTGGAATCTCAGTTGTCTTTCAGCAAGCAGTGGGGAAATCATAAATTCAGAGCCAATGCAGCATATTATTATGCAAAAGCTATCGATAAAGAAACGAAGATGCAGAGACCTTACGTTCCCATGCACAGGGGAAATGCCGGTATAGATTACGAATATGGTTTCTTCAGGTTGTATGCACAGGGACAGCTGAACGGTGTTACCTACACCACAAGTGATGAAAAGAGATCAGAAGCTATAGATCCTTATTTTCTTTTAAATATGGGAGTTTCTGCCACCTTAGCAAAAAAATATACCTTAGGGTTTAAAGTGAATAATCTAACCAATACCTACTATAAAACCGTTTCTTTCTATCCTTTACCGAAAAGAAACTATAGTGTGTATGCCGCAATAAATTTTTAATAAATTAAAATTGAATAAATTATGAAAATAACTAAACTTTTAACTGTCTTATTTGCAGTTGTACTATTGTTTAATATGTCTTCATGTACAAGTGACTCTGCCGAGTTTGAAATTTCTCCGATCACTTACCAGAACGGATATTTTATCTCTAATGAAGGGAATTTTAACAGCCAGGGTGCCAAAGTAACATTCCTGACAAGAGATTTAAGCTTGAAGCAGGATGACGTATATGGGTACAATAACAATAAAGAAATTCTGGGTGACGTTCTTCAGACCATTGGTCTTAATGGAAATAAGGCTTATCTTGTGATCAATAACTCAAACAAAATTGTTGTAGTAGACCGTTATACATTTAAGAAATTAGGAGTAATCACCAATCAGATTGATAACCCGAGAGGAATTGCTTTTGCCAATGACTTTATCTATGTTGCTAACCTAAACTTCTCTACGAATGCAACAAGTGTAACGAAATATAAGGCTTCCGACTATTCATTTGTAAGCAAAATCACAATGACAGGCGGGGCTGATAAAGCAGTAGAAGCAGGTGGAAATATTTTTGTACAGAATGCTACTTCAGGATATGGAAATATGATTACTTATATCAATACTTCTAATGACAGTAAAACTGAACTTACTGTTCCGAATGGTAAGATCAACAGTACTATTTCATACAAATCCAATGTATATACAATTTCTTCTACGGCTACTGATTCTTATATCTATAAAATCTCCGGCACAGGGGCTATGACACCAGTAGTTACATTGACAGGAATTCCAAGTGCTACCAATCTTCAGATTGATAATGATAAAATCTATTTCAGTTCTGCCAATAAAGTGTATACAACAAGTTTAGCTACACCAACAGTTCCTGCAAGCCCGCTATTGACAGCTGCAGACGGTGGTCCTTATTTTACGCTTTATGGATTTAATGTTATTGATGGTAGAATTTTTGCATCAGATGTTAAACAATTTACTCAGGAAAGCGAAATGACTGTATATTCAGCAACTACGGGTACTAAGCTTACCTCCCTTAAAACAGGTGGTCTTGGTGCTAACGGAACTTTCCTTAACCCGCAATAATTATTACTTCTAAAAATAATTTTTTATTTTTTCATCATTTGTGTTTTTTTCCGGCCGGTTTCTTCGAAACCGGCCGGCTTTGTTTCCTTAAGGAAAAAATTCCGGCGGGATGGAACATCCCGCCGGAATTTTTAATATTTTTCTAAATTGAATTATAAGGTTAATCCCAGTTTCTCAGCTTCAGCAATGACAAACTTCGTTGCTTCTTCTTTTTCATTGGGAATTTCACCCTCAAGAATAGCTTCTTTCACTTTCTCTTTCAGGATACCAATTTCACGGCCCGGCTTAAGATTAAACATTTCCATAATTTCTTCTCCGGTGATAGGCGGCTGGAAGTTTCTTACCTGATCTTTTTCTTCCACTTCCTTGATCTTGACCGCTACATATTCAAAGTTTCTTTTGAATTTCTCTTGTTTTTTAGAATTTTTAGTGGTGATATCTGCCTTGCAAAGGGTGAAAAGATCTTCCAGATCTTCTCCTGCATCAAATAAAAGTCTTCTTAATGCAGAATCTGAAGCATCATCCGTAATCAGTGCAATTGGCCTTGATGAAAGCTTGACCATTTTCTGAACATATTTCATGTCACTTCCCAAAGGTAATTTCAATCTCTGGAAAAGTGTTTTTACCATTTTTGAACCTAAAAATTCATGCCCGTGAAAAGTCCATCCTGTTCCCTCTACAAACTTTTTCGTAGGAGCTTTTCCGATGTCATGAAGAAGGGCAGACCAGCGAAGCCAAAGATTATCGGTATTCACAGAAATATTATCCACTACTTCCAGCGTATGGTAAAAATTATCCTTATGGGTTTGTCCTTCCACTTCTTCCACGCCTTTCAGTTCGATCAGTTCAGGAATAACAAGCTTCATAAGACCGGTTTGTTCCATCAGTCTCAGTCCGACAGACGGCTTTTCAGACATCATGATTTTGTTAAACTCTACCATGATTCTTTCCATAGAAACAATCCTGATTCTTTCTGCTTCCTGTTGGATTGCTTTCAAAGATTCATCCTCAATTTTAAAATTTAAAGTGGAAGCAAAACGCACTGCTCTCATCATCCTTAACGGATCATCAGAATAGGTTTGTGCCGGTTCCAGGGGAGTTCTTAAAATTTCTTTTTCAAGATCATCAATCCCATTAAAAGGATCAATCAATTCTCCGAAATTATTTTTATTTAAAGAAATAGCCATCGCATTGATGGTGAAATCTCTTCTTTTCTGGTCATCTTCAAGACTTCCGCCTTCCACTTCCGGCTTCCGGCTGTTTTCTGTGTAGCTTTCCTTTCTTGCTCCCACAAACTCAAGTTCAAGTTCTTTATACTTGATCATAGCCGTTCCGTAAGTTTTGAATACGGAAACCTTCAATTTCGGATCTATATCCTGCGCTACATGCTGAGCAAGCTCAATTCCGCTTTGTTCCGTTACAAAATCTATATCGGTAGATGCTTTTCTGTTCATCAGCAGATCCCGCACATAACCACCCACAATGTATACGGACTGGTTATTCCTTTCTGCTGCTTCAGAAATGATTTTAAATAGTTTTAAATTCTTATTTTGATTAAGATTAATTTTCATCGTTGATAATAGTGACAATTTCTACGTATGTTACCCATTAATCATAATGAGCATACATTCTACTAATTTTTCCCTCTTCATTAAAAAACATGACTTCAACGGCATGTTTATCCATAATCGACTTATAAAATAATGCTACCGAATCTACTCCTGCTGTGGAATGGATCAGATCAAAATGGAGGTCCGGAAATTTATCCAATGCCTTTCTCCAATATTCACGAACAGCTTCTTTTCCTTTTAAAGAGCTTTCTTTACCGCCTGTAGCCAGTGCAATCATAGGAGTTGTAATCTCAATATCATCTGAATAGTGGGAAAGTACATCCTCCAGATCATGAGAATTCCACGCATTGATCCACATTTGGGCAAATTCGTGATGATTCATAGCAAATAGTTTATGAGTTGAGTTTGCAAAGATAGAATTAAAAAAAAGAAATCCTGCCGATATGAACTGACAAGACTCTAAAAAGTAAACATAAAAGTTCAGAATTCTTATTCCCGAAGAACTTTTATTCTGTTGTCATTCCATATTTTGATCACCGAAGAACCTGAGTATTTTGAAACTTTTTCTCTGTCTTCTTCCACTGCATAATCTACAAGGCTGATCATCTCCTCAGAAATATCAGAGAATTTCAATGGACTTTTTTCGCCACTGAAATTGGCAGAGGTAGATACCAGAGGTCTGTTCAGCTTTGTTATCAGTTTTTTACAGAAATCATTTTTTACAAGACGAATTCCGATACTTCCATCCTCAGCAAGAAGTTCTTTAGGTAAACCTCTTGGGTTTTCATAAACAATGGTTACCGGTTTCTCACTAAGATCAATAATTTCCCATGCCATCTCAGGAACGTCTACAAGGTCCTGAAGTCTTTTTTCTGACTCTACAAGGATGATCATGGATTTGTTTTTTTCGCGCTTTTTAATGTCAAAAATTTTATTGACCGCTTCTATATTGGTGGCATCACAGCCAATTCCCCAGATAGTATCAGTAGGGTAAAGAATTGTTCCGCCCGATTTTAATATTTCGATAATATGCTCCATAATTGTATATGAGTTCAAAGAGTGGATAAAGGTAGAAAATCTGTAAATTTTGGACAAAAAAATAAGGTGTAAATATGGTTTGTCAGTTTGATTATTATGACAAGACGGAAGGATTATAATCCATGAAAAAATGAATTAAAATAAGTTGTACGCTTAATAGGCTCAATATAATCAGGATGTAGTATTTTTTTGAAATCTCTTTTGGTAAGATGTTGTGAAATCAAAAAAGGGAAATTTGATTTTGCACCTTCTTTAATTAAAGTATAAAGAATCATATTGTTTTTAAAAAATACAATGGTTGTCTGTTCATAATCTTTACCCAAACTGTAGAGATCTGTCGGTTCATTAAGGAAAATCAGATTACCAGAAATCTTTGAAATTATGTAATGATGTTTTTTTCCATACTCAATGATTCTGCTTTTAGCTTCTTCTTTAGAAATTTCAAACTTAATTTCTTTCAAATGTTTTTCGGTGTATTTACAATACAGCACATATACGCTACAGACGAATAAACTTATAAGAATTGCACACTCGAAGCTGTTATTAAGAGAAAAATCTACTTCTTTTAATAACAGCAGAGAAGCTCCTGCCAATGCAGAAAATCCAAAATAGATTGAGATCGTATCAAACTTATCGTATGAACTTTCTTCAAAAACTAATTTTTCAGTTTGAATACTTTCTGTGATTCTTAAATTTTTTAGAGATCTCATTGGACATCAGGATGAGAATTTATGATTGATAAATTTAGATTTTATGGATAAATATAATGAGCCAGCTATTAAAAATGCAATAGAAACTATCCACAAAAAATAACCTGTTTCCAAGCTGTATATTCTTCCCATTCTTCCATTTTCTGCAGCCAGAATTTCCTTCCAGAAAAAAAATGTTCCTGCAATTAAAAAAGCTATTGCAGCCAATATCATAGAAATTAAAAAATATTTTTTATAACAGAATACCACTGCAATAAAGAACCAAATATTAGCTGTCCATACCAGAAATTCAAATAAGCCCCCGCCTAAAAAGCTAATCGGACCTATAAGAAAAGTTTCAAATGATTTATAATCTTTAATCTCTCCCATATCTTCAACTTTAAAAGCTGTAAAACAAAAAGAAATTATGAAAATTAACAGGCTGGCAAGGGGAATTCGTTTTCTTACATCCATCCCAATTTCTATAAATACCTTTCCTCAATAATATTCAGGTGGTGATAATTGTGACCTATTATCAGTTTTCCGATAGTTTCTACAGAAATTTCATGGCCATTGGCTGTCCCTGTGTTTTGTAGAGCAGAAGGTTGAAGAGTTTCTAATAAAATCTGTGAAGATTTTCTCACCAGTTTGTATTCTTCCAGAAGAGATTCAAGGGTTCTTTCACCTGCAAAAGAATTTTCTGCATATTCATTTTCATCAAATCCGGGAAGATTGTTTTTTTCTCCTCTCGCAAAAGCTAATATTCTGTATTGGAAGACTCTTTCTGTATCAGATAAATGGAGTAGAAGTTCTTTTAAAGTCCATTTTCCTTCTGCATAAGCAAAATTGGATTGTTCTTCGGTAAGGTTGGAATAAATTCCGATGGTTTTGTCTGCTGATATCTGCAGCTCGTTGATCCAGTTTCCTGATGGAATCTGATCTAAATATCTTTGGATGTATTTTTGAAAGTCGGTCATATTATTTTTTGTTTGGGTTACGGGATTCGGGATTCGGGGTTTTGAGATTCGGGATGGTGAGTGTAATGTATCAATTACTCATTACTCATGATTCGTCCACTCGTAGAAATTCACGGAGTCATACAGTTCAAATCCACAGGATGGATAGAGTTGATTTCCGATGTCATTACTTTTTCCTGTTTCTAAAAGAATACCACAGGCTTTTGAAGAGCGGCAATGTTCCTTGGATTTTTCAATTAATTCTTTAGAGTATCCTTTTCCTCTGTGGCTTTCATTTACGTACAGGTCGTTCAGCAGCCAGTAACGCTGCATTCTTGTAGATGAAAATATAGGATATAGCTGTACAAAACCTGTCAGGTTACCATTTTCTTCCGTAACAAAAATTTCTGAATCTTTGTTTTCAAGTCTTGCCTGAAGAAAGGTTGTGGCAGCAGGAATATCTGATTCTTTGTGATAAAATATCCTGTACTGATCAAATAATTCTGCGAGTTGTGGTAAGTCGGAAATAGTTGCTTTCCTTGAGTTTTTCATAATATCAGTTGGTGTTATAATAAATGAGAAGGATTATCAAAACCCTTCCCATTTAATGTATTGTATGTTAAGAAAAAGCTTTCTCAAGATCTGCAATAAGATCTTCTGCATCTTCAATACCTACGCTTAAACGTACAAGGTCGTCCGTGATTCCCAGTTCAGCACGTTTTTCTGCCGGGATTGAAGCGTGAGTCATCAATGCAGGATGGTTAGCCAAAGATTCTACGCCTCCTAAAGATTCCGCAAGCGTAAATACTCTTACTTTTTCTAAGAATTTGACAGCATCTTCTTTCTTACCGGATTTAAAAGTGAATGAAACCATTCCCCCTGATTCCTTCATCTGGGATTTTGCCAGTTCATACTGTGGGTGAGATTCCAATCCCGGATAAATTACCTTATCCACAGCTGGATGTTTCTCAAGATACTTCGCTACAGCAAGACCATTGTCCGAATGTCTCTGCATTCTTAAGGCCAGTGTTTTAATTCCTCTCAATACAAGATAAGAATCGTGAGGACCTAAAATACCACCGCTTGCAAACTGAATAAAGTGAAGTTTTTCTCCCAGTTCGGCATCTTTAGCAATAAGAGCTCCTGCAATCACATCAGAATGGCCTCCTAAATATTTCGTTGCGGAGTGCATTACAATGTCAGCTCCCAAATCAATAGGTCTCTGGATATAAGGCGTAGCAAAAGTATTGTCTACTGCCACCAGAATATCTTTCCCTTTTGCAATTTCTACTACTGCTTTGATATCTACTAATTTCATCAAAGGATTCGTAGGAGTTTCTACCCAGATCAGTTTTGTTTTATCTGTAATGACATCGGCAATTTTAGAAACATCGTCAAAATTCACGAATGTGAATTTCAGCTGATATTTTTCGAAAAGTCTCGTGAACATTCTGTAAGTGCCTCCGTAAAGGTCATCTACAGCAATCACTTCATCACCTGGGTTTAATAATTTCAAAACACAGTCGATGGCTGCAAGACCGGAACCGAAAGCCAGACCTCTCGCTCCGTTTTCAATGCTTGCCAAAGAATCTTCCAATGCCTGTCTTGTAGGGTTGGCAGCTCTTGAATATTCATATCCGGAGTGTACTCCCGGGCTTTTCTGTGCAAACGTAGAGGTTAAAAATACAGGTACATTTACAGAACCTGTTGCAGACTCGTGGTGCTGCCCTCCGTGAATTACTTTTGTATTAAAATTCATAATTTTTTGCTTTAGGCTTAGCATTAAACAATAAAGTATATTGCTTAAGCGGATTGTTTTATTAAAATTTGCTCTAGCTGAATACAAAAAGCTTACCGCTTACTGCCTGCAGCTTACCGCAGTTATATTTTTTTACTTAATAGCAGATTTTACCGCAAATTCTTCTGCAATTTCCTCCATCCATTGTGCTACATCTTCTTCTCCGGTTGCTCTCTGATACGTATTTCCTAAAGATATTAAAATCTGGTGGATAAACATCTTCATCTGGTCTACAGGCATTTCTTTGGTCCAAAGATCAATTCTTAGCGCTTCTCTTGTTTTATCATCCCATACAGAAATCATGGTTGCCTTGGTATCTTGTTTTTCAATACCGCCATCCTGAGCGTTCCATGTAATATTTTCCGGTACGTGATTTTCATCAAGCTCTACATCTATCGTAATCTGAGTCTTTCTCATTTTTCTATTTTTTCTAATTCTAAAATTTCTATTATTTAAGCTTCGGTTTATAACCGGATTGATTAAAAATTGTGGTAGCATCCATTTTCAGGAACTCCGTTAATTTTGTTTCGGGTTTTTCCTTAAAGTATGCTTTACAGATCTGCCAGCCTGTAAAAATCCCGATTTGTGGTGAAGATTCATTGTCAATTTCTGTATAAAACTTCGAGAATGGGCCTGGTGAAATAAAACGTTCTCCCAGTCTCGGATCATCTCCGAAGATCAGATTACTTTCTACAAAATAATTCCAGATATTCGCCTCATTACTGGTTGCCCATTCATACTGCTTTTGAGTATAATTCATTTTCAGATAATCGGGAGTATCCGGAAGAAAAGCATCCTGAAGAATCATTACTTTTCCGTTCAGAATAATCTGATCAATGAATTTCTGATGATCAGGAGATTCCGTTACAATATTTTCTGCAAACAACTGTGATACCTTAGGAACAATATTCTGCGGATTCATTGATTTTTGGAAATATAGTTCCAGTCCTTTGTAATTAGGATTTCCATCACCCATAAAACCGGTTACATCTATGAATAACAGATTGCCTTTTTCATCATAAAATATAGGGTCCTGTACCATCTGTAGAGCAGATGAGAACAGATATACTTTTGGATTTTTAAATTGGGGAAAGTAATATTTGATATGAGCAAATAAGCTCTGAAGTTCATTTTGCAGCTTTGCCTGATCTATTTTCCCGATAGCTTCCTTGTAGATTTTTATCTCTTCAGCATCTGCTCTTCTTTTTTCGAAATCAGCATCAGAAACACTCCCCTGAAACCATGGGAATTGAGTTTTAAACTGATCCAGTGGAATATTCGGATTGTAGAATTCTTTGGAAATATCTGTAATGTCAACTTTTTCGGCAGTTTGTTTAACTTCGACCTTCCATTGATTTTCAGGTTCTTTTTTGCAGGAAACAAGCCCTGCAGCTAAAACGGAAGAAAGCGCAATATATCTAAAAATCTTCATTATTTTTACATGGAATTTAAGTTTACAAAAATAAGGATTAAATACACAATTCATGATGAAAATTAAAATATTTACAGCGGGTTGCCTTATTTCCGGGCTTTCTTTTTTCTGCGGGCAAAACCTTGAATTTAAAGATAAAAACTTTGAAAAAGCAGTACTGGAAAATTTTGATCTGAATAAAAACGGAATACTTGAATCTCCGGAAGCAGGTAGGGTTACCAATCTGTTCCTGGTTCAGAAAGGAATTACTTCTGTAGAAGATCTGCCATTTTTCAAAAATGTAAAAATGGTTATCCTGGACGATAATATAATTCCCGATATTGCCGTAAACAATCTGTCTCAGCTTGAATTGTTTTCATGTACGGGATGCAAAATTTCTTCATTCAAAGCCGAAAATCTTAAAAATTTAAGTTCATTATATCTCGATAATAATTTGTTGGAAAGTATTTCGCTGACGGAGATTCCCAAAATTGATCAATTAACATTATCTTTAAATCAATTAAAAACAATAAATCTGCTTCAGTTTAAAGTATTAAGAAAGCTGAATGTAGAACATAACAAGCTTCAGAAAATTGATATTTCCGGCAACCCGGCTTTACAAACCCTTAATATAATGGGAAATAAGATAAGAGAAACAGATATAAAGAAGGGGGCTAAAACTAACGTAACCATTTTTGGAGCTGAAGAATAAACTAATAATTATGATGATAGAAACAGAACGACTGATTTTAAGAAAACTCGAAGATGAAGATTTTGAACGCATATTTTTGCTGGATTCCAATCCTGAAGTTATGAAATACATTGGTGTACCGGTTTTGACGGATATCAATGAATCAAAAAAGGTCATCAGCATGATTCAGAAACAGTATGAGGAGAATGGAGTAGGAAGGCTTGGAGTGGTAGAAAAAGAGAGCGGACTTCTGATAGGATGGAGCGGCTTGAAACTGCTTACCCATGAAACCAATGGTTATAAAAATGTGCTGGAACTGGGATATCGTTTTCTGCCGGAATCATGGGGAAAAGGATATGCTGTGGAATCCGGAAAAGCTTCTCTGGAGTATGGTTTTAATGATTTAAATGCAGAAGTCATTTATGCCTATGCCCATTCTGAACATGATGCTTCCAATCATATTCTAAGAAAATTAGGTTTTGAAAAAACCGGCGAGTTTGAAGAACCCGACGGAATCTGTTTCTGGTACGAACTGAAGCGTGAAAAATACAGTAAAAAATGATAACAATACGGCAGGAAGAAAAAAAAGATCATCAACAGGTCTTTCAGCTTACGGAAGAAGCTTTCAGTGAAATGGAACACAGTGATCATCAGGAACAGTTTCTGGTAGAAAAATTGAGAAAATCTGACGCTTTTATCCCCGAATTATCATTGGTGGCTGAAGATGAAAATGGTAGAATTGCAGGACATATTCTGTTTACTAAAATTAAAATTGTCAACGAAGAAAAATCGTTTGAATCCCTTGCACTGGCACCTGTTTCCGTAAAACCTGAGTTTCAGAATCAGGGAATCGGAACGAAACTGATTCTTGAGGGACATCGAATTGCCAAAGAATTGGGATATAAATCTGTAATCCTTATCGGACATGAAAAATATTATCCGCGCTTTGGTTACAAAAAAACAAGTAATTTTGGAGTTTCTTTTCCATTTGATATTCCGGAAGAAAACGGAATGGCTGTAGAATTGGTAAAAGACGGATTAAAAGATAGAAAAGGAGTGGTAAAATACCCTCATGAATTTGGAATAGACTAAAAAATATAAACAATGCAGACACAAAAAGTAATAGATCGTATTGTAAGCTGGTTAAAGGATTATGCTACAAATGCTAAAGTAAACGGATATGTAATCGGAGTTTCCGGAGGAGTAGATTCCGGAGTAGTTTCTACTTTAGC
This sequence comes from Chryseobacterium sp. CS3K3.1, assembly GCF_059515165.1. Classification (NCBI taxonomy): domain Bacteria; kingdom Pseudomonadati; phylum Bacteroidota; class Flavobacteriia; order Flavobacteriales; family Weeksellaceae; genus Chryseobacterium; species Chryseobacterium sp. CS3K3.1. The sequence continues at coordinate 289,494 of NZ_JCAKRV010000003.1, read as the reverse complement.
AGCAATGACAGGCATGAAAACACTGCTGATCGGAATGCCGATCCGTCAGAAAGCTGATCAGGTAGATCGTGCACAGGATCATATGAATGATCTTAAATCCAGATTTCCCAATGTAGAAACAATATCTGTAAATCTGACCCCGGCCTTTGAAGAGATCTATAAAACCTTCCATGTAAATGATGAGGTATATGCTAATGAGAATTTGACTTTTGCCAACACAAGAGCGCGTCTCAGAATGCTTACACTTTATTATTACGGACAGCTGAACGGGCTTCTTGTTTGTGGAACAGGAAATAAAGTAGAAGATTTTGGAATTGGTTTCTATACAAAATATGGTGATGGTGGGGTAGATGTTTCTCCGATTGCTGATCTTTATAAAACTGAAGTATATGAATTGGCCAAGGGATTAAATCTTATCAAAAGTATTCAGGAGGCTATTCCTACAGACGGGCTTTGGGATACGGAAAGAACAGATGAGCAGCAGATTGGTGCAAGTTATCCGGAACTGGAAAAAATCCAGAAAGAATACGGAACGAAAACGGCTGAAGATTACGAAGGGAGAGATAAGGAAGTGTTCCTGATCTTCGACAGAATGCATAAAGCTGCGAAACATAAAATGGATCCAATTCCTGTTTGTGATATTCCTGAAGAGTGGAGAGCATAAAAATAATATTACATTAAATCATAGCGATGAACGGTAAAATAAGATCTGTATTTTTTATATGTCTGGGGCTTCTCTTCGGAATGTCTGTGATGTATGTCTACAGGAACTTTATTGAAGATAAAAAAGATCAGTCAGGTTCTGCAAAAAAGGAAACGGTGAGTTATGGCAGTACTTCTTCGGAGGGGAATTCATCTGCTCAGGTTTCTATAGATCAGCTTACAGAGGAGAAAACGGTGATCAGCTATGTGAAACAAAACCATAAGCTGCCGGATTATTATATCACTAAAAATGAAGCAAGGAAACAAGGCTGGAACCCTTCTAAAGGAAATCTTTGTGATGTACTTCCCGGAAAAGCTATTGGCGGAGATCAATTCAGAAACAGGGAAGGACGTTTGCCGGATGGAGAAAAGTACTTTGAAGCAGATGTAAACTATCATTGCGGCGGAAGAAATGCAGACCGTATCATCTATACCCGGAATGGTGATGTGTATCTTACCAAAAACCATTATAAGAGCTTTGAAAAGCAATGACCAATATATAATTTGATTGTAATTATTATAAATCTTAATTTTGAAAAATTATAGCTTTTTTTACCTTCCCATTCTTTTGATTCTGGCATACTCATGTTCAGAAAAGAAAGACAAGGCAGCGGAAAAAGCAGTAAAACCAACCATAACAATACTTATACAGCCATTTAAGGATATTAATGATGAAACTGTAGCAAAAGTAGCCGAAGGAATAAGAAATGTATACCCGAATGTAAAAGTTCTGGATGCGATAGAATTTCCTGAAAATACTTATTATAAAGAGAGAAACCGATATAGAGCCGATTCAATCATTAAGTTTTTGAATAAAGAAACAAAAGAAGGTTTTGTCACAATTGGTCTGACAGCGAAGGATATCAGTGCTACCAGAGGAAAGATCAGAGACTTTGGAATCATGGGGTTGGGGTATAGACCAGGAAAAGCTTGCGTGGCTTCAAGTTTCAGACTGAGTAAAGAAAACCGGGATGAGCAGTTTTACAAAATAGCCATTCATGAGCTGGGCCATACACAAGGGCTGCCACATTGCCCGGAAAAAATGTGTTTTATGAGAGATGCAGAAGGTAAGAATCCTACCAATGAAGAAACGGATTTCTGCAAAAAATGCAAGACTTTTTTAATTAATAAAAATTGGAAATTTAATTCAATATGAAGACAGTATATATAGATTTTACAGACATAGGTGATTATGAAGATTTTTACGCCCAGCTCAAGGAGAAAATTCAGCTTCCTGAGCATTTTGGGGATAATCTTGATGCCCTTTTTGATACCATCACCGGTAGTCTGGAAATGCCGCTCCATTTAGAATTCGTCAACATGACTGTAGATCAGCTTGAGATTTTCGAAGACCTGCTGACTACTCTGGAAGATGCGGAAGAAGAAGTTGAAGAATTTAGTTTTAGCTACTATCTTGAGCAGTACGAAGACGAAGATGATGATGTAGAATCTGAAGAAGAATAAAAAATAAAGGTTGTCCCAATACAGGAGACAGCCTTTTTTATGCTGATCCTTATTCTAGAGTATTAGAATCCTTATCCAAACCTAACAGAATCAAACCTAACAGGTTTCCAAAACCTGTTAGGTTTCTTATTTTATTTCACTGTAACGTTTATTCAGGATGAGCCGATGTGAACTTTTTGCTTCACAGCCTGTAAAAGCTTCAAACTTGGACAGGGTTTAAAATATCAAGTTTACTTTAGTTAAAAATCTCATCTTTTGGTCAATTTGCTATCTCGCTTTAGTTACAAAAACGTCGAATCAAAATAAAAAGGAAGCAGATCTTTCACGGCATGCACTTTTACAACCTCCTCATTCATACTTGAAAAATAAAGGTCTATATTTTCATTCTGCTTGGTTTCATACTCAATTAAACTCTGGCGGCATGCTCCACATGGAGGAATTGGTGGGTTTTTCTCATGAAACTCTTTCGGACCTCCTACTACAAAGATCTTTTTTATTTTCACATCCGGAAAGTTGGCTGCTACCCAAAAAACAGTCGTTCTTTCTGCACACAATCCTGAAGGATAGGCTGCATTCTCCTGATTGTTCCCGGAATAGATTTCTCCGTTTTCCAGTAATACGGAACATCCTACCAAAAATTGAGAATAAGGTGCATAAGCATTCTCACGAGCCTCTTTGGCTCTTTCAAATAATTGTTTTTCTATATCGCTCAGCTCACTGCTATTTTTAAAATATTCGTAACCGATCTGTATGTCTTTTTTCATATATTGTCAACTAAAAAAGGGGGGTAAAATTAGTTCTTTTTAATGAAGTGGGCAATATTTATTCTTCCCCTGAAAAGTTCAATTTTTTAATGTTTAAAAATGTTATACACACCGATAAAATTCAGAAATATAGAGTTGAAAAACAGATGGGTAATGTCACCCATGTGTATGTATTCATGTGAAAACGGAGAGGCTAACGACTTCCATTTTGTACACTACGGAAGCAGATCGCAGGGCGGTACCGGTCTTTTGATGGTAGAAGCTACAGGAGTAGAACCCAAAGGAAGAATTACCAATCACTGCATGGGAATCTGGAATGATGAACAGGCAGCGAAACTGCAAAGAATTGTAGAATTTGTACACAAAAATTCAGAAAGTAAAATAGGAATCCAGCTGGCTCATGCCGGAAGAAAAGGATCAACATGGAATAATATACAGATTCCTGTGGAAGAAGGTTGGGAAACGGTGGCACCAAGTCCCATTCCTTATCACCCTACGGAAAGAATTCCGCATGTACTGAGTACAGATGAGGTAAAGGAGATTGTTCAGAATTTTAAAAAAGCTGCCCGAAGAGCTGTAAAAGCAGGGTTTGATATCATCGAAATTCATGGAGCTCACGGATATTTGATCCATCAGTTTCTGTCGCCGCTTTCCAATATCCGAACGGATGAATATGGAGGAAGCTTTGAAAACAGAATCAGATTTCTGATCGAAATTGTAGATGCTGTTAATGAAGAACTGGACGAAAATACTGCCCTTTTCGTCAGAATTTCAGGAACGGAATATGCTGAGAATGGCTGGGATATTCAGAGTAGTGTAGCGCTGGCAAAAATTTTAAAAGAGCATTCCGTAGACCTTGTAGATGTATCCAGCGGTGGAAATATTCATGGAGCTAAAATTCCGGTTTTCGATGGTTATCAGGTTCCTTTTTCTTCGCAGGTGAGAAATGAGGCTGAAGTGAAGACAGGAGCGGTAGGATTGATTACCAGGGTAGAACAAGCCGAAGAAATCCTTCAGAAAGGGGATGCTGATCTTATCTTTGTAGCAAGGGAGATTCTGAGAAATCCTTATATTGCTGTTCAGGGATCTTTTGAAATGAAAGAAGACTGCTTTTTTCCGCATCAGTATACCAGAGCCAAAATCTCTTCTTAATTACCCCAATAATCTGTAAAACCACAGGAATGAATATTGATGATTTCATGCTTACCTGCCCCAGTAAAAAATTCCTTGGGGTAGAATGTCTGGGATGTGGTGCTCAGAGAGCAATCCTGTTGGTATTTGAAGGAAAGTTTTCGGAAGCGTTTCAAATGTATCCGGCTGTATACACTTTATTGTTATTCTTTTTGATCCTTGGGGTAAGTTTTATCGATAGAAAAAGAAAATACAGTAAAATTTTAATGATTATGGTGGTCGTTAACCTGATTATTATGGTCATCGGGTATATGTACAAACACTGTTAACTATTAGAATCAACAGTAACCGTTTGATTATTAGTTGTTTTTGTGTTTTGATCTTCTTTGGTGTTATGTAGAAAAATTTTAATAAAAAATATAATTTATTAGATTAAAATTCCTGTATTGTTTTGTTGTGTAGAATTTTAAAATGTCGTAGAACTACTACAATTTATGAAACAGTGCCTTAAAAACTTTTTAAATTAGAACATGACCTTTATCTTTGTTTTATAAATCCTATAGCAGGGATCTCGTTAATGATTAAAATTTAAGAATATGGCAGGAAATTCAAGAGGAATCTTAAAATTCAATGGAGGTGAAGGTCAGAAGTTGTTAAAGCTTAACTATAGTGTGTCAAGATCTACAGATGTTTCAGGACGTGTAGCCTCTGACCCGTCAAACGCATTGATCAAAGTAACAATTGAAGCAACAGAAAAATCTGATGTTTTAGAAAGTTTATTAAACAGTAAATACAAGCCAACTAGCGGGGAAATCAACTTTAATAAATCTCACGAAGAGGGAACATTGATCTCTCTGAAATGGGAAAACGGATATGTTATCCAGCATGAAGTAGACTTTGATGCCATTGATAGCAATAATATGCTGATCAGCTTTGTAGTAAGTGCTGAAAGCATCACATATGGAAACTCATCTTATGACGGACTTTGGCCGATGAGCTAAGTCTTTCATGAGCCAGAAATAAAAGACTGTCCTTACAAGACGGTCTTTTTTTACCTAGGACTATATTCTACAGGATTTTTGTTTTTAATTTTTAAACTCTCTTTCTGTTGAATAATCGTTTAAAAAACAAATCAAATCACTAAAAATATGTCAAATACACCTGGAAACTCACAAGCGGCGTCTTTTCGTCCGACGCAGAATGCAGATGGTATTTCCGAAAACCATCACACAGGTATCAACCGTCTGGTAAAGCTTTCTCTTGTCATAGAAGGGAAAATTATCAAGTACTACAAGCATTTCAAGCTTAAACAAAGTACCAGACGACATCACGAATTTACACTGACACTGGCACACGATACCCTGGGAGACAGACAGACCCACTCACTGGAGGAAGCTAACAAATTTCTCGGAAAAAGACTTACGGCGGTTATTTCCTATAAAGATATAGATAACAGTCCGGAACGAACTTTTGTGGGAGTGATTACCGGAGTAGGATTCAGTCAGGAGCATATGAGTCTGGGAAATATTGTACTTACAGGTTACAGTCCGACCATCCTTCTTGACGGAGCACTGCACATCCAGAGTTTTGGAGGAAGCCAGCCGGTTAATATCGGAATTATTGCAGAAGAAGTGATCAAACAGGGAATTGATAAAAGCCGTTTTGATATCAGGGTAGATGCCAATAATTTCTCTCAGATCATCTATAGCAGCCAGTATGATGAAACCCATTATAACTATCTGGCAAGAATGGCCGAAGCATACGGTGAACAATTCTACTACGATGGTGAAGTTTTACATTTCGGAAAACTGCCGGCTCAGAATAAACCTATTACCCTTACTTACGGAAGCAGCGCCAATGAAATTAAAGTTGAGCTGAAAGCGGTACACACCAAACCACAATTTTACGGTTATAACAGTAATAAAAATGAAAAGCTGACTTCTGGGTCTACACCCATCAAACATGTGAGTGATCTTGCAAAAACAGCATACAGCCATAACGAAACTATTTATAAAACACCGGCTTTACAGATTGCTCCTATCAAAGCTGCCACACACCTGGATGTGGAGTATTCGCAGAAAAGCGCTTCAGGAAGTGAGGCGGTGAATGTTTTTTCCGTTTCAGGAAATACAACGGTTCCTTTCCTTCACCCGGGGTGCGTAGCAGACGTCCAGATGCGTAAACAGGATTCCAATGAAACCTCTTATTTCACCAGAATCATGATTACGGAATCAGAACATGAAATTGACACCATCGGTCATTATAAAGGAAGCTTTGTAGGAATAGCGGCAGATACAGGGTTTCTTCCAAAGCCGGAATACACCATTCCGAAGGCCGAGCCACAGACAGCCACAGTAATTTCCAATACAGATCCTGAAGGACAGGGAAGAATACAGGTAAGATTCGACTGGCAGACCAATGACACCACTCACTTTATCCGTATGATGAGCCCTGATGCCGGAGGAACAGATCAGATTACCCAAAACCGTGGATACGTAGCTATTCCGGAAGTGGGAGATCAGGTAATGGTTAATTTTGTGCACAGCCATCCGGACAGACCTTTCGTAATGGGAGGAATGTTCCATGGTGGAGTAGCGTTGGGAGGTGGCGTAAACAATCACCTTAAGTCTATTCAAACCAGAAGCGGAATCAGGATCCTGATGAATGATGAAGAAGGAAGTGTAACGATCCTTGATCCAAGCGGGAACACTTATTTTATGGACGGACAGGGAAATATCAGTATGAAAGCCCCTAAAAATTTTACGTTGAATGCGGGTGATAATATCAACATCACTGCAGGAAAAGAAATTTCTATAGGCGCAGGAGCAAGTATTACCAGTACCGCAAACGATAATATTGTTTCCATCGCAGGAAAAGATATGAAACTTACGGCTTCGGGAGATATTACGGAAACTTCCGATACCAGAACGGAAATGATTGAAAAAGAATTCAAAAGACAATCTGAAACCTCCAATGAAATTGCAGGTGAAATTTCCATGTTCAGCGAGCTGGAAAATATGACCATGCAAAGCGGAAAGATTGTAGAATTCAACAGTGCTGAAAAATCAAAACTTTTCTGATATGGCGATCATCAAAACAGCAACCAACCTGCGCATAACAGTTAAAGATTCTTACCATCTGAGCGTAGGAAAAAAGGTTGAAAAAATAGCAAAGAAAATCAATGTGGAAGCACATAAGGAAAATCTGGTTTTAGCGAGTAACAAGAAGATTATGTCCCATGGCCATAAGTAAATGTAACCTGCTGATTCTTTTTATATGGTGTTTTTCATTAACGAATTGTCAGAATAAAAAAATGGAAGAAAAATACAGTTGGCTGGGAACCGTTTCTGCCCCGGAGGAATACCCGATGGAAGTATATGAAGGAGCTATTGTTGCAGATGGTTTTACTTACAGTTTTGATGCCATCTGGGGAACACAGAATACAGGTTGGGGTAAAGAAGGCGGTACTATGAATGTCAATACCGAAAGCATGAGTGCTCCCCATAAACTGGAATTTACATGGTACTCTTTGGTAGAAAATAAATTCTACACCGGAAAATGGGACCTGGATAAAGAAAAGATCAAAAAACTTTTGGATGATGGGTTTGTAGACCAGGACACAAAAAAGAAAGCCACTTACAATTCCTTTGTGGTAGGATTAGCTCCACAAGGAAGAGTTGTGCTTTGGATGAAAGGTCCGGGAAACCAGAAAGAAGTAGGTGCTTTTCAGGCTCATGATACCATTATCACCAAAGAAAAAGCATACGATAATGCTCAGTATATGTTGAATGAAGGCTTTGCAGAAAGAATGTTGAAAGATCCGTCTTATAAGACATTCAAGCCGGAAATTCGTGAGAAAATTGAAAAAGAAGGCTATCCGCCAGCAGATATTTATAACGTTTATCGGGAAAGATACAGCTGGAAACCTTCCGTGATTCTCCCTGAAGGAGCCACCTGGATAGATTTTGGTTTTACCAGTTACAACGGCGAGCAGGAAAATCTTTTTGACCAAAGTTTAAAAGAGAATACCTACAAAAGCAGGGCTATACCACGATTCTGCGGTTTTTACTGGAAAGATAAAAACAACAACAGGTATGCAGTATGGATAGACGCTTTTGATGATAAAGAGATATTTGATTTGTTTCAGAAATCAGGAAAAGATAAAAATATTGATCTGACCATTAAAGTAAACGAAGACAATACAAAAGTTTTAATCTCTTTAGAATCTGAAAAAGAAAAACTGGCAGTTACCAAGGCAAAAATAAGGGTATCCCGAAAGATAGAATGATAATATTCACTCAGTCAATTTAAAAACAAGAACGATGCACAACAATCAATTTGGAAGTTATACACCATCTGTATCCAAAGAGGAAGTACTGGATATTACCATTGGGATTTTTTTTGACGGAACCCTGAATAATAAAACCAATACAGAGGAAAGAAAAAAGGGAACAGATGCCCATAAAAAACATGGTGGCGGAGCTAAAGACAATACCAGTTATAACAATGACTGGAGTAATGTAGCCCGCATGTGGGATAACTATGATAAAAACTTCGGAATTTATATAGAAGGAATCGGTACACAGGATAAAGAAGGAGATGCAACGCTCGGATACGCTTTCGGTACCGGAGAAACCGGGATCAGATCAAAAGTGAGAAAAGGCTGCGAAGAAATCGTAAAAAAGGTGAAAACCATTAAAGCTGAAAAAAAAGCCGATAAAATTGCCGTACTTACTTTCGATGTATTCGGATTCAGCCGTGGAGCTGCCGCTGCCCGTAATTTTGTATACGAAATCGGAAAAGCAAAATATAAAGCCAGTTCACGCACCGTCGCAAACGAAGCTGTTTCAGTGACCACCTATTCAGATGATGATGGGAAAAATGTTGATTCCGAAGAACTTCCAAAATGGGGGCATCTCGGTCTTAAACTCGAAGAAGCAGGATTAAAAGTTGATGTGTTGAAAGTGAGATTTCTGGGGATTTACGATACCGTTTCTTCCTATTCAAAATACCTGTCTCCAATGCCCAATTTCAGTAACGATGTTGAAGAATTAAGCCTGAATGACATCGGAAAAGCCCAAACTGTAGTTCACTTTATCGCAGCCGATGAGCACAGAGAAAACTTTGACCTTACAAGAGTACATATCGGAATCGAAAAAACATTCCCAGGTGTACACTGCGACGTCGGAGGTGCCTATGAAAACGGAGAGGAAACATGGGAAGAAATTGAAACGTCATGGACTACCAGCAGCAAGCTGGAAGCATTAAAAACAGAACTTGAAAATGAAGGATGGTACGAAAAAGGTGAGCTTACCATTACTCCCGGATTCTATTTGTCATTAAGAGGGACACGTGATCTTGTGAAGACTTTCAGTTACATTCCATTGCATTTCATGGCGGAATACGGCATTGAGAAAAATCTTCCTATCACCTTAAAAAAAATGACAGATGACAAATATTCCATTTTGGATGATCAGTTCTTAATAGGAATTAAAGACCGTCTCAGGACTTATGTGATGGGAGATGGCAAACCTTATTCTTTCAGACATTATAAAGAGCTTAGGGATGCTTATGGAGGAAACGAAGTTCCGGAAGACCGTCAGGAAGCTTATCAGAAAGAAGTAAAGGAACAAGCCGATTTAAGAAAACTTCGCCATAAATACCTTCACTGGTCAGCAAGAAGGGAAAAGATTGGGATGGATCCAAGACCCAACAGAACAAGAGTTATCCATTAAATATTTAAATAAGAGTATTATACCAAGAAAGAATTTGAAGCAGGAACATTTTTATGCAGAAATATAATATACATACCGTTCAGAAAGATGAAACTTTAAAAAGTATAGCCTCGCTGTACGGGCTTGATAAAGATGCATTAAAACTCTTCCATAATAACCACTGCGCTGTGAAGGATATGATCCTGATCAATCTCAACGGGCAGAAAGAGCTTTTTGTTCCCAGAACAGCGGTTGCAGATAAAAACATTTTAGTAAAATTCGGAAAAGGAAACAGCCTTACTCTTCAGCCTGAAAACAAAGTGCGAAGATACAGTGTCGTTATTACCATTGAAAAAGGAGAATCGAAAAACGAATTAAAATATGAAACATCAGTTCGCTGGCTGAAAACAGAAAAAGGACATCATTTTTTTGAGATAGACAGAACATCAAAACTGTATCTCAACGAAGAAGAAGTGAATGAAATTGCAGATCTGCTGGCTTACAGAACCTCCGGGGTCTTATATCCTTTACAGATCAGTACAGATGAACACGGAACGTTTGAAACCGTAGAAAATGCAGAGGTATTTTCCAAAAGATGGGCAGCTGTAAAAGAAGAACTCTATAAAGAATTTGAAGGCGAAACGGTAGACGAATACTGCGGAAAGATTGAAAAAGTGATCAGCCAGCCCGAAGCAATCAATCTGTATATTAAAAATGATTATTTCATCCGCTCATTATTTTTTGGAATATACCAGCGTTTCGGAAATGAATATAGAACTGAGATGACAGAAACCTTTCCGGTAACAGACAATGCCATTGAACCAGCATATAAACTGACACTGGAAACAGATCCGGTGAAAGGAGAAACCGGCCTGATTACCATAGAAGGATATGGAAAGTTATATGAAGAAAGAAATATTGATGATTTTATAAGAAAATCACCTTTTTCATTGATTATAGAAGATCATCCTGTGATGAATGAAGAAGGAACTTTCAGACTCATAAGTTATCTGAAAGGAGAAACTTCACTTCCGGAATCTCTTTACCTAGAATGCAGTATCATGCTGCAGGAAGAGAAAAAGATTTCAGTATCAGTTTCAGGATTTGATAATAAATAACCACTTCACTAAAGATAAAATTAATATGGCAGAAAAACATATTGTAGTACAGGGCGCCTTATGCAAATGCCAGTTCGGGCAGGTTCCGGACAAGCTGAAAGTACTTACACACCAAAAAGAATATGCCAATGATAAAAGCGCTTCCAAAAAACTGATCGTTACTACGAAAGAAATAGGAGCAGCCACATTTGAAAAAAATACATTCGGAAACTGTACCAAAATGGGAGGTCCGCCACCTCCCTGTAAAATTATGGTTACAGAATGGCAGAATTTTTATGATAAAGTACAGCTCAGCAACGGTGGATATATCATTGTGGAAGACAGCAAAGCCGTTTGTGCTGTTGCCGGAACGCCATGCATAGAAATTATAGACCACGGGCAAAGAGCAGAAGCCAGCCAGCAGAACTTTAAAAATGCCGACAAAGACGTTCAGCAGCAGATCAATCCGCTGGTGGATTCCGAAGAAATGTATAACGAACAGCCTTCAGGAGGAGGGCAGGATGGTGCAATCTAAATGATAAGAAAATGGCAAAAGGCGTAAAAAAAATAAAAGTTGTAAGCGGGTTGTATTATCCAAAAATGTCTGTATTAGGGCAAAGGATTACCATAAAACCGGATCAGTGGGTGCAGTTTGGTATAGACGAATGGCTGCCGGGCACTACAGATGCCGACAAAAAGAAACCTCTTACCTGGATGAGGCAGAACAGCAGCAAAAAAATTATCATCAATCAGATCACCTCTGCTACCGGATATAAATTTTTAATTGGTAAGCAGTATTGCGGAAGCTATCAGTTTTATATTGAAGCCAGTCTTTCAGGAGTAAGAGACCCTAAAGGTAATACAGGACTATATGTAAAAGGCTGGTGTGAACCCAAAATTGTGAGCAGCAAATGGTCTACCCAGAAGAACAGCAAAAGCATTAAAAACAATAAAAAAGTTGATTATATTTCCTATGGACATATTGTTCATCTGAACCTCGTGACAGAAGGTCTGAATGGAAATACAGTCAGCATTGAATTGTGGAATCAGCAGTCCGCAAAAGCAGATAAACTGGTACATACCTACAATAATGTACAGGTAATCGATGGTGAAGTCAATCTGAAAATAGAAAATACCTTTGCCTGGATGGCCTATGTGGACAATATTCAGAATGTAGAGGAATTCTATGTTAAAGTAAAAGATGTTGCATCCAAAAAATACATTAAAGATAAGCTTGGAGATGACCTTCATGCCATCTATCTGAATGTTAAAAATAAAATTGCCACTACCAATACCAACGGAGCCCAGAACCAGACGCCGACTAAAGTTTATAAGCCGGATGTCAATTCCGTTAGACTCGAGCCCTGTAAATTTGAAGTCATCAAGATTACTGAAAATGAAACCAAGGACGGCAAAGCCAGCAACACAACCGTTAAAGTCTTTGATAACGGGAATGGTGTCAAACTGATAAAATCCGCCGCTTTACAGGAACATATTCAGAGAACAATCTACTATAAGTTTGACTCTACAATTATTGATAAAGACGGGGAAGCCGTCCTGAATAATGTGCTCAAATTTCTTCTTGAACATAAAGATTCCACAATGAATCTCAGCGGCTATGCCTGTGTGATAGGAAAAGAAAATTATAATAAAGGACTTTCCCAAAGAAGAGCAGATGTTGTCAAAAAATTCTTTGCCGATGGTGGATTAGATCCCAGAAGAATAATATCCGTGGGAAAAGGAGAAGTAGATCCTACCGATGATAAAATGGGAAGAGACAATATCAAATACAAAAATGAGAAAGACTACGAAAATAACCGTAGAGTAGACATCTCATTTGTATTCAATGCCCATGATGCACAGACCATCAGTTATGAAGTAACAGCACCGAGTGTATCTACAAAGAAAAATTTAGTAATTGATATTACAGGTTTTCAAACCAATGAATGCTTCAGGGACAGTAAAGGAAAACATAAAAAGCAGACCCTGATTGTAGACGTAGGGCAGGCAATAGATAAGGGAGACACTGTAAAAACATTTAATACACCTACATTTACATATGGTGTATATTCAAACCTTTCCAGAGTCAACGCTTTTCCGGTAGAATATATCTGGCCTTCAGCATCCAATCCGAATCAGTTTCATCTGCATGTGCATAGCTGCCGGTATTTCAGCAATGAAAAAAGAACTACAGTACTGATCAAGGCTTATCCGGATATTAAATGGGAACTTGCTCTTGAGTTTTTGGTGAATGTTTCCAATTATAAAGCAGCCAATATGCCGCCAGGATCTGTTTATGCAAAACACCAGGAAAAATCCAGACAGGCAGGATATAACAGAATGAGGATGAATGAAACCGGGAAAGTTCCGATTTCAATAGGGTTGGGCATATCTGCCGAATGGGATGCCGGGAGAGAAAAGAGAAGTTTTACTAATGAATTTGCAGATAAAATCAAACTGGTAGCCAGAATGATTGCCACTGCGGTCAATATTGTACAAAATGCAATCAACTATGCGCAAAGTGCGGCAAAAGAAACAGCAATACCGGTTGGTTTCAATGTCAGGTATCCAAAATTTACCGTCGTAGGAAAATGGTACCTGGAAAGAGTAAACGAAAGAAATACACTTAGCGTTATTGGTGAAGTAGGCTTTGGATTTAAACCTTTAATTGGAGCTGAAGTTGTTATTGATATATTGGGAGCAGCCATTGCGGCGGCTTCGTATGGAGCAACCGGAAACCCGGCAGCGGCAAGAATTATTAATAAGTTTCGTGGAGGATTAGAAAAATTAGGTGCTTCAGTAACCTTTACAGCAACATTTTATGGGGAGCTGGAAATAATGGTAGATGCCCTGAAGATTGACAGTATCAACGGGATCAATATGCAGGGAAAAACTACCATTGGAGGAAAAATGGGAGCCACTATTGAACTCAGTGTAAGCGTTGAGGTAGGAAGAGTAAAAGGGACAAAATCGAAGCCTATTATGACATTTAAAGCCGCTGCAAAAGCAGATTCTTACTTTGGTGGAGATATTGTACTGGATTCTGATTCTAAGGGATTATTCATACAGCCGATTCTGAAATTTTCAGGAGTAGTACTTTCAGTAGAAATAGAAGGAGAAGTAGGCTGGTGGAAAAGCAATTTTAAAGTAGAAGAAAAAGTTATAAAAGAAGAAACTCATTATTTGGAAAAAAAATATTTAACTTAAATTGACGTATGCATAATTTTAAAAAACCATTATATTCTGTATATCCGAGAATGTACTGCTCAGGAACCATCTACGTAAATGATGTTCCTGTGATAGACTGGTACGGAGACGAAACAAAAGAAGGAGGATTCGGAGGAGATACAATGATCAATCAGGCCTTGCTTCAGAGCGGAAAATATAAAGTAACCGGGAAAATGTATCCTCGTTTAGGAAAAAATATTTTGGATGAAGATGATATGATGTCCATCGATTTCTTCTGTGCAGAGCTTGATAACTGGAAGGCTTCACGATTTGCGTTTCATCCTAAAATAGAATCTCCCTGGGATGGTTTGAGTGACAATATTAAATATCCTCATTTTGAAATCAAAGGTGAAATAGAAGTTGAGCTCCCTTTTGTACTTGATGGATGGCAGAACTCGGTAGATCTGAAAGACATCAAAAAAGAAGATCTTTTCAGCGATGTTTTCAAATATTATCAACAGATTAGAACAGTATTGCAAAGCCACAGTGCCGGAAGGTATCTGGAAATGTCACAGGATAAAATGAAGCTGCAGGAACAAGCTTTATACTATACAGAAGAACGGAAAAAAAGCTTTTTGGAAAGTGCCGGTCAATTATTTGCCCAGAATTTAGAGGTGGAAGAACTTCATGAAGCTGATCTCCAGCTTGAAGTAATGGGATACGGAAAATTAGTAAGACTGATGAGAAAAGACGGCTCACAACCATTACAATTCAAAAGTCCGGATATTGAAAAACAAAGCAATATAGAAATGGAGGTAAAACTTCATATGAGAACAAAAGAAAAAGGTTTCAGTATTATTTAATCATTGAAAATGACTTTTTTAGGATATTTTATAGCAATAATTGTCATATTTTCTCTGTATAAAGGATATAAAATCTTTTTGAAATTTGCAGCGAACAGAAATAATGCGGGAAAAAAAGGAGGTTTTCTGGAAAAAGCATTCCTTCTTTTAATCATCTCAATCATTATGATTTCGGTAAATGCAATGGCGTTTGTCTTATCATATACCTTTTTCTGGGAAAAGGCTTACAGAACATTTGATGAGCCGCAATATGTAGCAACTGTTGTGGGGTATAAAAAAGAAATTACAAAGTTTAAGAACTTTTCAACTTCCACCTATAGAGACAAAGTGATTTTCTTTCCGAAAGTAGAATATACTGATGCAAATGGAAAAAAAGTAATAAAAACACTGGATATTACAACTGATCACCCACCCGCTATGGGACAGAAATTAAAGATAACAGATAAAGTAGGGAAAGATAGTACAAACACACTTCAGCTGGATTGGGTAATGTTTGCTGCAGGATGTATTTTTACAGGATTTGCAGCATTTTTCGCGTCGTTAATTTCTACATACACCACATCATATTCCATGAAAAAAAGAATGACCTTGTCCTTCAGGATTGCATTATTGCTTATTTTCATTAATATTTCCTGTATAGTATTCATATATTTGAAATCATAAAGAAACAGAAGTATAGTTAAACGGATTATAGTAATCATCAAAATATAAAATAATATGAAAAAAGTAAGAGTTCTGATATTGATCTTTGTAGTATTGATCAATATCTGTTGTGGAAATAAATCATTTGATTTGTCAACGGTTTCATTAGGTGATGATGCAAAGAAGTATGATTTTGAAAACAAAAATCTGTTTCTGAAAGATGCAGCTAAGCCAGACATCATTCAATATTATGCTGATGAAAATAAAGGACTGTCTTATGAAAATATTCCATTAGATAATACAATGGGTACAAGAATTACCGTATACAAAGGAAAAGTAGGTGCTGTTGATACCAATGCTGCTGAAAAATACTCTCTGGAGTTTGTAGAAAAAATAATAAAAAAACATGGAAATCCTACGGCTTCTACTACAGACAAAACAACCGTAGATGCCAAATTAGTAAAACCAATTTTTGAAAAACTGAAAAAACTTTCTCCGGAAAAAGTGTCATGGGATCAAAATGAGAAAAATTCCTTTACTTATCCAACTTCTTTCTTCTGGGATAATGGAAAGAGCTATTCCATACTAAGCATCTCTATTGAAGATGACGGAAGAATAAGAAATAAATACATCTCTGTTACTAAAGAGGCTTATCGTAATAATGCGGTATTTGGATTAAAATTTCCTGCCCCTCCGGCTTCTCCATGGTATAAGTATATGAATTAAAGCAGGCAGTCAAAATAAAAAACAGTTTCCGGATCTTGAATCTTGTTTTTCTGTTTTTTATTGAAATCTGATATTATCATTATGAAAAATCTGATCTTATTATTTAGCTTTTTGGCTATTGTGTCCTGCAACGGACAAACCGATCTGGAATCTTTAAAATTTGATGAAAAAGTATCGGATAATATTACGAAGGGGGAAAAAGAAACAGAAGCCAATTACGGATTATTATCATATAAACAGGCCGATGTTAAAAACTATAAGCTGGGAACAGTATCATTTTCTGAATATACCGTACCTAAAGGATATGATTATTCCAACAACAACCTTGCGCTTTTTGTAAACTCTTACCAGGATAGTCAATACCTTGGGTTTATACTGAACCTCGCTAAAGAAGATGAAGGGAAAAAGCTGATTGATTATTTGACTAAAACCTATGGTAACCCGGAAAAAAGATCCACTGATAAGACAGGTGCTGCTTACTTCTGGGATGTACCGGCTAAAAATAAATGGATATTTTTAACCCAGGATCAGGAACTTGCACTGGATAATACAAAATATACCAATACCAAACTGATTGTAGTAAAGAAAGGAACCAGAGTGGAGAATTCTTCAGATCCAGGTACGTTCTCCATCTTAGACAGTTTTACCCTTGCTTATCCTAAAAAATAAAAATGAACCCTTTATGAAATAGATTTTTTCTAAAATACATAATGAACCTATAGTATAAGTATATGAATTAAAACAGTCAGTCAAAATAAAAAAACAGTTTCCAGATACTTGAATCCTGTTTTTTCTGTTTTATTATTGATAACCGGACACTAACACTAACATTATGAAAAATCTGAAATATGCATTAACAGCGGTAATCTGTCTGAGCTTTGCGTCATGCGGCCAGCAGAAAAATAAAGAAAGTGAGTCTTTGGTTGAAACAGAGGGAAGTACTCAGACCGAACCATTCAATCTTGCTAAACTGAAAGCAGGACAAAATATCAACGATATTTTAAAATCTGCCGGAGCAACAGCAAAAGAAGCTGTCCGTACCAGTGAAGTTACCCTGATCGGAAATGAAAAGCTGGCTTTTGCTTCAAAAGAATTATTGCACTTCAACGGAATTGATCTGGAAGGAAAAAATAATAAAAATACAAACAAAGTAATTTTACATTTCGGAAAAGTAGATCAGGAAATTGGCCCGCTTGCCAATGAAAAAGAAGACGAACTGGGAATGTATCAGCTTGATATTTATACAGAGCAGGAAAAAACAGCACTTCTGGAAAACTTAAATAGAACACTTCAGAAACCTAGCTTTGATACCATACGGGAAGGTTTTGAATCAGAAGTTAAAGATAATGAGATCATCCGGACACATAACAAACTCAGACAGGAAGTCGCGATCTGGAGAAGTAAAGATATGCTCTATTATTACTGCGAAACCAAAATAGATAACAGACCGGACGAATACCGCTGCAACCTCTTCGTGTTCAGAAATAAAGAATGGAAAGACCTTTTAAAAGGATCCGGATATCCGGACCTGGATAAAATTTCTGCGAATTAATTAAGATAAAATAAACAGGGAATTTAGAACATTCGCTGAGTCAGATCAGCTTGCTGATTCCTCTCTGCCCTCTAAAATAAAACATTAGAAAAATAAAATCTCTGCGTTAAAAAGATCTGCTCAATCAGCAAAATCTGCGAGGGTTTAAAAAAATAAATGCCAGTCTAAAAAGACCGGCATTTTTTATATCAAATTACTATTTGAACTATTTCACTATAAACTGCATCGTCACCTGATCCAGTTTCAAAATATAAACTCCCTGACCAAGATTTCTGGTTTTAATAGAATTTCCATTTCTGAAAGGTTGGTCAATTGTCTGAAGAGTTTTCCCCTGAAGGTTATAAATCTCGGCTTTTTTTACTTTCTGAAGATCTCCTTTTACAAAAATTTCCTGATTGGTAACAGGGTTAGGAGAGATCTTAAAGCTGTTGGATGTAGTTTCTGCTGCCGTATTTTGAGCCATTCTTGCTGTTGATCCTGAATAACATGTCCATGAAAGATCATCAATAGCCACTCTGTTACTTGTTGAATTATTAACCAGACTTACCACTACATTTCCTGAAACGTTGATATTGTTAATGGTCGTCGTTGTAACTGAAGTACTGTAAGGAACAGTTCCTACGGTTGTTCCGTTTACTTTTACATCAAAAGTACCATTGGTTCCTGAGAATTTAAGCTGTGTAGTTACCGTTAAAGACCCAATACCGTTTGCAGAGCTTCCGGAAGTTAAAGAACCGTTTCTTACCGTAATTGCTTTATTGTTAATGGTCTGGTCTGTTCTTGCATCCGTTGCTGTCCAGGAAATACCACCATTGCTCCATGTTCTGGTTGTATACGTAGAGTTGGCTGCAGGAATGGTTTCAAAATTTTCATTGGCACAGCTGGTCCCCGGAGTAGTACCTCCTGAGTTAGTAGTACCTGAAACTGTTGAGCTGTTCGATGAAGAATTTCCAGCCGCATCCTTCGCTACCACATAAAAGCTGTAAGTTGTGGAAGGAGTAAGTCCTGAAATTGTTGTGGAAGTTGAACTCGTAGTCGTTTGCAGACTTCCGTTCATGTAAACATTATATCCTGTTACTCCTACATTATCGGTAGAAGCATTCCAAGCCAGAGAAATACTGCTGGAAGTTGTTCCTGAAACATTCAGACCTGTGGCTGTAGTTGGCGCCTGGGTATCACCTGAAGGCTGCTGGGAGCCCCAGATAAGATTAACATAATTCGGATTGTCGATAAACGGGTTTCTGTTTCCCTGAAAAGTATAGGAAGCATTATTCCTTTTGATTTCAGCCTGAGAAACCGGATCCTGATTGTGCCATGCCAAAAGGACATTAAGTTCCCATGTCTGTAATCCCGGGAATGCAGAACTTCCTAACATATTTCCTGATGAAAAAGAAGAAAGCTTGCTTTGGTAGCGGGTTACAAAATAGAAAATCATACGGGCCACATCTCCTTTAAACTCGTCAATAGGCTCAAATACCGTTCCTGAATATCCTGAAGAAGAAGAGGTTCCCAGTTTGGAACCATTTTGTGAAGTAAAAGAAGCACTTCCTACCTTTCCGAAAGGATAATTGCTTCTCATTCCGTTTACCTTTCCGTCTGTAGCTCTGATAAAGTGAATATCAGACACCATTGGAGAGGCCTGATTAAAAAAACTTTGAGGAACAATGTGCTCTCTGTTATAACAGTTTCCTTCACTGGAATAGGTACCGCACTGGTCGGTTCCGGGAGTATAGTTATACGGGTCAGCCCCTGCAGGCTTTTCAGAATAAATATCAAGGATAGTCCCGTCATTTTCATAATCTTTATCAATATCAGTAGTTTTATAGCCTGTCCAAAGTCCACTGTATCCTTTATCAATATGTCCGTTGGTGATAATGCTGCTTAATTCAGTTTTCAGTGCTGCACCACTTAGTCCGCTGGCAGAATTGTAGTATCCTGCAGGAGCCTGAGCGTGGGCAAGTCCCGCAAATACAGAAAATAAAATGATTTTTTTCATAATTAATATTTAATATAAAGTTTCAGCAAGAATACCACAATTTTTGTGAATAAAAAATTACAAAATTGTTAATTTTAAACACACTGTATGCGATACATAATGAGTGATGAATGATAAGTGATAAATGATGAATGATGTTGTGGTTAAATATCTGTATCTGTATTCAATTCAATAGAGGTGGGCTTTAGCCCGCCTTATACATTGTAATTCCATTTATCGGGCTTTAGCCAAAACTTAAAACTTAATAATTTTATCCATAAAAAAAGCCGATACAAAACGTACCGGCTATATAATGGATGACTTACATCTTATTTTCTTTGTGGCGGATAATTTTTCATAATCTCAGCCATAATTTCTGGAATCTGTCTCTGTTTTGCTTTTGGAGAATCTACAGAAATTCCGCTTCCGATACCCTGCCAAACCAATTTATTGCTTTTTGCATCAATAAGGTCAACAATAAGTGCGCCTTCATTGTGGTTGGTTGTCCATGTTCTGTTCATGCCAACACCCCATCCGAATGGTCCGCCCCATCCCCACATTCCATAAGGAGAAGAGGAATTGATATCAGTAATCTTTTTGTGATTTGCTTTTACGTTGATAATCAGATCAGGGTTTTCTCCGGACTGAAGTCCTTTGCTCTGAAGCTGTCTCGACAGCTCATTCAGCACTCTGTCTTTATCAATATCATTCAGTTTTAGATCATCAATTCTTATTTTATAGGTTTTGTAAGAATTGAAATTGGCGGTTTCAGCATAATCCGAACGTACCTGAAAAGGGCTACAAGAAGTTAAACCTAATGTAGCAGATGCCAACAAAATAAAAATATATTTTTTCATTTTATTTATTTTTTTTATCACTTTTAATGAATGTATCAGTCTTTTTATCGTACCCGTAAGGACAGTGTCTGCAGCCGCTTTTACAGCAATATCCCCTTTTCAGATGGAATTTTTCCGTAAAAACCTTGTACCCCTGTTCATTATAGTAGAAGTCTTCACCTTCTTTGATGTCATAATGGGCCATAAGTTAAATGCTAGTCAAAAAACTTTTTATATTTGTTACTATGATAATTGTATGCCAAAAGCCTTTAAAAAAATTAAAAATTAATGGCATCGCTCTCTTTCCCTTTATCTTCATTAGGAAACCCGAAGATAAGGAAAATAATGTATTGATCAATCACGAAAAAATTCATTTACGCCAGCAACTGGAAATGCTCGTTATTTTCTTCTATATTTTCTATGGTATTGAATATTATTACTGGTTTTTTAAACTCAAAGACGGATATCTGGCCTATAGAAGAATTTCCTTTGAAAGAGAAGCTTACACTAATGAAAACAACCTGAACTATCTCAGAAAAAGAAAATTTTGGAACTTCAGGAAATACCTCTGAAATTATAAATGATGAATTTCATGTTTAATGTTTCGGGGTGTCGGGATTCGAGGTTGGAGAGGTTATTTTTTTTGATTTTATATTTTAAACGGTGGATTTCAATATTCTCTATATTCAGCATTTAATATTCAATAGGGGTGGGCTTTAGCCCACTTATCAAATAAATCAATATTCATTCGGTTTTAACCAAAACTTACAACTAAATAACCCACATCACAAAAAAATCAAAAACATCATCTGTGCAAATCCGTGCGATCTGTGGGAAAAAAGAAACTCCTCACAACATTAAATCTTTTCCTACTTTTGCAAAGAATAAATCTTGAGTTGTAAAACTGAAATGCTATTAAAACTTCCGACAGAACCCGTTTCCATTCAGGAAATTCCCATTCAGAAAAATATTAAACTTTTCATTAAAAGGGAAGATCAGATTCATCCGTTGATTTCAGGGAATAAATACTGGAAACTCTTTCACAATGTCAATAACTATCTCGAAAAAAATCAGGGAAACCCCTATATCATTACGTTTGGAGGTGCTTTTTCCAATCACATTGCAGCGGTTTCTGCGGTAGGAAATAGGGCGGGTATTCCAACACTGGGAATCATCAGAGGGGAAGAATTGGAGCATAAATGGCGCGATAACCCAACCTTACTTTTTGCGAAAAGAAATGGGATGAACCTGAAATTTGTCACCCGCGAAGAATACCGTCACAAAGAAAAACTTACAGAATTCCTTCAGCAGGAGTTCCCTGAAGCTTTGATAGTTCCTGAAGGAGGAACCAATAAAGAGGCTGTGGAAGGTGTAAAAATGATGCTCAACGAACAAACAAAAGATTTTGACTATCTTTGCACCGCAGTTGGAACCGGTGGTACCATTGCCGGAATTTCAAAATTTTGTGAAGAGAATCAGAAAGTTATAGGATTTAAAGCCGTTTATGATGCTTCACTTGAAAATAAAATTTTTGAATTAACTTTGAAACAGAATTTTAATCTAATAGATTCATGTTTTGGAGGTTATGGTAAAATAAGTGATGGAAACGTCCGTTTTATCAATGATTTCAAGGAGAGATACGGTATTCCTCTGGAACCGGTTTATACAGGGAAAATGATGGAGAAGGTTTTTGAAATGATAGAAGAAGAATATTTTCCTGAAAACAGTAAGATTTTATGCTTTCACACTGGTGGTTTACAGGGAATTGAAGGAGCGAATCTGCTGTTGGAAAAACAGAATAGAAATTTAATTATATAAGTAAAATTGAAAAACATGAAACACTTAGTGTTCCATCTTTCATTTTAAAACAATAAAAAATATAAGATGAAAAGACTTTTTCTATCCATAAGCCTTTTAGTTTTATCAAAATTTTCAGCCCAGACTTGGGCAACCGAAGATCAGTATATTCAGAAGTTTGCTAAATATGCCGTAGAAGAAATGGAAAAATATAAAATTCCGGCTTCTATTACCCTTGCCCAGGGCCTTTTGGAAACCGGAGGCGGACAGAGCAGACTGGCACAGGAAGGTAAAAACCACTTCGGTATAAAATGTAAAGAAGACTGGACCGGTAGAACAATGAAGCATACCGATGATGCACCCAATGAGTGTTTCCGTGTATACGACGATCCGAGACAGTCTTATGAAGACCATTCTATATTTTTATCTACAAGAAAATATTACGCCAACCTTTTCAAACTGGATATGAAAGATTACAGAGCGTGGGCAACCGGCTTAAAAAAAGCAGGATATGCTACCAATCCGCGCTATGCTTCCATTCTTATCTCGAAAATTGAAAAGTATAAATTATATGAATACGACAATACCAATTCCAATGAAGTATTGTATGCTGTTCTTAAAATGTACCCGGATCTGAAAGACGACAGAACTTTCATGGCACAGCTGGAACCTTCAAAAGCAACCAGAAAAGTGAAAGAGCCGGTGACGGTAGAAGTTCCCTACAAACAGACTTCTTATGCCCAACAGCAAAAAAGAGTAGAGAGAATCAAAACGAAAGCTGAAATTCTTAATTCTATTCTGATCAAAAGCCATCCGAATGACGGTCTGAAATATATTATCATTCCTGAAGATACCGATGTAAAATTCATTGCCAATAAATTCAAAGTAAGCGAAAGCAGGCTGATGAAGTGGAATGAACTGGAAAATGAA
Source organism: Chryseobacterium sp. CS3K3.1 (assembly GCF_059515165.1). NCBI lineage: Bacteria > Pseudomonadati > Bacteroidota > Flavobacteriia > Flavobacteriales > Weeksellaceae > Chryseobacterium > Chryseobacterium sp. CS3K3.1. The sequence continues at coordinate 266,133 of NZ_JCAKRV010000003.1, read as the reverse complement.
ACTTTAAAGAAAAATGATATCGTTTTCCTTGAATCCAAAAATTCTACAGGAAATACAGCAACTTACAAAGCTGAATACGGAGAAGATATGCATGATATTGCACAGAAATTCGGAATCAAGTTAAATAAATTATATGCTAAAAACAGGATGGATGAAGGACAGCAGCCATCTGCAGGACAGCTGATTTATTTAATAGATAAAAAACCACGAAACTAATAATAACCCCAAAACAATGAGAATCTTAAATATCAAAACTAAATATCTGTTGATATTTCTGATATTTATGTCGTGTACAATGTTTTCTCAGGAGCAAAATTATATTCCTTACAGAAAAGGAAAATTATGGGGACTTTGCGATATTAATAAATTTATAGTTGTACAACCACAATATAGCAGCATAAGCAGTTATGACGAATCTATAGGAGGGTTTCATGCGGAACAAAATGGACGATTTGGAATCGTGGATCGAAATGCTGTTATGATCATGCCATTTATTTCCAATATACCTATATCTGTAGAAGGAGGTAAATATCTGGTGTTTGATGGATTGGATTATTATTACTATTCCATTAAAACAAAAATGCGTCTTGACAGATATATTAAGCAAGAAAGTTATCCTGTAAGAGACCGTGGCTGGGAAAATTATAATCCCCTTGACAGAAATAATGCAAAATTGACATTAAGCAGGGATGATCTGGATGATGACGATCTGAATGTATTGGGTCCTTATGATCATGACGGGTATCAGCTGAATTACAAGAGCGATTTTATTGAAATAACAGAAGGTGATACTTATATTGGGATTTATATTCCTAAACTTAAAAAGATATTTATCAATACACGAGAAATAGCATATGTTGGATGGCAATTTTATAAGGGAAAACCTTATATTCTTACTACCAACCATTCAGAATTGTTTGGATTGGTAGACGAATACTTTCGTGAGATTTATCCAATACGATATACAACGATCAATCTAATTGATGACAGCCGTTTAGTTGTCCTTTCAGAACCAGATCCGAATAATAAAAATAATGTGATTTTTAAAACGCTTCTTCCCAATAATAAGGTTTTGTATGGAAAATTTGAACCGGCCGTTACACTCTGGAAGAATGGCGGTCCTTTTCAGATATATTACACAGTGATTGATGGGCAGAAGAACTATGCAGGAGAAGATGGAACCCTTTATTTTGAGGGTTAAATAAAAAAATAAAAGAAAATGAAGTATCAAAGAAGTTCGGCTTTGTTTGATGAAGCCTACAAATACATTCCGGGAGGCGTGAACTCTCCGGTAAGAGCATTCAAATCCGTAGGAGGAGTGCCTGTTTTCATGAAATCGGCAAAAGGAGCTTACCTTACCGATGCAGATGATAATACTTACATCGATTATATCAACTCATGGGGTCCTGCTATTTTAGGGCATACACATCCTGAAGTACTGGAAGAACTTAAAATACAGGCAGAGAAAGGATTCTCTTTCGGTGCTCCTACAGAACTGGAAACGGAAATAGCAAAATTCATTATTGAAAATGTCCCGAATATTGACCAGATCAGAATGGTTTCTTCAGGAACAGAAGCATGTATGAGTGCTATCCGACTGGCAAGAGGGTATACAGGAAGAGATAAAATCGTAAAATTTGAAGGCTGTTATCACGGACATTCAGATTCATTCCTGATCAAGGCAGGAAGCGGTGCCGCTACATTTGGAAATCCAAACTCTCCGGGAGTAACTGCCGGAACTGCAAAAGATACTTTGCTGGCCCGTTATAATGATTTTGAACAGGTTCAGGATTTATTCCGTCACAATCCGGGAGAAATTGCAGCTGTGATTATAGAGCCGGTTGCTGGAAATATGGGTTGTGTGCTGCCTGAAAACGATTTCTTACAAAACCTGAGAAAGATTTGTGATGAAAACGGTGCTTTGTTAATCTTTGATGAAGTAATGACTGGTTTCAGATTAGCTTTCGGAGGTGCACAGGAACTTTTCAATGTAAAAGCAGATTTAGTGACTTACGGAAAGGTAATCGGTGGAGGTCTTCCGGTAGGAGCTTTCGCAGGTAGAAATGAAATTATGGATCACCTTGCACCAAAAGGAGGGGTATACCAGGCGGGAACATTAAGCGGAAATCCTTTAGCCATGAGAGCAGGATTAAAAACCCTTCAGCTTATTAAAAATGATCCTGAGTTTTTCAACAGACTGGAAAAAACAACAGAAACATTAGATTTTGAGATCGGAAAAATATTAAACGAAAAGGGAATTGCTCACAGAATCAACAGAAAAGGTTCTATGATGTCTGTATTCTTCCATATTAAAAGTGTTTCCAACTTTGATGAGGCACAGGAAGCTAACCACTCATTGTTTAACAACTTCTTCCACCAGATGCTGCAGAATGGAGTATATCTTCCGCCAAGCGGTTATGAAACTTACTTCATCAGCGATGCCATCAAGGATAAAGAAATTGATATGACATTGGAAGCAGTAAGAAAATTTGAGTATTCAAATAAATAAATATAAACAAGACCGGATTTCACATCCGGTTTTTTTATGGAAAAGAAAATTGATTTAAAGAGTTTGAATTGAAAAAAAATTAACACAATCTTTCTCATTACGTAGAAGTCTCAGCAAGGTAGAACAGTATAATCTGAATTCCTATGGAATGACAAACTATGTGTATTATTTTTATACTAGTCGGAATTACTAGTCTTAGTTTTATACAAAAAGTAAAGGCTGTCCCCTTTGTCACTCTGTAGAAGTTTCAACAGCGTAAAAACAGCATAATTGGGGATTCTTGCGGAATGACAAGCGTTGTGGATATTTTCTTTATTGTAGTATAGAAAAGATAATTTAAGGAAATGATAAAGTATTCTCCCAAATAATTACCACAAAGTATAAATCATACAGATTTTGTAATAAACCATACACCTCATTCAAGGGGGCTTCTTTTTAATTTTGTCTTAAATAGATTGGAAATGAAGACCTCAGACAATACCATCTCCCGTAAAGATTTTATCCGGAATTCAGCGTTGGCTGTAGCGGGATTAACTTTAATACCCAATATCATGACTGCATCGCCTTTCGATGAGGAAAATCTTTCAGCAAAAGGAAAAATGAGCCTTAAAAATGTTCGCCTGGAAACAGGTTTCGAATACCAGGACGGAGAAGTGGCTTCCACCAAAACAGATCTGTTCTATGTAGAAGTTGAGAATGGAAAAATAACAAAGGTCGCTCCCAACCAACCTAATGCTAAAGCGGTAGATGCAAAAGGACTATTGATGCTTCCCGCATTTAAGGATATGCACATCCATCTGGATAAAACTTTTTATGGAGATCAATGGCAGGCCGTTAGAAAAAGAACAGGAGGTGTCAAAGGAATGATTGAGCTGGAGCAGAAAATGCTTCCTGAGATGCTTAAAAATTCCACCTTTAAGGCTGAAAAGCTAATTGAACTGTTACAGTCGAAAGGAACTTCCTACGCGAGAAGCCATGTGAATATTGAACCCACTTCAAAACTTCAGTCTTTAAAAAATCTGCAGAAAGCGTTAGAAAATAAAAAGAAAGGCTTTGGAGCCGAGCTGGTGGCATTCCCACAGCATGGTGTTTTCTATACGGATTCCGTACCTTATCTGAAAGAAGCTGCGAAGATGGACATCGATTTTATTGGTGGAGTAGATCCGTTCAACATTGATGGCGATATCGAAAAAGTGGTAGACTTTACTGTTCAGCTTGCGTTGGATCATAAAAAAGGAATTGATATTCATTTACATGAAACCGGAGATTCGGGATTGAAAACGGTAGAATACCTGATTAAAAAAGTAAACGAAAACCCTGCTTTGAAAGGGAAAACATATGTAAGCCACTGTTTTATTCTTGCAAAATTAGAAGCTGCAAAACAGGAAGAAATTGCTGAAAAATTAGGTGAAGCACAGATCGGAATTGTCTCTACAATCCCTTTCGGAAGACTGATCATGCCAATACCAACACTTTACAAGCATAATGTAACTGTTCTCACAGGAAATGACAGTATTGTGGATCACTGGAATACTTTCGGGACAGGAAGTGTACTTCAGAAAGCCAATTTAATGGCACAATTGTATGGATATTCAACAGAGTTTTTATTATCAAGAAGCTTAAAACTGGCCACTGGAAATATCCTTCCGTTAGATGATAAAGGAACTCAGCAATGGCCAAAGTCGGGTGATAAAGCAAATTTTGTATTGATCAAAGCAAGTTGTTCTGCAGAAGCAGTATCAAGAATTTCAGACGTGGAGTCTTTAGTTCATGAAGGAAACGTTGTTTTTTAATGTAGAAAAAAAGGATTAAATAAATTAATCTATAATCTAGTTGTGTTTTTTCAACCATAAAGGGGATGAAAGTTTACGAAAAGTCACGAAACGAAGATGGAAAATGAAGATAGCGTGATACAATAAAGCTTTTGTCCCTTTTGTGGTTGTTTTAGTTTTTTCTCTCGTAAATTTTAGTAATTTTAGGAGAAAATCAGGCAGAGTGGCTTACCATACAGATCATTTTCCTATTTTGGGAATACAGGAATTTAGTGAAAATCAGCTGAACAGCTGTAATTTGCTGTTTAATGATCTCTCCGGAGCACGTTCCATTGATGATCCCCATAAACATGATTTTTTCATCATTAATCTCTTTGAGCAGGGAGCAGGATCACATACCATCGATTTTACAGAATATCAGGTAAAAGATTATCAGATTCACCTTGTTTTTCCTGATCAGGTACATCAATGGGTGATTGGAAAAGAAACCATCGGTTATCAGCTGATGATCAGCCGGGACTGGTTTGAAAGTTTTCTGCCTTCATTAAGATTTTCTGCCTCTTATTATCAGAATCATCCGGTAATCACTCTTTCTGAAGAAACGTTTGCTAAGTTTTTTTATGAATTTCAGGAAATCCGGAAAGAACTGAATGGAGAAAAAGTATTCTGGGAATTGATCCAGAAAAGAAGTGAATTAATTGGTCTGCTGGTAAGTAAATCTGTGGAAGGCGCTTTTAAAGACTTTGAAATCTATAACTCAAATCCTATTATTTCAAAATTTCTGCATTTGATTGATGAATATTTTAAAACAGAAAGATCTGTATCATTTTATGCCGATAAACTGAATATTTCTGCCAACTACCTGAATATTGTCTGTAAGAAAAATCTCAATGCTTCAGCATCTTCACTTATTCAGGACCGCATTTTACTGGAAGCCAAAAGACTGCTGAAAGTTTCCGAAATGTCTGTAAAAGATATTGTTTATGATCTTGGTTTCTATGATCATGCCAGCTTTTCCAAATTCTTTAAAGCGCAGACGGGAATGACACCTTCCCAATTCAAAGAATAATCTGTACAAAACAAGACATGATTGATACACCGGTTTTACTTCAGGCCGGCTTAATTTTGTATTGTTAAATTTTACATCATGAAATTTCCCTATCAATTAACTGCAAAAGGAAACTATTTCCTGAAAAATGTCCGTCTGGAAACAGGTTTTGAATACGAAAATGAAGAGGTTACCGGAACAAAAACAGACCTTTTCAGTATTGAAATTGAAGACGGAAAAATAAAAACAGTAAAAGCCAATGATCCGGCTTCCAATGCCATCGATGCTAAAGGATACCTGATGCTTCCCGCATTCAGGGATATGCACATTCATCTGGATAAAACATTATATGGCCTTCCCTGGCAGGCCCTTTCTCCGAAAAGAAAAACGGTGAAAGATATGATCGCCTATGAGCAGGAAATCATTCCTGAATTGCTGAAAACTTCGGTAAGCAGGGCAGAACAGCTGATCAGTTTACAACAGCATTACGGAACGCATTTCGTAAGAACGCATTTCAATATTGATCCTACATCAGGACTGAAATCTCTGGAACATCTTGAGCAGGCTCTTGAAAATAAAAAAGATTCTTTTAAAGCCGAACTGGTGGCCTTCCCACAGCATGGAGTATATTACACAGAATCTGCTCCACTGATGAAAGAAGCAGCCCAACTGAAAAGTGTAGGATTTATTGGCGGACTGGATCCTTTCAGTATTGATGGAAGCATTGAAAAAGTAATGGATTTTACGGTTCAGTTGGCTTTAGATCACAACAAAGGAATTGATATTCATCTGCACGAAGCAGGAGAGTCCGGAATGAAAACGATCAATTATCTGATTGATAAAGCGGTCGAAAACCCGGTACTTCAGGGAAAAACGTTTGTAAGCCATGCATTTGCTTTAGCTCATCTTTCTCCTAAAGAAACTGAACAGATTGCGGAAAGATTGGCTGCCGGAAAAGTAGGAATCGCTTCTTCCGTACCTTTTAAAGGAAAAGTAATGCCTATTCCAACCCTGAAAAAATACGGAGTAAACGTATTGATTGGAAATGACAACGTACAGGACTACTGGAGCACTTTCGGATCCGGAAGTATGCTGCAGAAAGCGAATCTTATTGCTGAACTGTACGGTTATACTACAGAATATGCCCTTTCAAGAGCTTTGCAGTTTGCGACTCAAGCCATTCTTCCTCTGGATGAAAAAGGAAACCAGCAGTGGCCAACAGCCGGTGATGAAGCCGCTATTGTTCTGACAGACGCGTCATGTTCTGCTGAAGCTGTTTCCAGAATGTCCGAAATTAAAGCCCTGATGAATGGCGGGAATTTATTCTGGAGAAATTAATGTGAAGTATATATATTTTTATACACTTGTTTTTTGTAACTGCCATCGGAAGCTTTTCTGGTGGCTTTTTTTGTGTGGGGTGCGGGATGCGAGCTTTTGAGATTCGTGATTCGAGTTTTGAGATTATGATTATAAATTTCGAGATTATTTATATTCAATAGGAACGGGCTTTAGCCCGTTTGAATGGAAAAAATAGCCAAAACTTATGAAAAAATATATGTATTCAACCCCCAAAATTACTGTTCATATTCCCTTTATATGTTTTACAATGTGAACATCTATTCATATTCAAAATTCCTACTATTTGTAATATCCCGTAATAACGATAAAAAAGCCCCCGGAAATTACTTCCGGAGGCCTCTATTTGAAATTAAATCTAGGTACTTATATGATGATGTTATAAGTTAAAGTTAGTCCATCCTGCATACCATGTATCCGTAGCATCTTTTACAGCACCTCTGTAAGTAACCTGCGTAAACCATGTTGCTAATTTAGCGTTTGTAAATGCTCCACCTGTTAATAATGGAGAACCTGAAGTAGGTGTAAAGTTTGGAGTAGTTCCTGCAGGAGCCCAAGCACCGGCAAGTTTTACATCAGCTGTAGACGCAAGGATGGTGTTTCCTTTAGCATTGAACCATGTTGTAAGATCGGCTAATGTATACGTTGTAGGAGTAGAGGTAGATGGTCCGAATTTTAAAGGAGTTGTAGTTCCAGCCAATATGTTGTTTTCGAAGAATAATTTGTTACCAACAATATTGTTATCTGTTGGAGAACCTTTCGTGGCATCGATGAATAAACCAACCGGGAATCCTGTGAATACAGAGTTGAATACAGAGATTGAAGAGTTTCTTCTGATCTGTAATGCATTCTGGAATAGCGCATTGATTGATCCCGGAGCTGCAGAGTTGATTGGCCCGATAATCGTCATGTTAGAGAACGTAGCGGATGTCTGAGGCGTTAAAGTAGAACCGTTGGCATCATTATCAGATTCAAATGCATTAGAACCTGAAACGTCTGCTACCTGAGAATCTCTTACTGCAATACCAAACTGTACCTTTCCTGAATACCCGTTGTCAGTATCGAAATCGTCATCAAGACCTTTGTAAGAAATAAGGTGAGAACAGTTTACTGTTCCTCCGAACCACTCAAAACTGTCATCGTTAGCATAAGCAACCTCTACATAATCTACTGTAGTTCCGTTACCTACACCACCGAATGTAAGTCCGTTAACCTCTTTATCTGGTAAAAATGCATATCCTGCATATTCTATTCTTACATATTTTAATACACCACTGTTGTCCGCAGCGTTGGTTCCGCCATAAAGTCCAAGACCTTCAGAGTTGTTGATTCCTCCTTCAATTTCTCCAACTCCGTTTGCACCTCCGAAAGAGGCATTGGTAGGAGCGTTTCCTAAAATAACTAAACCTGCCCAGTCTCCTCTTTTAGGACTTGGTTTTTCTGAAGTGAAAATAATAGGGTTGGCAGCAGTACCTTCTGCCATGATTTTACTTCCTCTTGTAATGATCAAAGCTCCGTTTTTATCAGCTTCACCTACAATCTTTGTACCTGGCTCGATCGTTAAAGTAGCTCCGTTAGTTACATATACCAGTCCTCTCAGCTTATAGATTTTATTGGCTTTAAGTGTAGTATTGGAAGTGATTTTTCCTGAAAGAATAAGGTTTTCAGTTTCTCCGTTTCCGTTACCTCCATTTTGAATAATGGTAGGTCCATCTTCTTCTATATTTCTACATGCGGTAGTTGATACTAGAGCGCCAAGCATTAAAGAATATAAAACGAACTTTTTCATGTTATAAAGAATTAAATTATTTATTAGATTATTTGTTGAGTGAATTAAAAATTGTATCCCAGTGTTAAACTGATATTGGTTCCTGTAAGTCTTTCAATAGCAAGAGCATCTTTGCTGTCATACTTGCCATTGTCGTTCAGGTCATGGTAGAATTTCGCACGACGGTTCAGGATGTCTGAAACATTCAGCTTGATCTCTCCTTTGTTGCTCCATAATTTTTTAGAAAGCTGGAAATCTAAAAGAGGTCTTGGTGCTTCCCAGATTGGTGGAACCTGATCGTTTCCTACATAAAGAATTCTTCTTCCGATCATGTTGAATAATAGCGTTGAAGACCATCCTGATTTTTCAGTATCGTACTGAAGACTTAGGTTGACAGTATATGGAGACTGTCCCTGCATTGGTCTGTCAATATTGGTAGCTTCGTCTGTTACTCTGTTTTTGATTAATGCTACGTTTCCACCCAGCGTAAAGTTTTTAAGAGCGCTTACAAAATCCAGTTTTTTTCTGGCTTCCACTTCCAGTCCGTAAGCATCAGCTTTATCTACGTTAAGATAGTTGAAGGTGTTACTCGTTCCTACCCCTGATTGGTTGAAGTATAATTCGATCGGTTTTTTAAAGTTTTTATAGAAACCTGCCACGGAAATAATTTCCCCGTTTCTTGGGTAGAATTCCCAACGAAGGTCGGCACTCGTAATTTTGGTTCTTTCGATAGATTTGTTACCGATTACCGTTGCTCCAAGGTCAAAATCATAATATGCCAAAGGAGAAACTTCTCTGAATTCCGGTCTTACAACAGTTTGTGAACCTGCAAGACGGATATTCATTTTAGGATTTACCTTGAATGTTAAGTTCACAGCAGGTAAGAAATCTGTAACACGAGTGTTTACAAAACGGTCATCGCTTTTCTTCGTGCTTCCTACCAACTGGTCAAAGTTCTCCACTCTTAATCCCCACACAGCTCTTAACCATGGTGTGAAGTTATTGTCAAACTGTAAGTATCCTGCGTTAAGGATGGTGTTGGCAATATATCTGTACTGGTTTCCTGCAATTTCATCAAATGTGAATCCACCGTTAGTTCCGAAGTTACCTGGATTGAAGATGGTTTCAAAAGGCTGGGAAAGTAATCCCTGATTGAAGTTTTCAAGTCTTACAGAGAACGGTCGGGAGTTGTATATTCTGTCTTTTACCTGGAATAAATAACCTCCTTTGATTGTTTGCTTCTGTCCGAACATCGTAAACGTTTTGGAAACGTCACCTCCTGCATTATACAGATAGTCGCTCAGAGTAGAGTAGAATACACTTCCTGATTTTTGAGAAAGACCATTAGAAATCAATGCTAAATAAGGACTTCCCGGCATGTTTGTATATTGGTTATACTGTAAACGCTGCAGCAAAGGAATATACTGATCAAGGATCCCGAAGCTTCCGTACCAGTTTACGGTAAGACCGCCAAGAACATCAATTTTATGATTACCGGAAAGGGTGGAGTTATAGAAAGTCGTTTCTTTAAACCCGATTTCCCTTGCCATGATATTGGTCCCGTTGATCGGATCAAATTCAAAGTCCTTTCCTGTTCTGAAGGACATATGGTTTACCGTATTGTTGGTAATGATATTCTTTAAGGAGATTTTATTATTGTTGTTCAGCTTTAAAGCAAGGTTCAACATCCCTCCTAAAATAATATCATTGCTGTATTTTTCTGTAAAATAATCGAAGTTGGTATCAGCAAGCTGGTCGTTGATGGTAAAGAAACGGTTGGTAGATTCGGTTCTTCTTTTGTTGTTACTGTAATTTAAAACAGCAATTACTCCTAAATCTTTTCCGCATACTTTCGTGTTGAAACCTCCGTCTAACTGTAAACTTAAGTTTTCAGGATAACCAATGCTGTTGTATCCAAGATTCTTGGTATATCCTTTACCAATCTCTGTTTTCTGAGCTTCAGTCAGAATACTGAAAGCATTTTTTGCAGGCATATTGGTAGGAAGTTTTCTGTAACCGTCATCAATTCCTAAAAAGTCCCACTTTCCACCTTTCTGCATATGGAACTCCTGTCCCATAGTAGCTGTATTTCCTCCTACACCTACCTGTACATTGAAGAAGTTTTTATTAGGAATATCTTTAGTATTTACCTGAATCAAAGCACCTCCCCATTCACCTGTATATTCAGGAATGAATGTTTTATTGATGACAAGGGTTTCGATAACGTTGGCAGGGAAAAGATCAAAAGAGAAAGTCTTTCTGTCAGGCTCCGTACTGGATAACTGAATACCGTTCAGCATCGCCTGGTTATAACGGTCTGATAAACCTCTTACTACAATATATTTTCCGTCAAATAAACTCACCCCTGAAACTCTTTTCAGAACTTCACCGGTGTTTCTGTCCGGACTTCTTTTAATCGCTTCAACACCAATAACCTGAGAAACTACACCGGCATTCTTTTGTAAACCGATGGTAGAGGCTATGGTTTCTTTTCTTGCGTTTGATTTTATGACAACTCCCTCAATTTCTTTCTCTTTGGTGGATGGCTTATCCAAAACAATATCAAGGTGAGTATTACCTTCATTTTTGATAATAACTTCACTGATCTCTTTTCTGTTATACCCATTGGAGCTTACGGTTACAATGTAATTGGTGCCAGGGGAAAGGTTGATAGAGTAGTATCCGGAAATGTCAGTGGTTACTTCCTGACCATTTACTTTTACTTTTACACCTTCTATTGGAGTGTTATCTTTCTCGTCCAATACCCTACCTTCCAAAATCTGACTTTGTGCAAAAGCATAGCCAGCAGAAAACAAGGCAAGTAGCATGATGCTCTTGTGGAGTTGTTTTTTCATTATTACTTCTTTTACTTCTTTTTCAAGGGCAAAATAAAGGCTAAGTTTTTAAGAAAACTTTAGGAGAATCTTAATTAATTATGAAGTTTGTATTAACGAAAGAACAGATTTTATACTTATCGATGTTTAATTTATATAATTATAATTTTTGTTTTAATGTTAATTATTATTCCTTATATTTGATTTGTGTATATTTATTTATTGATTTTTTTATTGATTTTATAATTAATGTGTAAAATGTAATTTTTTAATAATTAGTTAACATTTGGCGGATAGATGAAATCAATTGAAATAATTAATTTTGTGGGAATTCTTAAACTAGAAGATGAGCAAAAAAATTCTTTTAATAGACGATGAACTGGACATTTTAGAGATTCTGTCTTACAATTTGGAAAAAGAAGGGTATGATATTTATACCGCTACCAATGGTAACGAAGGTATAGAAAAAGCGAAGGAAATTGTTCCGGATCTTATCTTATTAGATGTCATGATGCCTGAAAAAGATGGTATAGAAACCTGTCAGGAACTTCGTAAAGTGAAAGAACTGCAAAAAACACTTATCGTGTTCCTTTCTGCAAGAAGCGAAGAGTTTTCTCAATTAGCAGGTTTTCAGGCAGGTGCTAATGATTATATTGTAAAACTGATCAAACCGAAAATCCTTATCTCTAAAGTAAATGCATTATTACAGCTAACCTCTCAGGTGTCTGACAATGCTAAACTCATCGAAATCGGAGACCTTGTTATCGATAAAGATAACTTCAGGGTTTCCAAAAGCGGACAGCAATTTCTTCTTCCTAAAAAAGAATTTGATTTGCTTTACCTTTTGGCTTCCAATACTGAGAAGGTTTTCAAAAGAGAAGAGATCCTGGAAAAAGTTTGGGGTAATGATGTGATCGTAGGAGAAAGAACCATTGATGTTCACATCAGAAGACTAAGAGAAAAACTGGGAATCAATACGATTCAGACATTGAAAGGGATTGGGTATAAACTGATCGTTTAATTATTTAAAAATCCTAACTTTACGTTCAATCATTAAAACGTTGTAAAATTGAAATTTTACAGACTTACCCTCGTTGCCTCCTGTCTTCTGACACTGGTAATGCTCCTTTTAGTAGTCGTATTCGATTCGCTGAAAGATATCTATTATGAGACCCCTTTGTTCAAAACGGGTCTTTTCATCTGTATTATCCTGATCTTTATGATCAACTGTGTAGTACTGGAGCTGCTCTTTAATTATTACGGAAGAAAGCAGGTGAAAGGACTTTCCGGAATCCTTCCTCAGGAAATGGTTCATGATAATGATGAAAATATAACCATTAAAGAATTAGGAGAAAGATTTTCAGACCTTAATCAGCAGAGAGCTTCCGAAATTGATATGATGAAAGAGATGGAAAGTTACCGTAAAGAATACATCGGAAATGTTTCCCATGAGCTGAAGACTCCTCTTTTTTCTATCCAGGGATATGTAGAAACCTTGAGAGACGGCGGCGTGGATAATCTTACGATCCGCGACAAATATCTGGAAAGAATTGATAAATCGGTAGAAAGACTGATTGCTATTGTGACAGATCTTGATATGATCAACAGGCTGGAAGCCGGTGAAATCAATCTTACCGTTTCAAAATTCGATGTGAACCTTCTGATCAAAGAAATTTTTGACCTTCTTGATCTTGAAGCTGAAAAACGAAATACAACATTACAGATTCAGACCCTTCATCCGCAGATTTTTGTGGAAGCCGATAAACAGAAAATTTCCCAGGTTTTTATTAATCTGATTTCCAATGCTATTCATTATGCCAACAGGCAGGAAGCAAAAGTGATCGTAAAAACCAGTGTCCTTAAAAATAAGGTGCTGATCGAAGTGATAGACAATGGGATGGGTATCAAATCTGAAATTCTTCCAAGAATCTTCGAAAGATTTTATCGTGTGGAAACCAGCAGAAGCAGAAGAGAAGGCGGCTCCGGACTCGGTCTGGCTATTGTAAAACACATCCTTGAAGCTCACAACGAAAACATTACCGTAGAAAGCGTTTACCTTGAAGGGACGAAGTTCAGTTTCATGCTTGAAAAAAGTAAATAATTCCGGCAAAATGTAAGAAAAAAAAATATTTTAAAAAATCCTGAAATATTTTTTTGTCACATGTCATTTATTATATATTTGCAACAGAGATTTATCATAATTATAAAGGCAAAAAGTAATTTAAGAAACTGATATGGTTTACAAAATCCGCGTAATATTAGATGCGAAAGAGGATATTTTCCGTGATGTCGAAGTTAAGGGAAAACAAACGTTATGGAACTTACATTTAGGAATTAAAAGTGCATTCAGTCTGCAGGGAGATGAGCTTTCTACTTTTAATCTGTTGGAAGATGACGGAACGATCGTAAAAAGTGTCCCATTGGAAGATATGAGTGATGATGGTGATGGTGAGATCATGTCAGATGTTTACATTGATGAAGCTTTTGAAAATGTAGGTGACAAAGCGCAATTCCAGTATGGACTTCTTGATCTTTGGGAATTCTTCTGCGAGCTTGTGGAGGTAATTGAAGAAACAAAAGGCGTGAACTATCCGATCACTGTATACAGATTTGGAAATGTTCCATTAAAAGCTCCAAGCAAAAACGGAAGTACCGGAGGTGGCAAAAAGAAATCAGCAATGCCATTGGTAGATGATGAGTTCGGTTTTGATGATGATTTCGGAGCGGGAGGAAACTTTTCAGACGAAGATGATGACAGCTTTGATGATGAGGAAGAAGAAGACTATAATGACGATGTCTTTGATGATGAGGATGACAATGATGATGAAAGATAATCATACAATATACTGGCCCTGGATTTAGATCCGGGGCTTTTTTTATGCTGATTAAAGCAAATTGCCATTCTGCTTTTAACGATTTTGCCTTTTTACCCTTTTACCCCAAAAACAATCCTTACTTTTGTTAAAAATAGTTTAATGAAAAAATTAATTTTGTTAGCTGTAATTGGTCTGGGAATTGTTTCCTGTACCACTCAAAAAAATAAGCGGAAGATGACAGAACTGCCAAAAGATTGGAAACATAATACAAATATTTACGAAGTAAACATAAGACAATACACTCAGGAAGGAACTTTCAAAGCATTTGCAAAAGAAATGCCCCGACTGAAATCTATGGGAATAAAAACCCTTTGGTTTATGCCTGTTACTCCGATTGCCCAGCAAAACAAAAAAGGAAGTCTGGGGAGTCCTTATGCCGCAGCAGATTATACTTCCATCAATCCTGAATTCGGGACCCTGCAGGATTTTAAAGATATGGTGAATGAAGCTCACAGGTTAGGATTCAAAGTCATTATCGACTGGGTAGCCAATCATACCGGCTGGGATCATGTGTGGACAAAAACACATCCTGAATTTTATCTTAAAGATCCGGATGGGAAATTCCATATTGCTTCCGGAATGGATGATATTATTGAATTGGATTATAAAAATCAGGAAATGCGCCAGGCAATGATTGATGCTATGAAGTTCTGGGTACAGGAAACCAATATCGACGGATTCCGATGTGACCTTGCCTCATGGGTGGAAGTCGATTTCTGGGAACAGGCACGTCCTGAAGTGGAAAAAATAAAGCCTCTTTTCTGGCTTGGAGAATTTGATGAGCTGGAAAGTCCTGAATATGGTAAAGTTTTTGACGCCAGTTATTCCTGGAAATGGATGCATAAATCTGCCGACTATTACAAAAATAATGAACCTCTTCAGGAATTAAAAGATCTTCTGAGACAATATTCCAATATCGGAGACGCTTCGATGAGAGCCTGGTTTACCACCAACCACGATGAAAACTCATGGAACGGAACCGAATATGAAAAATACGGAGTCATTACAAAACCTATGGCAGTATTCTCTGCAACATGGAATGGCATTCCGTTATTATATTCAGGACAGGAACTTCCGAACATGAAGAGGCTGGAATTTTTCGAAAAAGATGCCATCAAATGGACCCATACCTATCAGGCTGCTGATTTCTATAAAACACTATTGGATTTAAAAACATCAAATCCTGCATTAAGAGGTGGAGATTCCAACGTGACGACCTATCTTCTCAATACGACAGCCAATGATAAAATTCTTGCTTATGTAAGGAAAAATGGGAAAGATGAAGTGCTGGTAGTCCTGAACATGTCAAAAGAACCGGTTAATTTCTTCATTGAAGACGACCATCTGTCCGGAACATTCAGAAATGTTTTTGATAAAACAAAAAGAGACTTCAGTAATGGAAAAGACTTCAGCTTCAAAGTTTCTGATTATGCCGTATTTGAAAAATAAAAAGTAATGGCTTTGAAACTTAGCTTAAACAGTAAATTTTAATCACTAGTCTTTAGAGGAACTCAATTCCCCTCCGCTGGAGGGGTGTCAAAATCTGTGATTTTGACGGGGTGGTTTATCTACCTGCAATAAAAAAGATCATTCAATGAACAAACAGGAAATAATCAACATCATCAAAGCAAAAGCCGCAGACAAAATTCAGTATTTTGAAAACCTTATTGCTGAAACACGGGCTTCCAACAACGATACTAAAAGTTCGATGGGTGATAAATATGAAACCGGAAGAGAAATGCTTCAGCAGGAAATCAATAACCTGCAGAGGCAGCTCAATGAAGTGTTGAATCAGCAGGCTGTTTTGCAGAAAATAACATCCGATCCTTCAGAAAAAGTGCAGAACGGAGCATTGGTGAAAACCAATAAAGGAATGTTTTTTATCTCAGTTTCAATGGGAGAGTTTGTTTTTGAAAACCGGAAAATAATGACAGTTTCTGCAGAATCTCCTTTGGTAAAAGCAATGTTTGGCAAGAAAATGGGAGATAACTTTACCATCAACAATATCAATCAGGATATTGAAGATATTTGGTAAATTAATCTTTAATAATATGAAATTTAAAAATTTATTTGTCTTTGTATTTCTATTGGGCAGTTTGGTCATCAATGCTCAGGTTCGTGCCACCGTTTCCGCAAAAACATACGATCTGGAAACAGTGAAATTAACGGTAGAGGATTTTGTAATTACGCTGAATGCTGACGGATCAATTTCTGATTTTAATGCCCCTGCTCTGAATGGGGAACTTAAGTATTATGATAATCAGGTTTTTGATAAAGCTAAATATGGTAAGCTTAAAAGTATAGGGAATGTCAAAATAGAGTACTGGGATGATTCCATATTTGCCACAGAAAAAACAGGGAAGCTGAAAAGTATAGGAAATATTTCTGTAGACTATTGGGAAGACTCTGCCTTTACCAGAGAAAAAGCAGGTAAAGTAAAGAAAATAGGTGCTCTCAGTATAGATTACTGGTCAAATGATGTGATAGATAACAGCAGGATGGGCAAACTGAAAATAATAGGAGACATTTCTATTGACTATGGAACAAAAGATATTATTGATGAAAGTAAATTCCAGAAGCTTATAAAGTTTGGTCCGGTGAGACTGGATTATTCAAATGATAAGTTTATTGATAAAAACAGTTATGGTCAGCTAAAATCAATCAATGGAAACAGTGAAAAAATTAGCGTTTCTGTATTATAATACTTCTATTGCTTTAATAGCTTGAAGCTGTAGAATATACGCGCATTTAATAAAAAAGAGATATACATCTTATAAAACGCATCCATAGGTTGGGTGCTTTTTTTTTACTAAATTTGAAACTTAAAATCTCATTCAAAATGCAAAACTACCTGGACCTTTTACAGCATATTTTAGACAACGGAACTGATAAAACCGACAGAACAGGCACTGGAACAAGAAGTGTTTTCGGATATCAGTTGAGATATGACCTGTCTAAGGGATTTCCCTTGGTAACGACGAAAAAAGTGCATTTGAAATCCATTATCTACGAGTTGCTTTGGTTCCTGAAAGGAGATACCAATATTAAGTATCTTAAAGATAACGGAGTAAGCATCTGGGATGAGTGGGCTAATGAAAATGGAGATCTGGGACCTGTTTACGGAGCGCAGTGGAGAAGCTGGAGTGGAGCAGACGGAAAAGTGGTAGACCAGATTACAGAAGTAATTGACCAGATCAAAAAAAATCCGGATTCCAGAAGACTTATCGTATCTGCATGGAATGTTGCAGAAATTCCTAACATGGCTTTGGCTCCTTGTCATGCCCTGTTCCAGTTTTACGTAGCTGATGGTAAATTATCGCTGCAGCTGTATCAGAGAAGTGCCGATGTTTTCCTTGGCGTACCGTTCAATATTGCAAGTTATGCATTGCTGCTGATGATGGTAGCACAGGTGTGTGATCTTGAGGTAGGGGATTATGTTCACAGCTTTGGAGATGTTCATATCTACAATAATCATTTTGAACAGGTAAACAGACAGCTTGGAAGAGAACCACGATCACTTCCTACAATGAAATTAAACCCTGACGTTAAAAATATCTTTGATTTCGATTTCGAGGACTTTACGCTGGAAAATTATGATCCGCATCCGGGGATCAAAGCTCCAGTAGCGATTTAATATTTTTATATCTTTTTATTTTTTAAATTTACTTCTATTATTTTAACAGTAATAGAAGCATTATTTGTGCTTATAAGCCGGGAAATCAGAATATAATCCTTTGGTACACTTTCTTTGGCAATAGTTTCTTACATTTGGAAGAACAACGCCCGTTCACCGGATTTCTTTTGTAAGATGATCCGTTGACAGGCAGTAAGTCATAAATATCAAATGCTTAAGAACAGATTATGAAGTATTTAAAAATTAATATTGAAGAAAATGCAGATATTGAAGTACTGAAAAATGCTGTACTTCAGCTGAAAGGTGTGGCATCCGCAGAAATAGTGGATGACGAAAACCCGGAAAGTGAACTCAAAAAAGCGTTTGCAAAAACGAAGGAACAGCTTAAAAAGGGCGACTATGAAACCCTTGTCAATGATATTTTCGACATCATCATAAAAAAATAATTCTAAAAAATAATAAAGCAGACCGATGAGAAAGGCTATTTTATCAATTGCTATACTTGGAATTTTATTTTCCGCCAATGTATCAGCACAAACCGACACTTCAGGAAGAGAAAAAGTATACAGAGCTACCCACACGAAAGTAACAGAGCTTAAGCACACAAAGCTGAAAGTGAATTTCGATTATCAGAAAGAACAGATGAATGGGGAAGAATGGCTTACCGCATCACCTTACTTCTATGCCACCAATGAGCTTACCCTTGATGCAAAAGGAATGCTGATTCATGAAGTGGCTCTTGATAACAACGGCAAAAAGTCTCCTTTAAAATACGAATACAAAGATGATGTTCTAAAAATTACGCTGGATAAAACCTATCAGAGAAATCAGGATTATACCGTTTACATCAAATATACCTCCCGCCCGAATGAAGTGAAACAACAGGGAAGCATGGCAATCAATGATGCGAAAGGTTTGTATTTCATAAACGCTCAGGGGACAGATCCCAACACACCAATACAAATCTGGACACAGGGAGAAACAGAATCTTCTTCGGCATGGTTTCCTACTATTGATAAACCCAACCAAAAGACAACACAGGAAATCTATATGACAGTTCCTGATAAATATGTAACGCTTTCCAACGGTCTTATGAAAGATTCTAAAAAAGAATCCAACGGACTTAGAACCGATCATTGGGTGATGGACAAGAGACATTCTACTTATCTTTTCTTTATGGGCGTTGGAGAATATGCCATCGTAAAAGACAAATGGAAAAACATTCCTGTTGATTATTATATTGAAAAGGAATACGAGCCTTATGCTAAACAGATCTACGGAAATACTCCGGAAATGATCGACTTTTTCTCCAAAAAGCTGAATTATGACTATCCATGGGCGAAATATGCCCAGATTTCCGGAAGAGATTATGTAAGTGGTGCAATGGAAAATACCACAGCCACTCTTCATGGAAGTGATATCCTTCAGAAACCGGGTCAGCTTATCGATGAAAACACATGGGAAGATACCATTGCCCATGAATTGTTCCATCATTGGTTTGGAGATCTGGTAACGGCAGAAAGCTGGAGCAACCTTACTGTCAATGAATCTTTTGCCAACTACTCCGAATATCTTTGGAATGAATACAAGTACGGAAAAGACCAGGCAGATTATCACCTGATGACAGATGTGAATAATTATCTTCATAATCCATCCGATTTTAATAAAAATCTGGTGAGATTCAATTACGAATCCCGTGAAGATGTTTTTGATCTTGTAACATACCAGAAAGGAGGTGGCATTTTAAATATGCTGAGAAACTATCTTGGAGATGATGCCTTCTTTGTCGGAATGAACGATTATCTGAAAACCAATGAATATCAGAATGCTGAGGCCCATCAATTAAGACTCTCTTTTGAAAAAGTTTCCGGGAAAGACTTAAACTGGTTCTTTAATCAATGGTATTTTGGAAGCGGAAACCCAAAGATTAATTATTCATCCACCTTTGAGCCGGTAAAAAAACAGGTTGCTGTAACCATTAATCAAACTCAGGAAAAACCATTTGAATTTCCTCTGGCTATTGATGTCTATGACAATGGAAAACCCAAAAGGTATAATGTCTGGGTAAATGCGGAAGCAAAAAATACGTTCAGTTTTGATGTTTCTAAAACACCGGATCTCGTCAATATCAATGCAGACGGAGTTTTACTGGCTGATATTACGGATACTAAAACTTCGGAACAGAATCTGATGCAGTTTACCAACTCCAAGGAATTTAAAAGCAGATATCTGGCTCTAAACGGAATTAAAGATCAGGCCGGGAAAAGTCCTGCCGCTGTAAAATTATTGGCTGCTGCATTAAAAGATCCTTTCTTCAGAGTAAGAATAAAAGCATTAAACTTAATAGACCTTACCAATCCTGAACAAATGAAAGCATTGGGTGCTGAAGTTGAAAAACTGGCTTCCAATGATCCAAAAACATTAACTCAGGCTGCGGCTATTGCTGCTTTAGGAAAAACAAAAGACAAAAAATACCTTCCTTTATTTGAAAAAGGAGTAAGTGCTGTTTCCAATGCAGTAAAAGGAAGTTCGATGGGTGCGCTTCTTTCTATTGATCCGTCAAGAGCAAACAGTCTTGCTGATAAAATTGATATGAAAGGTGCTTCAGAAGAATTGCAGGCACAATTGCTTCCTGTTATTGTAAAGAACAGGATTACTTCACAGATCGAAAATATTGCACCTCTTGCTACTTTCTATCCGTTCATTAAATTCCAGAATCCGGAATTGGGAAAAGCAGCAGAAGACGGTTTCAACTGGATCATGACTTCCGATAACCTGAAAGCAACTGAAAGCGTTACTAAAATAGCAGGATATGCCAAAAACCAAATGGCAGACAATCCACAGGCTAAAATGATGATGGTTCAGATGCTGAAAGATGGCTTGAGCAAAAAAATGGAACTGCTGAAACAGAATCCGCAAAACGCAGCAAGTATCAACAAGCAGATTGATGTTCTCAATAAAGCTATTGAAAATTATAAATAAAGAAAGGAGCCGGTAAATTTACCGGCTTTCTTTTTTACTGTTAAAGGTTTCTGGATTACTGTATTATATTTTAAAACGCATTGGTTTTTAATGATGTTGCAAAAATTAGCATTTTTTACCACCGTTTTTTGCATTATCTTTCATAAATTCGTTTAAAATTTAGACAATTATGAGTTTTGGAATTGAAGCAGCGGGTTATTATGTGCCTGGTTTATATTTGGAGATTAAGGATTTAGCAGAAAAAAGAGGGATAGAGCCGGCGAAATTGGAAAAAGGCCTGGGTCTTCATAAAATGGGACTTTCTGATGTTCACGAAGACGCTGCCACTTTTGCAGCAGAAGCATTACTGAAGCTTATAAAAGATTATGAGATCAATCCTAAGGAAATAGCAAGAGTATATCTGGGAACAGAAAGTGCTGTGGATGCAGCAAAACCTACAGCTTCCTATGCTGTACAAATGGTGGAAAAAGTACTGGAAGATGAATGGGGAACCCGATGTTTCAGAAACTGTGATGTGCTTGATATGACTTTTGCCTGTGTAGGAGGAGTAGATGCGTTACACAACGCTCTGGACTTTGTGAGGGTGAATCCCGATAAAAAAGCAGTAGTGATTGCCAGTGATTATGCAAAATATGAATTGGCTTCTTCAGGAGAATATACACAGGGAGGTGGTGCGGTAGCCCTTTTGGTTTCATCCAAACCGGACCTTCTTGAAATTGAAAATAATTGGGGAGTTGCTTCGGAAAGTGTTTTTGATTTTTTCAAACCCAGGAGATCATATAAAAAAGAAGACTTGAATGGGGCTCCTGAAACATATCCCGAAAAGATTGAAGTTTTCACAGATGAGCCGGTTTTTGACGGACAATATTCTAACCAATGCTATCAGGATAGAATAAAAGAAGCTTATTATCATTATAAAGAACTGACAGGACAGGATAAACCATATGAAAACTGGGAGTATATTATCTTCCATCTTCCTTATGCCTTCCACGGAAAAAGAGTTTTCACAGAAATCTACAGTCTTGAGAACGGTCTTTCCTATGAAACGGCTGATGAACAGAAAGCAATTGCCAAGTCAGAAAATTATCTGAAATTAATCAATGATAAAATAGAAAAGACCCAGAGAGCTTCTTCTGAGATCGGAAATATGTACACCGCTTCTATTTTTATGGCATTTCTTTCTGCTTTACAGACATCTTTTAACGAAAATGAAGAACTTTCAGGAAAAGAAATTGGCTTTGTAGGGTACGGAAGTGGCTCAAAATCAAAGGTGTTTGCCGGAAAATTGTCCGGGAACTGGAGAAAGGTAGTAGAAAAATGGAATTTGTTTGAAAGTTTGAAGAAAAGAACCGCTGTGGACTTTGAAACCTATGAAAAGCTTCACAGAAAACAGCTGAAAGATTCTGTAAATAAAAATTACAAAGGATTTGGACTTGTCGCTATCGAAACAGAAAATCCTGTTTTAATTGGAGCAAGATACTATCATTATCAGAAGTAACTATATTCTCAGTAAAATTGTATAAAAGCATCTCATACTTCGGGATGCTTTACTTTTTTATCTATAGAAATATTATAGTATTTTACAGTTGGATTATTTGTAATTTTAATAACGAGACAGTCACAAAATAACAATAAATGCTGTGTGAAATTCTCTACAATTTATTTGAACTCAGTAAACAGTAAATGAACGGTTTTTTTTACTGTTGTGATGAACAAAAAATTCTGAAACAGGAATTCTCTGTTTGCGGAAGGCTGTTTTTTATATAAAATTTAAGATGAAAGCCTGTTTTTTACTCCATTTTCTTCCAATTGGTGAATTATTTAAATGTATTTTTTACTTTACGATTGATTGTCGAGGTTTATTTTTTTAATCATTTTTTTTAAATTAATGTAAATTGATTTTAATTTTAAAATTTATTAAAATTCCGTTAATATATAAATTGACTTATTTTTTGTTAAATTTTTAAATATTTTCAAAATGATTCCTCATCATTTTTTTAAGATGAATGTGAATCTCTCCGTTCTGGAAGCGCGTTTTCAGCATTCAGCGAATTGATGTTATAGATATTTATCGACATATTTGTCGCTTGAATATATTAAAATCTGTTAATATGAATGTGAAGTTGCATGTATTAAGTGCCGGAGCTTTGTTTTTTTTAGGACAAGCTGCTTTTGCACAAAAATCTAAGAATGATTCTGTTCTGAAGGAGAATAAGATCGATGAAGTAATCGTTACTGGATACCAGAAGAAAAAAGCAGATGAAATTACCCAGGCTCAGGCTGTTGTTGGTGGTGATGAAATCAGAAGAAACTCTCCTACAACATCTATCGGTAACTCTTTACAGGGTAGGGCTTCAGGGGTATTTGTACAAAGTACTACCGGGCAGCCAGGTGCTGCTGCTACCATCCAGGTAAGAGGGATTGCCGGTGTTGGTGGTTCTTCAGAACCTACTTATGTAGTAAACGGGATGTACATGACTGCACGACAGTTCAGTGCAATCAACCCTGCAGACGTAGAATCGATTTCAATTCTTAAAGATGCTGCTGCTACAGCGCAGTATGGAGCAAGAGGAGCAAATGGGGTAGTGGTAGTAACTACTAAAGCCGGTAAAGCCGGAAAAACTCATTATTCATTTGAAACCAAGTTTGGTTTCAGTGAAAAGCTGAGAGACAAAAACTACACTATGATGAACTCCAGGGAGCTGATGGATTTCCAGAATCAATTGGGATATCTTGGATTCAAACCAAGATCTCAACAGGAAATAGATCTACTTGCTGCCTATGACCACAACTGGCAAAAAGACCTGTTGAAGCCTTCAAGCATCCAGTCTTATTTATTCAGTGCACAGGGTGGTTCCAGAGAGAGTACTTTCTATTACTCTTTAGGATATGATTCTGACAATGGAATTATCAGAGACATTGATGGTCTTAAAAGATATACTGGTAACTTTGGATTTACCAATAAACTGAGTGAAAAACTGAACGTTGGTATTAACCTGGGGGTTCAGTATCAGGAAACGCAGAATTTCAGAGACAGAAACAATACGCAGAACCCATTTGCAGCTATGTATAAATATGCGCCTTATGAGCCGGTTTATAATGCAGATGGCAGCTACAACCAAACCATGAGAGCTGGTTCTAACGTTGTTGAGCAGATCCGTACTAATAGATCAGATGATCAGAGACTGAGAATTCCGGTAACTTTATTTGCTGAATATAAAATTATCGATGGACTGAAGTTTAAATCAAACTTTAATGGACTTTTCGATTGGTACATGAGAACTCGATGGATGCAAAAAGGTTCAAACCTGGATATTACAGTGAACAAAGTTCCTACAGGTTCATTGAACAAAGACTCATTCTACACATTTAACTATACCTGGAATAACTCCATTAATTATAAAAAATCATATGGAGGTCACAACTTTGATTTCTTAGGATTTATCGAATATAACGATAACTACAATGAAACAATGAATGGTGGAGCTTACGGATTGAAATCTCCGGTAATCAATGTTCCATCAATCACAACACCTTCTGACAGAAATACATTTACAGGGGTTAAAGTAAGAAATACCCTGTTCAGTTTAGCGGGGATGTTAAACTATGATTACGAAGGTAGATATTTGGTGACAGGATCATTGAGAAGAGATGCTTCATCAAGATTTGGTGCCAATAACCAAAGTGGTATTTTCTGGTCTGCAAGTGCAGCATGGAATATTGCGAAGGAGGAATTCATGAAAGGTGGTTTTATTAATGATTTAAAACTTAGAGGATCTTACGGTACAACAGGTAACGACGGTACCTTACCGGATTATTTTAACGTAAACAATATCAGCTACGGTTTATATGGTACTAACGGTACTTCATATCCCGGAACATCTTCACAAGGCTATTATATCATTGGTAACAGCAACCTGAAATGGGAATCTAATGCAATTACCAACTTAGGGGTAGATTTCACAATGTGGAACAGAAGAGTTCGTGGATCCGTAGAAGTATATCAGAACAAGAGAAAAGACTTCGTACAGCTTGTACCTTTGGATAAACAGGAAGGAGGGTACTATCAGTATATCAATGCAGGGGATATGTCTCAGAAAGGTCTTGAAGTTGAACTTAGTGTAGATGTAATTAAGCAGAAAGATTTCCAGTGGAATTTACATGCTAACATTTCTTTCCAGAAATCTGTTCTTGACAAGTTAGCAGACGGACAGACTGAAAGAAACTTAGGAGATACTTATTTAAAAGTAGGAGAGTCTCCATACGTATTCTATAATGTAAGATTTGCCGGAGTAGATCCAAGCAACGGAAAAGCTCTGTATTATGATAAAGAAGGTAATGTTACTGATGTTTACAGTGCATCCAATGCAGTTCCTATTACGGATAAATCTCCATTCCCAAAAAGTTTTGGTGGTTTTGGAACAACAGTTCAGTACAAAGGACTTGATTTCAGTGCAGATTTCTCATTCAAGCTAGGTGGTTATACTTATAACAACATGTATGCTGCTGCTGTTGATCCAACATTGGCTGTTGCTGGAAGAAACATGGCTCAGGCTGCTGCTCAGGTTTGGCAAAACCCTGGAGATACAGGAGTATTCCAGAAAGTTGACTCAAACGGTATGCGTGATTCTGATCAGTGGATAGAAAAATCAGATTACTTAAGATTAAGATCACTTACATTAGGATACACATTTGATAAAGCGTTCCTTGGAGAAGGATCTCCAATCAATAAGCTTAGAGCATATGTACAGGGACAAAACCTATTTACAGTGACTAAATTCCACGGAGAACCTGAAGTTTCAGTAGGATCAGATGAATCTGCAGCTTTGTTCGTTCCAGGATCATATAACCTTTATACTTACCCTGCTGTAAGAACAATTCTGGTAGGACTGCAATTAGAATTTTAATATTGAATAGCCTTATGAAAAAGAATATAATAAAAATAAGTTTAGCTGCGTTAACCATCTTTGTTTCGTTAACGTCTTGCGACAGAAATTTAGATCAAATCTCATCAATCAATGAAGATCAGGAGCAGGCAATGACCAGACCTGAAACTTTCAGACAAGCTATGGATGGTGCCTATACAGCGCTTAAAGGAGCCGGGTATTATACGAGTGATACAGGAAACCAGCTTATCATGGGAGATCTTACTACTGATAATCTTGTTCGTACAACTACAGGTAGAAATACCAATCTGGCTGCTTCGAACTTCGAATTCTCATCAGATAATTCACAAACGACAGGATTGTATAGTGCTGCTTACCTTGTGATCAGCAGAACTAACTTCGTTTTGAAATATATCAATAACGGTGTATTATCCGGAACACAGAAAACGAATCTGGAAGCTGAAGCAAGAGCATTAAGAGCAATAGCTCATTTTGATATTGTAAGAGCGTATTCTAAGATCCCGACTCAATCTGCAGATGCAAAATCCAGTATCGGAATTTATTACGCTGAAAAATATGAGCCTCTCAACAATACAGGTTCCAGAAATTTAACTGTTGAACAAGTTTATGATAAGATTATAGCTGATTTATTATTCGGTGCTGATAATATTACACAAAATGATGCCGATAAAGGAAGACTAAGTAAAGCTGCTATCTATGGTTTATTATCAAGAGTATACCTATACAAAGGAGACTATGCTAAGACTGTAGAATATGGAGAGCTGGCATTAGGACTTTCACCAGGCATTACTGAAAAGAAAAATTTTACTTCACTGTGGAAAGAAGAAAATAATGCTAAGAATGTTGACGGAATTTTATTCCAGGTGTTAAATGCGGCATCAGAACAAAATACGGTAGGTGTTGCATATAATCAATCAGTTCCGGCCCTAAGATCTGAATTTGTTGTGGATTATGATCTGTATACCTCATATACAGATAATGATGTGAGAAAACCTGTTTATTTCACTACCAGTGTATACAGCAAACAAAATTATAATCATGTAACAAAATATTCAGGAAACGGAGGTCCTGCTAACATTGTTTCAATTAAATATTTAAGAGGAGCTGAAGTATTACTAAATGTGGCTGAAGCATATTACAGAACAGGTAATGGTGCACAGGCTCTTGTTTTACTAAACAAGTTAAGAGCTGAAAGATATAATACATTTACTCCTGGTACAGAAACAGGACAGGCACTTTTAGATGCTATCCTGAAAGAAAGAAGACTGGAGCTTGCATTTGAAAATGACAGATGGTATACACTGAAGAGATTAAACCTTGCCGTTCAGAGATCAGGTAAAGGAGATCTTTTTGATGGTACAGGTACCCCTGCAGTTGCACAGACTCTTGAAGCCGGAAGCTACAAGTGGCAGTGGCCTATTCCTATCACTGCTATTCAGGCGAATCCGAACATTAAGCAGAATGATAAGTATTAATCATATTTGATTTTTGAGGAACCCTATTCTTATAGGAAGTAAAATTGTAGACTCGGAAATAATATATTTTAATATCAAAAGTAAAGGCATTTCATTATATGGAATGCTTTTATTTTTTTTGTCCCGTCCTGAAATAAATTGACAGTCAGTTCGCTTATGTTATGGAAGATCAGGAATTAAAAGTTGAAAAGCGAATGCAAAGAAATGGTGATATTGCTTTAAATAATGAATTATATTTCTATTATTTGGACCATTTTATTGCTATTTTTATGGATTTAACCAGTGGAAAACGGTATTTTATTTATTATAATTAATTTTTGTACTGATTTTTTTAGTTAATTATTTGCACTAAGGCTAACCTTACTAAATTTTTAAAAACTTCTTAATATTGTGTTAAGATTAAGTTGTTCGGTATTTTTTTTTCTTTTTTTCAAATCACTTCATGTTTGATTTTTTAAAATTGCTTTTTTAACGAAATTATTGCAGTTTAAGTTATTGTTTGTCAGTTGTTTAATGTTTGTTTCTGTTTGCGTTTATTAACATATTTGTCTATGGATATTAAAATGTGTTAAATATGAATGTTAAACTTTATGCATTAAGTGTAGGTGTTTTGTTCTTTTCGGGACATACGGTGTATGCACAGAAAACAAAAAATGATACCATCCGGAATGAAATCGAAGGAGTTATTGTAACAGGGTATCAAAAAAAGACCAAAGATGAAATTGCCCAGGCTCAATCTGTTATTACGGCTGATGAGTTAAAAACCCAAACTCCCGCAACTTCTATAGGTAATATGCTTCAGGGGCGTGCTTCTGGAGTATTTGTACAGGCTAAAAACGGACAGCCGGGAGCTGCTGCTGAAATTAATATTCGTGGTATTGCAGGCTTTAGCGGAAGTTCAGAACCTTTATATGTCGTCGATGGAATTTATATGACAGCCAGACAATTCAGCGCAGTTAATGGAAATGATATCGAAAGCATGGTCGTGCTTAAAGATGCCGCAGCAACTGCCCAGTATGGCTCAAGAGGAGCAAATGGAGTGATTGTTGTCACTACAAAAAAGGGTAGAAGTGGCAGAACTCAGTATTCATTTGAAAGCAGGCTCGGATTTTCAGAAAAAATTTCTGATAAAGAACTTAATTTCGAAATGATGAATTCTGCCCAAAAACTGCAATATGAAAGAGAAATGAACGCACTCGGGCTTGGTGGGCTGCCGGTTTATACCCCTGCGGATGAAGAAGCTCTTCTGAAGCTAGACCATAACTGGCAAAAAGATATTTTAAGAACATCTTTTCTTCAGAGTTATCTGCTTTCTGCAAGAGGTGGAGGTGCTAAAAATAAATTCTACTACTCTCTCGGATATGATAAAGACGATGGTATTGTACGTGATATAAATGGTCTTGACAGATATACAGGAAGGTTTAATTTTGAAAATAACCTAAGTGACAGACTAAAAGTAGGGTTAGACCTGGGGGCTGCCTACCAGAATACTCAGAATATTCGCGACAGAAATAATACCCAAAGCCCGTTTGGTGCAATGTACAGGTACAATCCGTTTGAGCCGGTATATAATTCTGACGGATCCTACAATATAAAACTGAGAGCAGGATCAAATGTGGTTGAATCATTAAGAAATGTACCCGATATTGAACAACGATTAAGGGTATCCGGAAATATATTTGGAGAGTATAAATTCAATGACGGATTGTCCTACAGAATGTACTTTAATTCTTTATATGACAATCTGGTAAATACTACAAATGTTAAAAAAGGTTCACAATTAGATATTACTACCAACGGAGCCAACGGATTAGGCAAACTGACCAAATCAACATTCTACACATTCAATTATATTTATGGAAACCGGTTGGATTTCAGGAAACAGTTGAACGATCACTATGTGGGTGCAACAGGTATTGTAGAGTTTAGCAATGAATTTACAGAAGATATTACAGCAAGTGGTACCAACTATAAAAATCCCAATTCTGATGTACCTTCAAACACCACTCCGTCAGATAAAAATACCTTTACAGGAAGTAAGATAAGAAGTACCCTGTTTTCATTATTAGGTCTTTTTGAATATAATTATCAGAAGAAATACTTAGTCACAGCTTCTATTCGTCAGGACAAAAGCTCGAAATTCGGTGCCAATAGCAAATCAGGGGTTTTCTGGAGCAGCAGTGTAGCATGGAATATCGGTAAGGAAGATTTTCTCAGCCAAAGCTTTTTTAATGACCTTAAACTAAGGGCATCGTATGGGATTACCGGGAATGACAGAAATATACCCAATTATGCCAATATAGGATATGTGGCGTATGGAGATTACGGAACAGGAGGAACGATGATTCCCACAGATGTTATAGGGAATCCTGATATTAAATGGGAAACCAACAGAACAACCAATTTAGGATTTGATTTTGCATTTCTGAAAAGCAGATTCAGAGGTGCTGCTGAAGTATACCGCTCGGACCGTAAAGATTTTATCCAGCTCCTGCCTATGCCTTACGAATCGGGAAATTATTCTATCTACCAAAACCTTGGTAATATGCGTACTGAAGGAATTGAGACAGAATTTACCTTTGATGTCATCAAAAAGGAAAATATAAAACTCTCATTACGAGGCAACGCTTCCTGGCAAAGAGCTAAAATAATTTCTCTTGATGGCATAAATACACAGAGAAATTTAGGCGAAACCTCTTTAAAGGTAGGGGAAACACCTTATTTCTACAGGCTGGTAGAATATGCCGGAGTAAATTCTGCTGATGGAAAAGCACTGTACTATACAGACAGAACAACCCCGGATATAGGAGAAAATTTTTATTCAGTGAATGGAAGAACAGCCACAGATGTTTACAATGCCACTTTGGATAAAAAGGATATCACAGATAAAAGCCCGCTGCCAAAATTTTTTGGGGGATTCGGGCTAAGCCTTGAAGCGTATGGATTTGATCTTTCCGCAGACTTTTCTTTCAAAACAGGTGCGTATACCTATAATTATCAGTCACAAATGTTGCAGAATCCTTCCAACAGAAAAAATAATATGAGTGTAGATGCATTTAATTACTGGAAAAATCCCGGAGATACCGATGTACTGCCAAAACCGACGACTTTAGGACTGAGAGCATCTGATCAGTTTCTGGAAAAATCAGATTATCTGAGATTCCGGACCTTGATGATTGGCTATACTTTCAGTAAAAAAAGTCTGGGCAATGAAGTTCCGCTCAACTCATTAAGAATATATGTGCAGGCTCAGAATTTATTAACGTGGACCAGTTTTAAAGGAGATCCGGAGGTAGCAGTAGGGTCAGGAGAGAGTCAGCTGCAGGCTGGTCAAACCTATGTGGCAGGATCATTTGCACAATTTGGTTATCCGGCTGTCAGACAGTTTATGTTCGGTATTCAGGTAGATTTTTAAAATGTAAAAAAAATGAAAAAGTTAATTATATCGGGATTATTCCTTTCTCTCTTAACTGCAGCTTCTTGCGAAAGAGATTTGGATCAGTATTCAAGTAAAAATACATTGTCTGATCAGGCATTTCAAACCTCTTCGGATTACAGATTGGCATTAGACGGAATCTATGATGCTATGAAAGAAACAGGCTATTTCTCAGGCGATAGTGGGAACCAGAATATTATGGCAGATATCACATCTGATAATTTAATTCAGAGCCCTTCAGGCAGATTATCCAATAACAGAGCCTGGATTTTAGAATTTGGTGCCGACGATGGTCAGACTACAGCTCTGTATAGCGCAGCATACCAGGCAATTTCGAGAGCTAATTTTGTTTTGGAAAATCTGGGTAAAGGAATTCTTTCCCCCGCTGATGCCTTGAAAGTTGAGGCAGAAGCAAGAGCCCTAAGAGGAATTATTCATTTTGATCTTGTAAGAGCATATTGCAAAATACCTACTCAGTCTGCGGATGCCAACAGCTCTTTAGGAATAGCATATATGACAACTACCTCCAATAGTCCGGTAACGAGAGATCTGACCGTAGCTCAGGTTTATGATAAAATTATAGGAGATCTGGAGTTTGCAAGAATCAATATTCCTCAGACAAATGACACTGCTGCACCATTTACGAAAGGCAGGCTTAATAAAGCTGCAATAGATGGTTTACTCTCAAGAGTGTATCTTTACAGAGGAGATAATACAAAAGCGCTTCAGACAGCGGAAGAATCGATTGCTCTTTCACCAAGTGTAGGGTCAATTGATAACTTCCCGTCAGTCTGGAACAATACCAATCAGGACGGAACTTTGCTTGAAATACTGAATTCTGATGCAGAAAAGGTTACAGTGGGTGTTTCATATAATCAGATTGTGGGAGGTGCTATCAAATCTGAATTTGTAGTTTATAAAAATTTTTATGATATGTATACCTCTAAAGATATCAGAAAAAGTACCTATTTCCAGGTAAGTTCCTATTCAGGCCAAAGCTATATAAATGTTATAAAATATAATACCAGAGGATCTTTACCAAATGTTGTGAATTACAAATACCTCAGAACGGCAGAAGTTTACCTTAACGGTGCTGAAGCAGCTTATACCTCTAATCCTGCCCGAGCTCTTGCATTGCTTAATATTCTTAGAAAATCAAGGTATTCTGATTATACCCCTCTAAACCTTACAGGGATAGCGTTGTGGAATGAAATTCAGAAAGAAAGAAGATTGGAACTCATGGGAGAAGATGACAGATGGTACACCCTCAAGAGATTAGGACTTGGTTTGACGAGACCTGCTCTGGGCGCCTTAAGTACAGGAGGAGGAGCTCCTGCTCCCACACTTACCCTGCCTTCTTCAAGCTACAAATGGCAATGGCCGATTCCATTGGCAGCAATTAATATTAATTCTTCTATTCAGCAAAATGAAGGTTATAAATAAGGATCTATGGTAGTTCGCTGATCAAAAATTGACGGGACTGTACTTTTGCGGACAGTCTCGTTTTTTTTTAATATTCACCATTTTATTTAGGAAATATTATTTTATCCTGATAACTTTTCGGAGTTACTCCTTCCAGTTGTTTAAATACTCTTGTAAAATAGTTGGTATCTGAAAATCCCGTCTGAAAAGCGGTTTCTTTAATGCTGGTCCGGCTTGCCAGCAATTCCTTCGCTTTGCTGATTCTTTCCTGCAAGATGAAATCATTGGGAGATGTTCCCAACTCATCTTTGAACATTTTAAAGAAATTCGACTTACTTACATAAGCCAGCTTGGCAATACTGTCAATAGATAATTTCTGATGCAGGTTTCTTTTAATATAATCCACCGCAAAACCTATCCTGGATTTATTTTTTACAATATTCTTTTCCACCATTCCCCTTGCCTGAGTCTGCATCAGCCTTATCAGAAGTTCTTTCAATGCAAAATCAGCCATGATATCTTTTTGAGAATTATCGTCCATGGCAATTCTCATAATATTGTTGGTGGCAGAAGCAAGCGCTTTATTATTAAACAGAAAATACTCATCAAGCTGAATATTCCAATGAGAAGTTTCATCTGCTTTGGGAAGATGGTAATTCAGATAGTTGAGAGAATCCTCAATAAAATCAGGATTAAGGCTTAAAGAAATACATTGGGTAGGAGTTTCATCCGCTTCAGGAAAATCAATCACCATTGTTTCTCCCGGAGCTACCAGAATGCTTTCTCCAGGATAATAATCAAAGTAACTGGTCTTATTATCCAGTTTCATATGCTTTTTACCCCTCAGCATTGCCGTAAATGCAATGTTTTCAAAATGAAGTTTTACATCAAAAGCGGCCTTATGAGTCTCATAAATGCTGAACTCACAATTGTTTAGATTGAATTTCGTCTGGTTTTCAACAAGACTCAATAGTTGGCTCTCCTTTCGTAATTCAGGAGTGTTTAATAAAATCTTACTATTGTTATTCATTTCTAAATTTTTTTGAAAAAGAGGTAACTCAAATATAGAAAATTTGAGTGTACGTTGCTGTTAATAAAATACTAAAATTGAACCTCTTGCACTATTTTCCACTTTTTTTATACGATTGTGCTATACTCTTTCTGGCTTCTCAGTGTAATTTGGCGTTATCGAAAAATAAAAACAATACTAATATGAGCACTATTACAGAACCAAGATCAACAACGCTTTTACAGCGCCCGGAGTTTAAAAACAGATACGATAACTATATTGACGGGAAATTCACACCACCCGTTAAAGGACAATATTTTGACGTGGTTTCCCCGGTAGATGGCAAAAACTTCACTCAGGTAGCGCACTCGTCCAAAGAAGACCTGGAACTGGCTGTAGATGCAGCTGAAAAAGCATTTCAGACATGGAAAAATACTTCTTCTACAGAAAGAAGCATCATCCTGAACAAAATTGCAGACAGGATGGAACAGAACCTGGAATACCTTGCTACAGTAGAAACAATAGATAACGGAAAGGCTGTAAGAGAAACGTTGGCAGCAGATTTACCTTTAGCTATTGATCATTTCAGATACTTTGCGTCTGTGATCCGCGCAGAAGAAGGATCTCATAACGAACTGGACAAAGACACCGTTTCCTTAATTGTTCACGAACCTCTTGGAGTAATTGCACAGATCATCCCATGGAATTTCCCGATCCTGATGGCTGTATGGAAGCTGGCTCCGGCATTGGCTGCAGGAAACTGTGTTGTTTTAAAGCCTGCAGAAAGCACTCCTGTTTCCATTATGGTATTAATGGAGCTTATTGGTGACCTTTTACCGGCAGGAGTTATTAATATTGTCAACGGATTCGGAGCAGAACTTGGAAGAGCGCTCGTTACCAATCCGAAAGTAGCCAAAGCAGCATTTACTGGTTCTACCGCTACCGGACGACTGGTAATGCAATACGCTACAGAAAATATTATTCCGGTAACGTTGGAATTGGGAGGAAAGTCACCGAACGTTTTCTTCAATTCTGTAATGGACGCAGATGATGAGTTTTTAGACAAAGCTATAGAGGGAGCTGTTCTTTTCGCCCTTAACCAGGGAGAAATCTGTACATGTCCTTCAAGGCTGCTGGTTCAGGAAGGAATTGCAGATGCCTTTATCGAAAGAGTGATCGAAAGGGTAAAAGCCATTAAAGTAGGAAATCCACTGGATAAAACCGTAATGATGGGAGCCCAGGCTTCGCAGATCCAGAAAGATAAAATCCTTTCCTATATCCAGCTGGGAATAGATGAAGGAGCAGAAGTATTGGTGGGTGGAGATGTCAATCACCTGGGAGAAGATCTTGAAGACGGCTACTACATTCAGCCGACTATTTTCAAAGGAAATAATAAAATGAGAATTTTCCAGGAAGAAATTTTCGGGCCTGTGCTGGCATTTACCACTTTCAAAGATGAAGAAGAAGCCGTGAAAATTGCTAATGATACCATCTACGGACTGGGAGCAGGTGTATGGACCAGAGATGCCCACCAGCTGTACAATATTCCAAGACAGATTGAAGCAGGTAGAGTATGGGTAAACCAATATCACTCTTATCCGGCAGGAGCACCTTTCGGAGGTTACAAACAATCAGGAATAGGAAGAGAGAATCATAAAATGATGCTCGACCATTACCGACAAACCAAAAACATGCTGATTTCCTATAACAAGAATAAGCTAGGTTTCTTTTAATATTATTATTTAGGACGTGCCCGATTGCCTTGGCTTTATCCAGGGCAAAACGGTCGGGCTATCCAGGGCTGCACTTCGTTTCGGTGCTCCATTGCATTGCGCACCGGCTCGTTCCTCGCCGCCCTTCCTATCCCTCACGCAGGGAAATTACCTGTTCAGAAGCAGAGATAAAAACTGATAACGTGAAATAACTCAATCCAAAAAAGAAAATATGATTCCAAAAACAATGAAAGCGGCGGTAGTTCAGGGCTATGGCCAACCTTTGAAAATAGAAGAAGTACCTGTAAGAGAACCCGGAAGATATGAAGTGCTTGTTAAAGTCATCGCCTGTGGAGTCTGTCATACAGATTTACATGCTGTGGATGGCGACTGGCCTGCCAAACCTAAGATGCCGCTCATCCCCGGACACGAAGGAGTAGGGATCGTGGTAGCCTGCGGACCGGAAGCTTTTGTGAAAGAAGGAGATGCGGTAGGAGTTCCATGGCTGTACAGTGCTTGCGGATGCTGCGATTATTGCATTACAGGATGGGAGACTCTTTGTGAAGCACAGAAAAACGGAGGATATAGTGTAGATGGCGGATTTGCAGAATACGTCATTGCAGACTCAAGATATGTGGGACATTTGAAATCTGATGTTAACTTTTTGGAAATTGCCCCAATTTTATGTGCCGGAGTCACAGTTTACAAAGGATTAAAAGAAACAGAAACAAAACCCGGCGAATGGGTAGCCATTTCAGGAATCGGTGGACTGGGACATGTAGCGGTTCAATATGCAAAAGCTATGGGAATGCATGTTGCTGCTATTGATGTAGCAGATGATAAGCTTGAACTGGCGAAAAAATTAGGTGCAGACCTTGTAGTCAATGCAAAAAACACAGATCCTGGAGAATATTTGCATAAAGAAGTCGGCGGAATGCACGGCGCATTGATTACTGCGGTTTCACCTATCGCTTTCAAACAGGGAATAGATGTACTGAGAAGAAAAGGTACCATTGCTCTGAATGGCCTGCCTCCCGGCTCTTTTGAACTCCCTATTTTTGAAACGGTTTTGAAGAGGATCACCGTGAGAGGTTCTATTGTAGGAACCAGAAAAGATCTGCAGGAAGCATTGGATTTTGCCAATGAAGGACTGGTAAAAGCCACCGTTACTCCTGCAAAACTGGAAGATATCAATGATGTATTCGATAAAATGAAAAAAGGACAGATTGACGGCAGAATCGTTCTGGATATTGCCGGCTCAAATTAATTTGATGATGTATAGATGATCCCGGTTAATTTATTATACCGGGATCTTTTGTCAATTAAAGGTTTGCATTAAATCAAAATAAAAACAATGGAAACAAAAAGATCAAGACTTTCCGCTACGGAGCAGGCGCTTGAAGTGATTCACAGGCTGGAAGATCAATACGGCCCCCTGATGTTTTACCAGGCAGGAGGATGTTGTGAGGGAACTCAGCCGCAATGTTTTGAAAAAGGAGGTTTCTTTCCCAGAATGAATGATGCTATGATCGGAACCATCAACGGACATGAGTTCTGGATAGACCGCGATTTGTTTGAATACTGGAAATATTCACATTTTACCCTCGATGTTACAGAAGGTTTCGGACCTGGTGGGTTTTCACTGGAAACTCCTTTGGGAAAAACGTTTAAAGTTCATTACAGGCTTTTCACTCCTGAAGAATATGAAAACCTGGAACCGGTAAAACGCAGTGAATAGTGTTTTTAACAAAAAAGTCAGACCTTGACAAACCGGTTGACAAACATAGCCGCCACGATATCTCCTACAGCGTTTAGAACGGTAGCCAACGGATCTACCAATGTCCCGATGATCATCACCGCAGGAATTGCTTCCTGGGGTAGTTTATAAACAGAAATCATCAGCATTTCCCCAATATACCCGCCGTTAGGAATTCCACCCGCTACAATACTCACAAAAACAGTAATCCCCAAAGCTAAAAGCAGATTGGCAGGATCAAAAAAATCTTTTCCAATAATTAAAAAGGCCACATAAATCTTGATAATCGAAGACATTGAAGACCCGTTTTTATGCAGTGTCGTTCCAATAGGAATTACCAGATTGGCAATAGAATTCGGAATCCCGATTTTGGAAGCCGCCTGTAAATTAGCAGGCATTGTTGCAAAACTGCTGCAAGTGCTTATAGCGGTTAAAGTAGGGTAGATCGCATTGGTCCAGAAACTTTTCACTCCATTTTGTCCATTCGCCATGAATGCATAGATAGAAAAGAACACGAGGAAATAAATAACTCCTGCAATATAATATAACCCTAAAGGTTTAGCATAAAATCCAAAAAGCTGTGGCCCCAAAGTAGCTACCTGATAAGCAAAATAGGCTCCCAAACCAATAGGTGCCAGTTTCATCACCAACAAAAGAAGCTCTTTCATGACTTCATATCCTGAAGCGATAAACACTCTGAAAGGCTGTCCTTTTTCTCCTGTTTTTCTGGCTGCAAACCCTGTCAGGAAAGCAAATACCAGAAGAGCCAGCATATTCCTTCTTGAAAAAAGCTCTGTAAATTCTCCCACGGTAAAGAAACTTACAATTCTGTTACCCCATGTATCCTCATTGGCTGCTTCAGAAATAATCTCAGAACTTCCAGAGACCCCTGAAACTGGAAAAAGATAGACCGCACAAATTGTGAAAACAGCTGCTGTGAGAATAAAAAATAAGAAAGTAAGAGCCATTACAAGGATGATCTTTCCAAATTTAGACTGCTGCTCCAGAGAGGCAATAGAATTGGATACCGCAAAAAATACTAAAGGAACCACACTCACAAAAAGAAGATTCAGAAAAATATCTCCCAAAGGTTTAATGTATTCCACAAAACCGGGTGCAACAATTCCTATGATGCTTCCAACAATGATTCCTAAAAGTAAAAATATGATTCCGGAGTAGTTTTTCAATACATCTTTCATGTATGGCTTTTTATCAAAGATAGGTTTATTTTTAACATTCTGTTATACAATTTTCAGACCTAAAATTCATAAATTTGAGTAAACCTCATTTCTATGGCTTATATAGATTATTATAAAATTTTAGGCGTAGATAAAAACGCAACACAGGATGATATCAAAAAAGCCTACCGAAAATTGGCTAGAAAACATCATCCCGATCTTAATCCCGGAGACAAAGAAGCAGAAAAGAAATTCAAGGAACTGAATGAAGCGAACGAAGTCCTGAGTAATCCGGAAAACAGATCAAAATATGACAAGTACGGAGAACACTGGAAGCACGGCGAAGAATACGAAAAAGCCCAGCAGCAACAGCAAAGACAGTATCAACAACAAAGTTATAACGGAGGTTATTCCGGTGCAGACTTTGGTGGAGGTGAAGATTTCTCAGATTTCTTCCAGGATATGTTTGGCGGTGCAGGCGGTGGATTTGGCAGAAGTTCCAGAGGAAGAGCTTCCGGAAAGTTCAAAGGGCAGGATATTCATGCTGAACTGAACTTAAATTTAAGGGACGCCGCAACTACTCATCCGCAAACTTTTGAAATCAATGGTAAAAAAGTAAGAATCACGATTCCTGCAGGAGTATATGACGGGCAGCAGATCAAGTTAAAAGGACACGGGAATCCCGGAGTAAACGGAGGGCCTAATGGAGATTTATACATTACCTTCAATATTCCGGCTGATCCGGATTTTGAAAGAATCGGTGATGATCTGAAAACCAAAGTCACTATTGATCTGTATACAGCCGTTCTGGGCGGAGAAGTAAAAGTACATACGCTCCATGGAAGTGTAAACCTTAAAGTAAAACCGGAAACCCAAACCGGAATGACGGTAAGACTCAAAGGAAAAGGTTTCCCTGTCTATAAAAAAGAAGGAGAACACGGTGATCTTTTTGTAACCTATGAAGTGAAACTGCCAACCAACCTTACCGAAAAGCAGAAAGAACTTTTTGAACAACTAAAAAATTCCTAAGCTATGAGTGAAAGAATATCACGGGAAGAACTCGTAAAAATCTATAATATAGAAATTACTTTTTTTGATGAGCTTGTAGATTACGGGCTGCTGAATATTCAGATTGAAAACAATATTCATTATCTGATGTATGAAGATCTGCCTGACCTGGAAAAATTTGCCAACTGGCATTATGATCTTGAAATTAACCTGCCCGGCCTGGAAGTGATTCATAATATGCTGAAAAAACTGGATGCGCTGAACCGCAGAAACAGAGAATTGATGAACAAACTTTCTGCAATAAGTGATCAATATGAAGATATTTAGTTTAGTTTTGTAGCTTTTTAAAGCAAATTTTATAATTATGAATGAAGAAAAGGTGATTACACTAAAACCGGACAGGAAAATTTTTGAAGATATTTATTTTAGCGGTAATCAGGGAAGTCTGCTTTTTTCACCCACTACAAAAAGTAAAACGATTGCCACCATTACAGCAGCAGTAGTTGTTTTCATCGTTTTTCTTTTCAAAGATCTTTTGAGTAAAGAAAGTGTTGGGATTTTATACTTTTTAAGCTTTATATTTTTGCTTTGTGCTGTTTTTTTATCCGTAGGCGTTAATAAAGTT
This sequence comes from Chryseobacterium sp. CS3K3.1, assembly GCF_059515165.1. Lineage (NCBI taxonomy): Bacteria > Pseudomonadati > Bacteroidota > Flavobacteriia > Flavobacteriales > Weeksellaceae > Chryseobacterium > Chryseobacterium sp. CS3K3.1. Next base: position 226,826 of record NZ_JCAKRV010000003.1, on the reverse strand, counting down.
TCAAGATGGAAAAAACAGGTGAATCATTATTTAAGCGGGCTTGAAAGATGTAAAGTATATGAGATCAGGTTGGATAAGAACTTTTTCATCGTCAATATTGATGGCGAAAAAGAAACCAGCGAATGGAAAGATTTTGAATATTTTGACAGCACTCATGAATTTATTTCTCTGGAAGGAAAATACAGCTATATGTTTCCCAGAAAATCAATGAATGAGAAAGAATACAGCTTTCTAAAGAATACATTGAAAGAGAAAGTTAAAACCGATCAATAAAACAAAAACGGAGCAAAATCATTTTGCTCCGTTTTCTATTATTTATAAGTTAAGCTTATTTGCTTTCTTCCAGCCAACCCATTTCTTTCATCCACTCATCATTGTAGATTTTTCCTACATATCTTGAACCATGGTCATGAAGTAAAACGACAATGACATCATCTTTTGTAAACTGATCTTTCATCTGAATCAAAGATGCAATAGCACTTCCGGCAGAATATCCACAGAAAATACCTTCTTCTTTAGCCAGTTTTCTTGCGTAGATAGCACCGTCTTTATCCGTTACTTTTTCGAAATGGTCAATTACAGACATATCATAGTTTTCAGGAATGATATCTTCCCCGATTCCTTCTGTAATATAGGTGTAAGCATGGTCATAATGCAGTTCACCTGTTTCGTGGAATTCTTTCAGAATAGAGCCATAAGTATCCACTCCGATTACTTTGATATCCTGATTTTTTTCTTTGAAGAATGTTCCGCATCCGGTGATTGTACCTCCTGTTCCGGCTCCTACCACAAAATGAGTCAGTTTTCCTTCTGTCTGTTCCCAGATTTCAGGAGCGGTAGATTCATAATGAGCAGCTCTGTTGGACAGGTTATCATATTGGTTGACATACCATCCGTTTTCCGTTTCTTTTGCCAGTCTTTTTGAAACTGAATAATAAGATCTTGGATCGGTAGGTTTTACGTCGGTAGGGCAAACAATTACTTCAGCTCCTACAGCACGAAGAATGTCACATTTTTCCTTTGACTGTTTTGAATTAGTCACAAAGATACATTTGTATCCTTTGATGATGGCAGCCAGTGCCAGTCCCATTCCTGTATTTCCGGAAGTTCCTTCAATAATGGTTCCTCCAGGTTTTAATCTGCCGTCTTTTTCGGCATCTTCTATCATTTTAAGAGCCATTCTGTCCTTTACGGAATTTCCGGGATTGAAGGTCTCTACTTTTGCTAATACCAATGCCGGAAAATCTTCACCTAATACTTTGTTAAGCTTTACCAGCGGTGTGTTACCTATCGTTTCAAGGATATTTTTTGCGTATTTCATAAATGTTTTATAAGCGGCACAAAGATACGGCTTTTAAAATTATCTTCATTGTGGATAACATGTGGATAAGTTGTGGATAACACTGATATCAACTGATACACAATTAATAACTTTTAAATATCAAATATCAAATATCAAATATCAAATATCAAATATCAAATATCAAATATCAAATATCAAATATCAATTATCAAATATCAAATATCAAAATATCGTATTAGTTGTACTTAATCGCCTTCACCGGAGAAATCTTACTGATCAGGTAGCTAGGAATAATCAAAGCCAGCCCTGAGATAATAAGAATTCCTACTGAGATGGAGACAATAGCAATAGGATTAAGATCTACCGGAACGGTGCTTACATAATAATTTTCAGGATTAAGTTTGATAACTCCAAAGAATTTCTGTATTAAAATCAATCCCAATCCGATAGCATTTCCGTACAAAAGTCCCGGAATCATAATAATCAGGGTATAATTGATAAAGGTAGCTCTTATCTGTGAATTGCTTGCCCCTAGTGTTTTGAGAAGACCAATAGAATTGGTTCTTTCGATAATAAGGATCAGCAAAACCATAATGATATTGATGACCACTACGATAAGCATAATAATAATGATCAAAGCAATGTTGGTATCAAAAATACTGATCCAGTCTGTAATCTGCGGGAATTTTTCTGTCGCTTTCTCAGCATAATTTTTATACCCGATCAGTTTCTCAATGTCAGGAAAATCTTTGTCAATATCATTCACATTCTTCAGGAAGATATCAATTCCGCCAATTTCATCAGGCTTCATATCCTGAATTTTTCTGGCATGATTGATACCGCCGATAACGAATTGCTCGTCAATGAGCTTGATATCCGTTCTGTAAATTCCGATAACTCTGAACTTACGGTAAAGCGGCTTCTGATCAGCTTTTAAAAATACGGTTACAATGCTGTCATTCAATTTAAGATGAAGGTCGTTGGCTACTTTCTGAGAAATCGCTACATCACTATTGAATCCTTTTTCTGTTACCTTCGGAGTCGTTCCGGCTATAAGGAATTTTTTAAATCTTAAACTGTCAAAATCCTTACCGATTCCTTTAAATATAATGCCTGCGAAATTGTGCTCATTACGCATAATTCCGGTAACTGTTACATATTTTTGAGTGCTTTCCACATCGGGAAGTTCTTTTATCTTGGCAATATTCAGTCCCTGATTGTCCAGTACAGAAGTATTGTATGAAGAATTGGATCTTGTAGATCTTACGGTAATATGTCCGCTGAAATCAGCCAGCCTTTCTTTGATAGCTTTTTTTGAACCAAAACCGGTGGCTACGGTAATGAGGGAAACAATAATTCCCAAAGCTACGGAAAGCCTGCCAATGAAGATGATAACCCTTGAAAGGTTATTTTTGTTATCTTTGGAAAATGCTATTTTTCTAGAGAAATATAAAGGAAATTTCAAGCTTATGAATTTAGATTTCAAAATTAAAAATTTACTTCTGATTTGCCTAATTTTTTTAGGAGTATTCAACCAATATTATTCTCAGACTCAAGTTCAACCGGATTTTAAAACGGGTGCCGACCAGCCTGAAATCTACCTGCCGCTGTTAAAGAATAAAACAATTGGGGTGGTAACCAATCAGACAGGTTTAATGAGTGATAAAACCCACCTGGTTGATTTTCTGGTAAAAAACGGAATTAAAATCAAGTCTATTTTCGCTCCTGAACATGGATTCAGAGGAGATGCAGATGCAGGGGCAAAAGTGAAGAACGGAGTAGATGTGAAAACAGGAATTCCCATTGTTTCACTATATGGAAATAATAAAAAGCCAAAGCCGGAACAGCTTTCCGGAATTGATGTAGTTGTTTTTGATATTCAGGATGTTGGAGTGAGGTTTTATACCTATATTTCCACTTTGTCTTACCTGATGGAAGCCGGAGCTGAAAATAATGTGGAGATCATGGTTTTGGATCGCCCCAATCCGCATGACGGATATACGGACGGACCTGTATTAAGGAAAAAATGGGCAAGTTTTGTCGGACTTCACGAAGTTCCTGTAGTATATGGACTGACAATAGGAGAGTATGGAAAGATGGTAAACGGAGAGAAATGGCTTAAAAATCAAGTACAGGCGAAATATACGCTTGTTCCGATGAAAAATTATCATAAAAAACAACGTTACCCAATACTTGATAAACCTTCTCCTAATTTACCCAATGATAAAGCGATTAATTTATATCCAAGCCTTTGCTTTTTTGAAGGTACACAGGTTTCTGTAGGAAGAGGAACAGATCTTCCTTTCCAGATTTATGGTTCTCCATGGACGGAAAATCTGCCTTATCAGTTTACGCCTAAACCAAGTTATGGTGCCAAAGATCCTTTCCTGAACGGGAAGTTGTGTTATGGTGAAAACCTTTCCAGTTATCCTAAGGATCTAAGAGAACTGAATCTTGAATGGGTAATCAAAGCGTATCAAAACTATAAAAATCCACAGCAGGATTTCTTCCTGAAAAATCTGTGGTTTGATACTTTATCCGGAACTGATGAATTGAGAAAACAGATCATCGCAGGAAAATCAATTCCGGAAATTAAAGATTCATGGAAAAAAGATCTGGAAAGTTTTGAAAAGATCAGAACCAGATATGTGGTGTACGAAGATTAATTAATCAAAATTTTGGGGCGGATTTTTATCATTTCTGCCCTTATTTAATATAAATAGTCCGATAGTTAATCCAACAACTCCTGCAAAAGCCGTCATTAAGGCTCTCTGTAATTTATCAGGTAGATCATTCCCGATATAATTCATTAAAAAAAGAATCACAAAAGTGATGACTGAAATGATAATATGATTTCTTCCGAATGGTTTCATTGTATTATTTTAATTTATAAGAAATCATGACACCGCCTCTGTATGGGATGATTTCACCGCTTTTATTAAATTCCTTGGCAGAATCGTAACGTCTTCCTGTAGATTTGTCGTACCCTTTATAAAACCCTTGTGATGTTCCGATTGTTCCGTAAATATCAAGATTCCAGCGCTCGGATAATTGAAACTGGTATCCTGCTGTAACTCCCAGCATTACAGAAAATCCTTTCTGGTACAGGTTGGAGTTCTTAAGGATTTCTCCATTCCAGTTTTCAAAAGTATCGTCATTCCAATAACTCCATTTTGTGGCATTGTAAGCAGCAACAGCTATGTTTGCGCCTACATACCAGTGTTTGAAAGCTTCGGTAAAATAATATCTTCCTTCTGCAGAGACAGAGTAAAACTGTAGTTTGTGTCCTGCGAATGATTTCCATGGTGAAATGAAAACATCTCCCTGAAGGGTATATTTCGGACTGATCTGTTTTTCTATTCCAAGGTTTAAAATCCCTATCGGAGCAAATAAAGCATTCCCTTTTATGTATAAACTGTTATCCTGTCCTCCTTGTTCCTGTTCCTGAGCGCTCAACGTAGTTGTAGACAGGAAAGCTAAAATGCCTGCTGCTAATAATTTATATTTCATCCGGTTTATAATGTTTATTTTATCTGCTTTAATAGTTCATCTGCCAGTTGAGAATCCTTATTGCCCTGAACTGCCATATTTTTAGACATTTCAGCATAGTTTTTTGCCATCTCTTTATTTCCGGTAAGGTGATAAAGTTTGGCAAGAATATAAGTGTTTTCCGAAGTTTCGCTTCTCATAACAGATTTTTCTGCCCATTCTGTAGCTTTCTTTAATGAAGATGGAGTTTTCACATGATCTGCAAATATCCATGCTGCTCTCAGGAGCTCATTCGGATCAAAGGCATCAGAATTTTTATAATAATCTAAAGCCGCTTTCTCGTATTCAGGAAAATTACTGTTCTGTTCATAATAGCTGAGTTTAGTCTGATTCAGCTTTTTGACAGCAGCTTCTTTCCCTACCAATGGTTCGGCAGCTTTCATAAAATAGTCATCATTGATTTTTTTATTTTTATCATCAATAGACTGTTCTACTATTTTTCCCAGTTTCAGCTGGGCATCAAATTCATTGTAAGTTTCTTCAGGAAGGAATTTAATAATCTCTGCTTTTCTGGATGCAAAAACAGGATAGTTGGTATCTTCCGATGATTTTACGAAATAAAGAAGAAATCCGATTTCATCCTTTGACAGTTCTTCGGTTTTCTTTTTGTTCTGGAAGTATCTTTCGGAAGCTTTTTTGGCAAATTCATAATCTGAGTTGGCATTAAGCTTCATAATATTGATCAGGAATTCCGGATCTTTTTCCCCGCCGGCAAAGCGGTCTTTAAGAGATCCTTTTTTGTTTCCCGGTGAATTGATATCCTGAGCCATTGCCACAAACAGGCTTTCTTCCATATATCCTGTATTTCGGGAAACAAGCTCACCTTCACCGTTCAGGAAAAGATAAGTAGGATAGGAGCGTACTCCGAATTTCGAAGCGATATCTCTGCCTTCTCCTTTTTCCATATCAAATCTCGCATTAATGAAGTTGGTATTGTAATAATCACTCACGGATTTCTGTGTGAAGACATTTTTTTCCATCATTTTACAAGGGCCGCACCAAGATGCATAGGCATCAATAAAAACCAATTTCTTTTCTTTCTTGGCTTTGGCAATAATGTCCTTGAATGGCAGTTCCTGAAACTGGATGGCTTCCTGAGCTGAAATAGCGATGGCACAAAAAATAGATATCCCGGAGATGATCTTCTTCATTTTCAAATAAGATTTGTAGGCGAAGATAATTAATTTTCAAAATATAGCGTGATGAATAGGTGGTCTCAATGACGATATTAACGAACTTTAAGACTTAAGCGTATCTGATTTTTGTTTTTCACTTTAAAATATGAAATCTAAATTTAATTCACTTTACAGTCCTGAAATCTTTGTTATATCTTTGCAAACGAATAATTTATATGTAGAGGAATCCATAATTTAGAGAATTTGATTATTAATTTTAAGCACGCCTTATCCAAAAAATCCATTTACATCACCGCTTTATCTGCCTGCCTGATCGCAGTGGCAGCATTTGCTGTTTTGAGTCTTTTGATCACAGAAGACAGCCGTAAGAATACCGATGATTTTGCAAAGAAAACATTCTTCCGAAAGTATGAATCGATAGAACATGAGTTCAGGAATATTGAAGATTATCAGTATCTGCTTCGCGCACTGATTCAAAAAGACGGACTGAAGAACTATAAAGATTATTCTTTGGTTTTAAATGATTTAAATAAAAAAAGAAATCTGCTCCCTTATAGCTGGTATTATTATGAAAACAGTAATTCGGGAAAGTCTGAGAGCAACAATCCTTTATCCGGTATTTTCAGGCAGACAGATCGTAAAGAGAATTCTATTGTTATAAAAAATAACGGTCCGGGGCATTTCAAAGATCTTCTGATTACTGAAAAAGACAGTATGTACTGGATGAGCTATGATTCTCTGGTACTGCCTGATAAAAACAAATTGTACTATGGCTCTACGGTAAGTCTGGATGATCTTCATCAATATTTTATCAACGTGGATAAAAGTTCCAATACCTACGCCTATGTTTTTACTAAAGAAGGAATTTGTATTACCCATCCGGAAAAAAAATATATCGGAAAGAATATTTTTGATTTTACGGATATTAAATCTAATGATACACTGACCAGCAAAACTGAAGCAGGATATACCAAAGGAACAGCAGTTTCAGAATATCTGGGAGTGGAGGTAACCCGTTTCATAAAGCCATTGAAGACTGATAATTTTGATGGATATACGGTAGTGAATCATGTGAATTTTATTATTGACGAAAATATCAGCAAGATAAAAACCTATACTGTTTATATTTTTCTGGCAGCGTTGTTTCTCATTGTAACGGTATTCATATTGTTTCAGAGAGCAACCAGTCTGGCTTATCAGGAAAAAGAAAAAATACAGTCTGAGAAGAATTTGCTGTTGATAGAGAACGAGAAGATGCACAAAGCCGAAGTGATCAATCAGCTTCAGCAGCTTAAAAATAACATTAATCCGCATTTTCTTTTCAATTCATTGAATTCCCTTTATATGCTGATCGGGATCAATAAAGAAAATGCACAGAAATTTACCATGAATCTTTCCAGGATTTACAGGTATCTTATAGTGCCTCCAAAAGATAATATTGTTCCTGTTTCGCAGGAAATTAAATTTATACAGCAGTACATGGAACTTCTGAAAAGCAGGTTTGATGAAGAACTGAAGTTTGAATTGATCATTAATGCTCCTGAAAGTCTTGAAAAAAGAATTCCGTATTTATCCCTTCAGATAGTCACGGAAAATGCGACCAAACATAATATTGCAACGATGGATCAGCCTCTGGAAATTATCATTATCGTTGATGAGGACGGGATCACGGTAAAGAATACCTGGCAGCCTAAGGCGGAAACGGTACAGGGAGAGAAATTCGGAATTGAGTATTTGAATCAGGTTTATGGATATTTTAAGAATAATATTCTTAATATTTCTGTAGATGGTGAATATTTCGTATGTTTTTTGCCTTTAATGAAGTAAAATAAAAATCCATTCACTCCCGAAATTTCACCACTCACTCCCTAATATTATATATATGATTCATGATACCTATAGCTTTGCTGGCTGAAACTAAGATATTTACTATTTGGAATGAATCGGACTATTTTAATGAAGAATTACAGGCTGGCACTGTATCTCGGTCTTGCTATGGCCTCACCAATGGCAATAGCACAGAAAAAAGATAAAGATACAGTAAAGGTCAACAAAGAAAAAACGGATAAGACAGAAACCTCTTCCTCCAAGAAAACCAAAAAGATTGAAGACCTGATCAAAAAAGGAACCTATAAAAAAGGACTTTTTAATACCATTCAAGTAAAGACGGATATTTATTTTGAAATTCCTGACAGTTTGATGGGACGTCAGTTTTTGGTGGTCAATAAACTTTCTCAGGTACCCATGCAGGTCAATGAGGCTGGTTTGAACAAAGGAATGAACTATGAGAATAAGGTGATCTCTTTTTACCGTGATCCTGTAGCTAAAAAAGTATGGGTAAAAACGGTGGTGCCTAAAGTGTCATCCCCAAAAAATGATGCCATTACAAAATCTGTGAAAGACAATTTTTCAGAATCTGTGATTGAAGTTTTTGATATTGAGGCACAAAACAACGACTCTACGGCTGTAGCCATTAAAGTGAACAAAGTTTTTGACGGAAACCAGAAAAGCTTTAATGATGTGCTGGCTAATGTAGGATTGGGTGGATCTGTGAAATCAAGTCTTTCTTATATAGAAGGTGTGAAGACTTTTCCTAAAAACCTTGTGGTGAAGTCCCAATTGTCTACTTCTGTCAATGAAGGCGGGGTAGATCTTCCGGTAACATTAGGTGTTACTACCAATCTGGTTCTTCTTTCTAAAATACCGATGAAACCAAGAGTCGCGGATTCAAGAGTAGGATTTTTCTCCGAAAAACACTGGTCGTTTAATGACAATCAGCAAAAAATGGATGAGAAATTCTTTATTACCAAATGGAATCTTGAACCGAAGGACGAGGACAAAGAAAAATATTTAAAAGGTGAGCTGGTAGAGCCTAAGAAACCGATTGTTTATTATATCGACCCGGCAACTCCAAAACAATGGCGTGAGAAAATCATTGCCGGAGTACATGACTGGCAGGCGGCGTTTGAGCAGGCAGGATTCAAAAATGCAGTGATTGCGAAAATGCCGGATGAAAAAGATGAAGATTTTGATATTGATGACGTAAGATATTCTGTGATTACTTACGCCGCTTCGCCAAAGTCAAATGCAATGGGACCATCAGTAGTAGACCCGAGAAGTGGGGAAATTATCGAAGCAGATATCATCTGGTGGCATAATGTAATGACTTCTCTTCATGACTGGATGAGAATTCAGACAGGGCCTATTGATCCAAAAGCAAGAGGAAATAAATTCAGTGATGAACATATGGGAGAAGCCATCCGTTTTGTTTCATCTCATGAAGTGGGGCACACTTTCGGATTGAAGCACAATATGGGAGCATCCTTTGCATTCCCGGTAGAGTCGCTTCGTTCCAAAGAATTTACAGACAAAATGGGCGGTACGGCACCTTCCATTATGGATTATGCCCGTTACAATTACGTAGCTCAGCCGGAAGATGGCGTTACAGCAATCACTCCGAAAATCGGTCTTTACGATAAATATGCCATCGAGTGGGGGTACCGTTGGTATCAGGATGAATTCGTAGAGAAAAAAGCACTGAAAAACTTAATTGGAAAACACGAAGATGACCCGATGTATTTCTATGGTGAGCAGCAGAGCTACCTGGAAACCATTGATCCGCGTTCGCAGTCTGAAGATTTAGGTGATGATGCGATGAAAGCCAGCGAGTACGGAATGAAGAATTTGAAAGTGGTTATTAACAACCTTTTGAAATGGACGTATGAAGATGGTAAAGAATATACAGATGCCGGAAAACTGTATCTGGGAGTGATCGGGCAGTGGGATTTGTATACAGGTCATGTGATGGCGAATGTAGGAGGAATTTACCTGAACAATACTGTTTTTGGTAACAAAAAGAAAGCTTATGAAGCTGTTCCTGCAGAAATTCAGAGAAGAGCGGTTGATTATCTTGTTAAAAATGCGATCAACCTTCCGGAGTGGTTATTCTTTAATCCGATTACAGAAAAAACGTACCCAGTAAAAGATTCGCCAATGGGACCATTTGAGCAGACACCATATACCATGGCAAGAGGAATGCAGTATGCAAATATCTATTCTTTGTTTATGGATGACAGACTGTTGAGGTTACTTGAGAATGAACTGAAACATCAGATGTCTGGCTCTAAAGAAGAAATCTATACGGTTGAAAATTTATTTGATCAGGTAAGAACTGCCATTTTCAGTAAAAAAGGAAGCCTTACGATGCTTGAGAAAATGACACAGAAAAATTATGTGGATGCTTTGATTGTCTCTGTGAACAAATTGTTTGAAAAAACAGCAGTAAAAGGATTGAAAACAGATGAAACTTTGAATATCCCGACCATCTGTAATTTTCATGAAGATGACCACGGTTTGAGGAATATCAATTATTCATCCATGAAAAGAGTATCTGAGGTGACAACTTACAAGAGAGCTGAACTTCAGAAAGTTCTGGATTTACTGAACAGAACAAGGTACAGAGGTGATGATGCTTCCAGAGCACATTACACTGATTTAATCATTCGTATACAAGAGGCTTTAAACAAATAAACGGCAATGAAAAAAACTCTAATACTTTTACCTCTTTTGGCTGCTAATATAGCAATGGCCCAGCAAAAGAAAACCATCACCGGGAAAATAGAAGACGGAAATACTTCTCAGACTATCAGCGGTGCATCTATAAAAATCGAGACCCAATCGGTGTCTACAAAAACGGAGTTGGAAGGAATTATCGAAAGTGTATCAGTAGGTACGGTGACCGATAAGGATGGAAAATTCATCCTGGAAATCCCTGCCGATACAAAGTCGGTACTGGTAAGTTTTCCGGGTTATGAGTCCAGAGTCATTCAGCTTAATGAAGGACAGACCAACTATACCATCAGACTGACTTCTGAGATTTCAGATAAAAATAAAATCCAGGAAGTTATTATCACAGGGTATCAGAAAATTGAAAAACGTAAGCAAACCTCAGCGGTTTCTACTGTGAAAATGGATAATATCAGCCAGGCTGGTGTTGCCAGTGTAGACCAGATGCTGGCAGGACAGATTGCCGGTGTGGCAGTAACTCCTGAAACGGGAGCTCCGGGAAGTCCGGCGAAGATCAGAATCAGAGGTACAGCTTCCCTTTCCGGTCCCCAGGATCCGCTATGGGTTATTGACGGTCTTCCGTTAGAAGGAAATGATGTTCCGAACTTTACGGATAAAGACAATATCGATCAGCTCCAAAACTTCTCTATCGCAGGTTTGAACCCTAATGATATTGAAGACATTACCATCCTTAAAGATGCAGCGGCAACAGCTATTTATGGAGCAAGAGCGGCAAACGGAGTAATTTCCATTACCACTAAGAAAGGAAAGAAAGGAAGTCTGAAACTGAACTTTTCAGCAGACACTTTCGTTACCTCTCGTCCTGATTTTGATAAATTAAATCTTTTAAATGCTTCTGAAAAAGTAGACCTCGAACTGATGCTTGCCAAGCGTGCAGATCTTACGTATCGTGCCGATAAAGGAGAAGTAATGAGAATTCTGACGCAGAACAGCCAGCTTGATGCTTTCAGAAACGGAGGTTTTGATGCGTTGAATTCTTTTACACGCCAACAAATTAACGGGTTAAGAAATAACAATACAGACTGGGGCAAACTGTTATACAGAAATGCCATCAACAAACAATACGGATTAAGTGTTTCCGGAGGAAGTGACCGTGCAGATTACTATTTCTCCCTGGGATACTATGATGAAGAAGGAACAACTATCGGTACAGGTTTTAAGCGTTATAACCTGACTTTAAAAAACAACTATAAATTAAGCGATAAGTTAAATGCAGGAATCTCTATTTTCGGAACGCAAAGTGAACGTACATCTTTTGTAACGGACGCTGATGCTTCAATCAACCCTGTGAATTATTCAAGAAATGCCAATCCTTACATGAAGCCTTTCAATGCAGATGGAAGCTACAATTATGATAGAGATATGGATGGTTTTGAAGATCGTTATATTCCTTTCAACTTCCTGGAAGAAAGAGAGAATACCAACTATTCACTGAAAAATAACTCTTTGAAAGCAATTTTAGATTTAGAATATAAAGCTTCAAAAAGTTTAAGATTCACCTCTCAGTTAGGACTTCAGTATGATGCTAATAAAACAGAGAAATTTGCAGCAGAGAATACCTACTTTACCAGAAAAATGAGAGAAAATACCCGTTATTACAAAGACGGTAAATACAATTACTTTCTACCGGCTGGTGCGGTAAAACAAAACTGGGATAATGATTTCTTCCAGTACAACTGGAAATTACAGGCAGCGTACAGCACAAAGATCAATAAACATGAAATTGATTTGATGGCCGGTACAGAAATCCGCAAAACAGAAGATAATACAACAATTACAAGAGCTTTCGGATATGACCCGAAAACAAGAAGAGCTACAGCGATTGTATTCCCGAATTCAGGTTTTGCAGCGGACAAAAGATATGAAACCTACCGTGAAGCAGCTCCTATAGAGAATGCCTATGCATCTATGTTTGCTACAGCGTCGTATACTTATGACCAGAAATATACATTTTTCGGAAGTGTAAGATATGATGGAACGAACCTTTTCGGGGTTAACAAAAAGTATAAATACCTTCCCATCTGGGCCGTTTCAGGATCATGGCTGGTAACGAAGGAAGACTTTATGAAAAATATTTCTGCGATATCCAACCTTAGACTGAGAGCATCTTACGGTCTTCAGGGAAATATTGACAGAAACACTTCACCATTCTTTATCGGTGAATATAATGATGCCACCATTCTTCCGGGAGGAAAAGAATCCATTATTAATGTTCTCAGCCCTCCGAATGATAAACTGAGATGGGAAAAAACCACCAATACCAACTTAGGACTTGATTTGGGATTGTTCAATAACCGTGTAAGCCTTACCGCTGATGTCTACAGCAGAAAAGGTACGGATATGATCAGTATGAAAGAAACTCCTTTGGAAACAGGATTCGAATATACGATGATGAACTGGGGAAGCCTGACCAACAAAGGTTTTGAATTGGCCATATCTACCAGAAACATCAATCATGATAATTTCAAATGGACGACTACCATCAACTTTGCACATAACAAGAGCAGAGTATTGAGTGAGCAGCCGCGTGATAATGCATTGCTTCCATCAAGAGAAGGACTTCCTGTAAATGCTGTTTTTGCTTTGAAAACTGCAGGAATGGATGAACATGGAAACCCATTATTCTGGAAAGGAGATCAGAAGATTTCAGCAGCAGAATTCTTTAAGTTATATGATGTATATGCAGATTTCCTGCCTGGGCAGCTTGTTGATACCAAACTTTCAAATGCGGAGCTGAGAAGCCTGTTTACGTATGTGGGAGACAGAGATCCTAAGTTTACCGGAGGTATTATCAACACCTTTAAGGTAAGTAATTTTGACCTTACGGTTTCTGCAACATTCAACCTGAAGCAGACGGTAATGAGAACACCTTCTTACCGAGGTATGGAGCTGGACAGAGGAAGAAACTACACCAGAGATATTTATGAAGCTGGAGGTTCGCTTCCGGGAATTACAAGTCCTGATATGGAAGCTAATCCGGACGGATGGATGGCGAATAAATGGTTTACCGGAAACCGTTCCAATGCCTACAGCTTACTGGATGTATGGGCAAAAGAAATTAGCTATATCAGAATCAGCAGCATCCGTTTGGGATATACACTTCCTAAAGAATTTACAAACCCGATGGGAATCACAAGTTTAAGACTGAGTGTTGAAGGACGTAACCTGTTTGTATTCAGCAACGGATACAAAGGGTATTTCGATCCGGAAACGTATGGTAATATTTATGCACAGCCTATCACCAAGTCGGTGACCGTCGGATTTAATGTTTCTTTTTAAAACTTGAGAAAAATGAGAAAAATTACAGCAATCATAGCACTTGCAGCAATCAGCTTTATCAATATCGGATGCGACAGGTTTTTAGATATTCAGCCTGAAGGAAAAGTGATTCCTGCCACAGTTGAAGATTACAGAAAAGTCCTTACATCTGCCTATTCAAAATATCCTGTTCACAAATCACTGGTGGCACTTCGTACCGATGAGGTGAATATTGATGATAATTCAACAGATTTTATTTCCTATCGTGAAATTGCGATGTGGAAAGATGCTAATAATGATCAGGCATCTACAGAATTTCCATGGGTAAGCTTTTATTCCGTGAACTTTTACCTGAACCAGATTATCAATGAAGGAAGCAAAACTATGCAGGATTCTCCTGAAAAGAATCAGATTTTAGCAGAGGCGTATGCTCTTCGTGCTTACCTGTATTTTGACATGGTGAATCTATATGGTAAACCGTACAATAGTGCTACAGCTTCTACCGACAGAGGAGTTCCGATCAGTCTTGAAATCGATCTTGAGCAGGTATTGAAGCCATCATCAGTACAGGAGGTGTACAATCAGGTTCATGCAGATCTTAAAAAAGCAGAAGATCTGATGGTAGAACAGAAACAAGCAACAGGATTGAACTACAGATTTTCAAAAACCGCATTGCTGGCATTTGAGGCAAGAGCTGCTTTATATGAAGGAGAATGGGATAAGGCTTTAAGCTATGCAGATCAGGTATTGGCAGTAAAAGGAGAGTTGAGCAATTTAAATACGGTCAACACACCACCCAACCATTATGCTTCTCCGGAGTCTATCATGGCTTTGGATAATACATGGGATAACTCTATAAAGAACTTGTCTTTTGCATCTCAGGAGCTGATTTCTTCATACAATACTACGGCAGATAAAAGGTTTGGCATGTATTTTGAAAAAAATGGTAGTAAGTATAAAGTCACCAAAGGAGGAAGTTTAGAATTCAAAGTGTCTTTCAGAACAGCAGAGCAGTATTTTATAAAATCTGAAGCATTATTAAAGTTGAATAAACTCGCAGAAGCTAAAGAAACACTTCTCAAAGTAATGAAAAACAGATATACTCCAGATGGATATACTTCAGTACAAAATGCAGTAAATTCAATGGATTCTGCAGCATTGATGAACTTTATCCTGGATGAGAGATTCAGGGAATTTGCTTTGGAAGGACAAAGATGGTTCGACTTAAGAAGAGCAAATCAGAAAAAAATAAGCCACACCATTAGTGGCAACGAGTATATTCTTCAGCAGAATGATCCGCGATATACCATTGAATATCCAATGAGTGCGAAGAAGAATAACCCTAATTTATAGAACTTCATATCAAATTCAATACAGAGGAAACCGCTTGAACTTAATTGTTTCAGCGGTTTTTTTGTACTTTTGCATCGTTATGAAAATTGCCATTATAGAAGATGAACTGCTGGCTGTGAATTATCTGAAAAATCTTTTGGATACACAGAGCATAGTCCCTGTTACAGAGACGGTTATTCTTCGTTCCAAAAAACAGGCAATTGAGTTCTTTGAGAAAGATTCTGCTGATCTTATTTTTATGGATATTCATCTCGGAGATGGAATGAGCCTTGAAATTTTTGAACAGGTAGAACTTTTTACCCCGATTATTTTCATTACCGCATTTGACGAATATGCCATGAGGGTTTTCAGACATTTTACCATTGATTACCTTCTGAAACCTTTCGAGGAAGAAGATTTGCATAAAGCTTTACAAAAATTTATTTCCATAAGAAATAATTTTGATCCTGAACCGGTTCTTAAATCTATGTCCTCATTACGACAGGCAGAAGATGAGGTGATGAAGCGTTTCATGGTAAGAGAAGGAAATAAACTAAAATCAATAGACGAGCATAACACTGCCTACTTTTTTGCCTCCGGGAAATACCTTTTCCTGACCACAAAAGATCATCAGACCTATATTTATGATGATACCATTAAAGATATTATTCAGAAGCTGAACCCTGAAATTTTCTTTAAGATCAACAGGAAATTTATCATTAATAAAGACGCGGTTTCCGAAATTATCAAGCATTCCAGCCAGAAAGTAGAACTTAGACTTTCACCGGAACCTGAAGTAAATGCTGAAATCTTTATCAGCAAATTGCAGATTACTGAATGCCTGAGCTGGCTGAACACCTGATAATCATTTTAAGACATAAACAAACAAAACCTCCGATGGACAGAGGCTTTGAATTATCTGATAAAGGACTTTAATAATTAAATCATCTTCATATATCTGAGATACGCTTCTATAACCGGCTTATTAAAAATAGCGGGTCTGATATCTGAACCTTCTAAGAAACGTTCCGTATTGCTGCTTTTAAAATAATAGGTATTTTCATAAGCTTCAACCAGAGATTTTCCTTCGTGAACATCATCCGAGAACAGATAAAGCAGGGCGTAGACAGGTGTTTCATGATTTCGTTTCCATTGTTCAAACCAGGTTTCAAAATCTAAACTTTTCATTTCCAATCCGCAATAATCAGTGATGCGGACACAAAAGTCGGTAAGGGACAGGTCGTGTTCCGGTAAAGGATTCAAATTGAAGTTGAGTCCAATTGCCTCCGGATTCTGGCTGATATGAGCAATGGATTTAGAGACATAATCTACAGTAATCACTTCATCTTTTAGTCCCATTACCAGTGGAAAAGCTTTTAGTTCAATACAGGAACGCATCAGTGAGCTCCACCATTGGTTTAATGGAGTGGCTCCGGTTTCCCCGTGGCAGACTACAAACCCTAGACGGAAATTGATAAGAGGAAGACCTTTTGCACGGGCTTTCGAAGCCATACTGTCCATAACCCATTTGCTTCGGATGTATCCCATATCACGACATACGGCGGGAAGATTTTGTTCAATAGGATCATCCTCTGTCATCCAGGTTTTTCCTGTAAAGCTTCTTCCCCAGCTGTAAACCCCTATAGATGAAGAAATGATCAGGAATTTTGTTTTTTCATGCACTGCCAGGTGTAAAATATGCGCCATTCCGTCAACATTTGGTTTTTTGATGTGTTCGTAAGGTTTTACATAGCTTACATCACTTCCCATGTGGTAAATTACTTCAATGTTTTTCAGAAGATATTCATATAATTTTTCATCAATTCCCAATTTGGGCTGGGTCAGGTCACCTAAAACAATTCTGATTTTATCCTCATACTCTGTTTTCCATATCAGTTTGAATTTTAAAAAAGTACTTTTGATACGTTCGAGACCCAACGTTTCATTCTCAGCCCTTACAAGACAATAAATGACAGCATTAGGATTTCGGGGAATGAGTTCTTCCAAAAGATGAGAACCTACAAAACCGGTAACTCCTGTGAGGAAAATGGTTGAGGGATCGGATAGAATCTTAGGGTCCGGCTGTACGGCAATTTCAAAATCAAAAGGAAGTTCGGCATCCTTTATAAGCTGTTCTTCAACTAAACGGGCTTTCTGTTGCTGGCTAAGCTGATTTTGTGCCAGACGGGTTTCTGCTTCCTTTACAAAAAGAGACACGGTTGGAAACTGATACAGCTCTGGAAGTGATATTCTTTTCTGAATGTTTAATGGTAACCGGGCGTGCAGCTGTCCCAGCATTAAAGAATGTCCGCCCAATTCAAAGAAATTACCATTTTCATTTATTTCATCAAGATTCAGTAAATCCATCCATATTTCCTTTATTTCCTGCATAAGATCCGAGGCGTCCACTTTTTCTTTTGCCTTTCTCGCAGTTTGCTGCAAGGGAACTTGAAGCTTGCTCTTATCAATCTTTCCGGTAATTGTCAAAGGAAGTTTGTCGTACAAAATTATTTTTTCAGGAAGCATATAAGTGGGAAGACTTTGTTTCAGCCTTGCACGGATATCTTCCACAGTGATATGTTCTTTGTCTGTTTCATAAAGTTCCAGAAATGCAACAAGAACAGGCTGTCCCTGTTCCGGGCGATGTACTTTTACTGCTACATTTGCAACCTGTGCCAGTTGTCCTATATGATGTTCAATTTCTTTTAATTCGATTCTGTATCCCCGTAATTTTACCTGTTCGTCCAGACGCCCTACAAACTCAATGTTACCGTCTTTTCGCAAGAATCCGCGGTCACCGGATTTGTATAACCTGTAGCTGATTCCGTAATCAGACTGTATCCATTCAGGGGCTTCAATGAATACTTCTGAAGTTTCTGCCGGCTTATTGATGTATCCTTTCGCTACCTGCTTACCCCCGATATAAATTTCCCCGGTTATACCTTCATTCACATACTCCAGGTCCTGATTGAGGATATGAATATGAGTGCCTTCTAGAGGCTTCCCAATAATATGAGGATTGGTGTCATCCTGAAAATGATGGGCAATAACACCTACGGTAGTTTCCGTAGGGCCATATACGTTAATGAGACGTACTCTGTTGCACCAGTTTTTTACAGTTTGTTCTGACGGAACTTCGCCTGCAATGGAAATAGTATGCAGCTTTCCGATGGGAAGATTTGTTGGTAATGTACTCAATACAGCGGGAGGAATAAAGGGAACAACTTCAATCTTATGATCAACAATAAAGTCCAGCAAAGGCTTTCCGATAATTTTGTTGTCAGGATACAGGACAACGGTTGCTCCTGTAAATAATGGGATCCAGATGTCAATGATAGAAACATCAAATCCTGCAGAACTGAACTGGAGTGTCCTGTCCCTGGAAGAATACCCCAAAAGCTCTGTGAAGGACACGACGAAAGCGTAAAAGGCCTCATGATGAATTTCTACACCCTTTGGAACTCCGGTACTTCCTGAAGTGTAAATAATGTAGGCTGTCTGCATCATATCTATATCATCGGGAATAATACTGATCTGATTGCCTGCAGGTTCACTGATTCCGTGGCTCATATTAACCAATTGAACTTGCATCTGTTCAAATTTATCAAGATAAAGATCTTCAGTGATGACAAGTTCGGTTTGCGAATCTTCAATGATCATTTTAATCCTGTTTTCTGGTAATTGTCCATCAATAGGAATATAGGCTGAACCTATTTTCAGAACAGCTAAAAAAGCTACAATGCGTTCTACAGATTGAGACATGCAGACTGCAACTGAAGCTCCCTTCTTCAATGGAATGCCAAGAAGATAAGCCGCCAATTGGTCTGACTGAATATCTAACTCTTCATAGGAGAGACTTTTACTTTCTGAAATAATGGCTGTTTTTTCAGGTAAAGAACGGCTTACTTCTTTGAAAATTGAAATTACATTTTTAAACTGACTTTGTTGAATGCTCAACTCGCGGTCAGCATTTTCGGGAATGATTGGATGTTTCATAATTTGTTTATTGGATTGGTGTTGTTGAAGATGTATATCAATAATTGCTTATGTTTAAATATAATATAATTATCATAAATAATTCCTTTTTGTGTGATTAAATATTCTTGATGTTGCTTATTTAGACAAGAAAACGTTGGCTGTGTAAGAAAATAGAAGAGGTTAAGAATTGTAATTTTGAATCAGAGAATAAAAAAATTAAGTCAGGTTACTGAGAAAAGCTAACATTGCTAGTATGAATATAATAACAAAAAAACCTCTGACTAATCAGAGGTTTTAAAGTGGTTTCTCCAGGAATCGAACCAGGGACACATGGATTTTCAATCCATTGCTCTACCAACTGAGCTAAGAAACCATTATGTTTTCGTTTATTACTTCGTTGTTTTAAAGTGATGCAAAAGTATAACATTTTATAATACCGCGCAAGTATTTTGTTTTATTTTTTCAAATAAATATCCTGATAAAGCTGGTTTCAGTATTCAATGTACTGTTCATCAGTATTTTGGTACTTTAATTTTTTCTGTTTTTTTTGAAAATTATTTTCACAGCGTTTATTAAAAGGTTTTTAGCCCTGGTATTTAAGATTTTTCTTACGGTTGCTTTGGGAATATATTATTGTTTCTTTAACCAATTTTAAACAGCCAATACAATTATCCTATTTTCAGTGATAAAAAACAACAAACAACTGATTTATAAGAGTTAATTTGCCTAACAGGTGTTAGTCGTATTATTACTACACTTTTTGAAATTTAATAATAAATGTAATTTGCTTTTTGTAAATACATCTATATTTGGTGATATAGAAAGCAAACAATCACAATATATTAACCATTAAAATTTACAATCATGGCAGAAAGAAATTCAAGAGGAATTTTAAAATTCAACAACGGTGAAGGGCAAAAACTGTTAAAGCTTAACTACAGTGTATCAAGATCTACGGACGTTTCAGGGCGTGTGGCATCAGATCCTTCCAATGCTCTTATCAAAATCACAGTAGAAGCTACTGAAAAATCAGACATCCTGGAAAGTTTACTGAACGGAAAATATAAGCCTACAGTAGGAGAGATCACTTTCAACAAATCTCACGAAGAAGGAACATTAACAACATTGAAGTGGAACAACGGTTATGTAATCCAGCATGAAGTAGATTTCGATGCTGTGGATGACAACAGTATGTATATCAGTTTTGTGGTAAGTGCAGAACAGATCGATCTGGGGAATTCATCATACTTCGGAGCATGGCCTTCTTAAGCAAATTCAGAATTTAAATATCAGGCAGAATAGTACACCCGTTTCAAGGGCTGCTGTTCTGCCTTTTTTAACCTTATAGAACGACTGTTTATTCCAAATAAAGTTCTGAAAAAACCTAATCACTATGAATAAAAATATCTCGAATTCAGATAAGATTTCTGAGAATCATATTCCCGGAATCAACCGTGTGGTGAAACTGGATATTGTGATTGAAGGCAAAATTATCAAACACTTCAAACATTTCCGTCTGCAGCAAAGCGCCAGAAGACACCACAATTTTGAGCTGATCTTAGCTCATGATTCTCTCGGGGAGGCTCAAAACCATACGCTGGAACAGGCACGCCAGTTTCTGGGAAAAAGAATCACCATTGTTTTCAAATACAAAGATTATGAAAGTGAAAGCCCGGAAAGAACTTTTGTAGGAGTTATCACCAAAGCTGCATTCAGCCAGGAAAAGATGAGCCTGGGAAATATTGTACTGAGAGGCCAGAGCCCTACCATATTGATGGATGCAGCTCCCCATACTCAAAGTTTTGGAGGTGATCAGGCTGTGAATACAGGAATTATTGCCAACAAAATACTTAAAGAAGCCCTGGGATCAGAGAAATTTGATTTCAGAGTAGATACGCAGAATAAAAGCTATATCAATTATAGTTCACAATATAACGAAACCCATTATAACTATCTTGCAAGAACAGCTGAAGCCTACGGAGAGCAGTTCTACTACGATGGTGAGGTGCTTCATTTCGGAAAACTTCCCCCTTCAGAAAAACCGATCCGTCTTGTATACGGAAGCAATGCAACAGATGTTCAGGTAGAACTGAATGCAGTGCACACCAATCCTGAATTTTTCGGCTATAACAGCAGTAGTCATACCAAAATGGAAGGCTCTGAAAATAATATCAGACATTTGGGCGAAATACCCTCCAAAGCATATGAACTGAACAATAATATCTTTAAAACCCGTTCACTTTCTCCGGCTCCCATTAATGCCAATATGTTTGTGGATGTAAGTGATTCTCAGAAAAGTGCTGCAGGCAGTGCTGCTGTAGAAGTATTTACGGTTTCAGGAAATACAACCGTTCCGTTTTTATATCCGGGATGCCTTGCAGATATGGAAATGCGGAAACCGGATACCAGCCAGACTTCCTATTTTACAAAACTTACAATTACCGAAGTCTTGCATGAAGTCAATGCCAGAGGATATTATACAGGAAGTTTTGAAGCTATTGCTGAAGGCACTGGCTTTATGCCAAAACCGGATTTTAAACAGCCTAAAGCTGAGCCGCAGGTGGCTACGGTTATTTCCAATACAGATCCGCTTAATCAGGGAAGAATACAGGTGAGATTCGACTGGCAGCAACATCCTGATACCACTCATTTTATCAGAATGATGAGCCCTGATGCAGGAGGTACAGATATGATCACTCAAAACAGAGGTTTTGTAGCTGTGCCGGAAGTAGGAGATCAGGTAATGGTAGGTTTTGAATACCATCATCCTGATTTTCCGTTTGCGATGGGAGGAATGTTCCACGGACAGGTTGCATTGGGAGGAAGCATTAATAACCATCTTAAATCTATTCAGACAAGAAGTGGAAATAAAGTGATTTTTAACGATCAGGAAGGAAGTATTTTTATTGAAGATCCAAGTGGTAATACTTATCTCATGGATGGAAAAGGAAATATTGTTGTCAATGCTCCCAAAAATATCACCTTCACTGCCGGAGAAAATGTACAGATCAATGCAGGTAAAAATATCATTGCTTCTGCCCAGAGAAATGTCAATATTATGGCGGGAGAAGATATCACAGAAACAGCCAATGACGACTACAACCTGACAGCAAGTAATATCATTGAAACAGCAGAAGCAGGCAGAAAATCTACAGCCAAAAATATTACAGAAAATATGGAATCCGGCTCTTACATCAGTACAAAAGATGCCATTAATGTAGAGAGTGCCAAGGAAGTGCTTATCAATAGCGGTAAACAGGTAAAAATGCAGTAATATGGCAGGCGAAGGCGGAAATATTATAAGAAATGTCTTTGGGAAATCCTATAAGGAAGCAGAACATATCATGAAAGATGCTTCCAAGGGAACTCTGGATTTTAAATCTCCTCAGGAGAACACCTTTTATGGGAAAAAAGGAGGGAAGAAATTTGATGAATACCAGGAGAAAAGAGAAACTCAGTCATTACTTGTAAAGGCTGTAAAATGCTATGAAGATATAGAATGTACAAAAGAGGTTAAAATAATAGGAAAAGGAAAACCTTATTTCTTTAAAGCAACACAATATAGTAGAAATCCAACGAAATCAGAATTAAAAGGCCTTAAGTGGGCGATACAGTACGATGATACTCCCTTAGCTAATGCTTCTCAGGTGACAGGTGAAGAAAAAATATCATATAATGTTCCTAAAGACCGGAAAATATCCAAATTAAGAGTGTATGCATTTTTTAAATCTCCGGATCAAAAAGTAAGAGCGGAAGTTTCATTTAAAATTTTGGATCCAATCATTATTTATATTTGTGGATACTGGAATAAAAAAATGCCATATGCAGGCAGCGAATGGGGGGAACAATATTGGGGTATTGGACTTAAGAGCAGTGCTAAAAAGTATTTTAAATCCACAAAAGAATATTTCATAAATGGTGCCGGTACAAAGTTTTCATCAGGAGGAGATAGATATAAACAAGGTAAAGAGTTTGCAGAAGCCAGACTTAAAAATCAGGCATCAAAATTTTATCAGGAAATATTTAAGGAAGAACGTCGCATAATGGTGGTTTCCCATAGTATGGGAGGAGCTTTCGCGGAAGGAGTTTTGAGCGTGTTAAAAAATCAAAAACTCAATATTGAAAAAGTTGTTCATTTATCCCCGGCAGACACATCAGGTTTTGGTGTTACATTTCCACAAATAACTTACCAGATAGATATTGATTGGGATCCTGTGCTTATGTATAAAAATGCAAATGATTCCTCTATAATAAGAGGTGTGAAATTCAGCGGTATATCAAAGAATCCGAAAGGTGATGAATTCGGACATATGTATACAAAAGATGAAGCTTTTGTGTGGGGATGGTTTGAAGATCTTGAGCTTATAGAGTTCCAATTTGTAAATCAGGAAAATAAAACCTACTCAACACCTGGTAGCGGAATGGGATATGGAGGAACATCTACAACCGTATTACAAAAGAATTTTAATGCTTTAAAAGTAAAAAGTCCAACGCCTTTTTCAAGAGTATATAAAAATTCTAAATTTTACTTTTATGATGAAAAAACAAAAAAATATTATACAGAAAATTAATGAAGAAATATTTAATAATAGGAATTATTGCAGTACTGTGTCTGATCATTTATAGATATGGTTTTCTCATTGTATTTTGGCTTACAACACCTAAGGAAGGCACTTTAAGTTCATCTGAAAAAATACTTTTAGAAAAAATAAAAACAGAAAATCACGCAAAAGAGGTATTAAGAGAACCTAAATATAATATTGATCAACCTAAGGATACAACAGTTTATAAAATTATTGTCAATAAAATACCCTGTACATCTGATACATTAATGTTAAAAAATAATGCTTCTTCAATAAAAAAGAGGTTGGATGACATTAGTTTACATCAGAATTATTATAAATACCAGATATTTTATGAATGCACTGATGGTAAAGAATATGTTTACTCCTTTATGAGAAAGTAACAGGTTGAGTGGTTAAATAATAATAGGAATTACATATAAATGAAGTATTTACAATCTGTAAAAATGATTACGATAGTATGCTTTCTTTTAATAGCCTTGAGTTGTGACAAGAAACATAATGACTTTATTCCTCTTGAGCATATGACTTTTACTAATGCTTATTATAAAAATGCGGTCAAGGTTTCATACTATATACTTATAGATAATCCGGAACCTACTGAAGGTGTTCTGAAAAAAGAAATTATAAAGTATGTAGAAAACATATTGAAAAAAAATAAGGTTCTTGCAAAACCGGAAACCTCCTCACTCAACTTTGTTTTTTACAGAAAAACGGATAATACTTCATATTTTATCACGAATAAGGAAAGTGCCGGAGAGCTGTTAGGAGAAGAAATATCACATTATCAGCAAGATTATATAGCCAATTATCTGGTAAACAAATGTGGAAAAGGAACAATAGAGAAAATATATCTCTACAATCTGCCGGAAGAGACGGTGGTAAACAAAAACTGTGATAAATAGTATCGTTTGGTGTTCTAATAATCATAAATATGGTAGAAACAAGAGTAAAGCCTTTTCAGAAATATACATCAGGAATCCATCATTATCAGGTGGAAAATGCTCTTGAGATACATTTTGGAGAAGCAAAAGGATTCTATTCATCTTTTAAAATTACCCTTCAGGAAAAGGTAAATGAAGACCATACAAAAAACTGGGAGATAGAGAAAATGGAAGATTCTCCTTTCCCATCAGAAAATAAATTTATGGAAATTCTGTATGTACTGGAGCAGAGTTCCTATCCGGTGGAAATAAAAGTGGATGAAAAGGGGAGTTTTCTTGGCGCTGCAGATCATCAGAATAATATAGAAAACTGGAAATCCAAAACAGCCGGACTTCAGGAAAAATACCAGAATGCGGATGTTTTCAGAAACCAATATCTTACCGCGTTTGAAGATGAAGCCGTCTTTTATAAGAATAAACTGAAAGAACCTTTTTGGAACCTCCTTTTATTTGCTCCTTATTATGTAGACAATGGAGGAAAAAATGAAGAATCCATTGTTTGGAATATCAAAGGGATCGGGGATGTAGAATGTACCGGAATTATTAATGCCGAACAGAGAGAATATGGATTTGAAGCCTTTTTTACCTCTGAAATCAAAGTTCCGGTTCATATAAAAGAAGAATTGGACAAAAAATACCTGTATCAGACGGGACAGTATCAGGTAAAATTAAATATAAAAATGGAATACAATTCCCGAAAAAAACAGTATTCCAAAAAGAACGCTGACTTTATATTGTCAGACGGAGAAAAAACAGTATATCAGGAAACGATCACAATGACTTAATCTTTATGAACAAATGACATGGCGGATAAAGGATACATCATTATAGAAGGAGCTACAGCATATTGCAGCAGCTCTGTAACCAACAACTCCAATGGTACGGCCGTTCCGATGGAAGTGAAAAGCCAGAAAAAAAAATTGGGCAAAAACAAATATTTTGCACAAAATAAACCTGTAGCCACTTATCTTGATGATAAAGCAGACAGTTTCGGAGGCGGAAACGGATTTGGAAACTGCAAAGGTTCAGACGGGAAAACCTATCCCTGTAAAGGCAAATGCAATATCAAATATAAAGACTATTACGAAAACGTAGAATTCAACAAGAGTATGAAAATCCTGTTGGATGCTTCTACAGGAAACTGTCCGGGATATGGTGTTCCCGGAACGATTGCTTTTGCAACCACCGGACAGGCCAACAATGTTTCACAGATAGATGTCAAAGAAGCTGATGAGTTTTCAGTAGCCAATACTTCGCCACAATGGCCGTCATCCTCTGCTTCTCAGGTAAGCATAGCAGTGTCATCAATTTCAATGGTAAGACCGATACCGACTGATAAATTGAGTGGTACTTATTACTATATCAAAGGAATGAATGGCCCGCTTCTTCCTATTATGAACCCTTTTGGCGGTGATAACCTGGACTTAAAAGCCCAGTTCAAAGGTGATGAGAAAAAAATCATCTGGGCGTTGTTCAAAGGGGAAGGAACAAAAGATAAAATAAAAACATTTATTGGATTGGGAAGCAATTTCAGCCAGTCCATGAGTAAAATATTCGACGGACTTACAGAAGGGAAGTACAGACTGGAAGCTTATGGCAAAAAAGCAGGCGATGCCAAATGCTCTCTCAATGTGGAAGTTATACAGGATTTTGTTAAGAAAATTGTCAGTCCAGGTTCTTCAACGTTGATTAATATTCCTTTACCTCTATCCATTGAGCGTAAACTCAACAGTACAACAGATCAGGCAAAAATACTGAACAGAGGATTCTTTATGCCTGTAAATACCGTTCACTGGACTGTAAAGCAGGGAACAGCTGTTCTGTATAACAGTTCTTCAGGAGCTTCTTCATCACATCTTGTTTCCGTTGCGGGTGCTGGCGACCGTGTCATTCTTACCTTTAAAAATGCCGGTAAATATACGGTAGAAGCATTTACAGATCCCACAGATCCAAAACCACAGTCTGTAGAGATTAAAATCGAAAACAGTCTGGGGGTCATGGGAGTAAAAGGAGAACCGGGTCTGGTGAGATTCAGTGATACCATTAAAGTGCAGGCTTTGAAATTTAATGTGAATTATATGCCTTCGGGCACTTCTGTATATTGGTACCTAAAAAAGGAAGGGTTGGGAAGAGTAGTCTTATTTGAAAACTCTCCTTCATTCAGAACAGGCACCATCAATAAAAAGGTAGCTGAACTTCTGTATAATGATGCAAAACTGGCCAGCAATCAATATTTCGGGAAATATATACTCGAAGCTTATGCTAATCCTTTGGGAGCAGGAAAGCAGCCTGGTTTTTCCGGATCAGACTGTTTTAATTTTGAGGTGATTCAAAATGTCATAGATAAATTTACCCTTCCGGCAGCTAATATTCCGAAAGGAACAAAAATAAAATATACGGCAACAGCAAGAATTGCTGCGCTGGCTGGCAATGAAGCCATAAAAATAGAAGTTCCTGATAAAGTGACCAATAACGGAGACGGGACCATTACATTCAATGATCTCGGCGAATACACTATTTCTGCCTATTTAACAGGAGATTATACCGATGGAAAGAAAATAGAAGCGAAAGTAAAAGTTTCTGAGCCTGCTGTAAAAAGAGCGCTGTGGGCTTATGGAACCGGTGTGAAACGTACCGAAACAGGATTCGGAGAGGAAACCTATGGATTTATTGAAATTGACGGACTGCAGAATCAGACGTTAAAAGTAAAAATCTGGGTAAAAGGCGAAGGTGATGATTTCTATAAAGAGAAAGATAAATACATGCTGGAAGAGAAAACGGTTACTCTTAATAACGAAGGCAAAGCTTCATTCCTTATCACCACGAATGATGATTACAAGAAAAAATTGCTGGCTGCTATCCCTAAAACGACAGAAAATCCGAACCCGTCTTACCGTCTGGTATTCACGGTAGAGCTTCAGGCAGCTTCATCTGCGGATATTGTACTTCCGGGAAATATTACCATTCAGGGAACGAAACCTGTGGTGGTAGACAGCACCACAACTTATCTTGAAGTTTTGGATTCCAATGAAGAACTGACCATCACTTCCGAACAGAAAATTGTATCGATCATGTTCTCTACCGAAGATGGTAAAGATATTCAGCGGATGCAGACTTTCTATGGTAAAACCCATAAGCTTTGGGTTCATACCGTCAATATGACGGAAGAAACTCTGAAGATTGATGTGCTGAAGGAGATTCCCAAAGAAGGATTAAACGAAAAAGATCATATCACCTATACCCACGAAAGCAAACAAAGTTATAACGAGGAAAAAACAGGAAAAGACGGCCTGCTTGAAGTGGTCTTCACCGCAAAAGAAGAATGGAAAAATCCACCGAAAAACTTTGACTATTACATCGCGCAGGTTTCCCGCCAGGTTCAGGATCCCGCAGATCCCAAAAAGAAAGTCTGGAAAATAGAAAAAAGCCAGTTTACGATCAACAGTACACTTCCTGCCGATCTGGTTAGAACAGAGGATATGGAAAAACTGGGGATTAAAGCGTTTAAAAAAGACGGAACAGCATTTACTCAGCAAGAGATGTTGGAGCTGCGTAAGCAATTTATTTTTTATGAGAGTGGTTGTCTCAAAGTATCTCAGAAAGAGACCCCCGAAGCTATTGATAATGATGTGATGCCTGTGGTGGTGGAAATGGCGGAGGTGAGAAAACAGAAAACATGTTATTGTAACCGTGATTTTACTGAGCAAGAAATGGAGGATATGATTAAGACAATTACAGGAAGTAATAAAATATGGCAAGGGATAGCAGAGAAATGTGATATTGTAGATAAAAGTATAAAGAGCCTTACATTAGAATTAAATAGAATGTTTAAAGCATATTCTATAAATAAATGTATACAAAAAATTTCTTTTCTAGCAAATTTGTGTGGTGAAACAGGCTTTTTTAAACAAAGTAAAGAAGAATGGAGTGATTGGAAGTCCAGTCAAAGTGTTTATAAAGGTAGAGGAATATTACAAATAACAGGAGTGAAAGGGAAAGATAGTAAATTTTATAATGAACCAGGCCCATATCGAACTTATGGTATACATGTAGGAAAAGAAGAAGAGATTGTTAAAAATCCAGATATAATATCATCTGATTTACATTATGCTGTCGATGCTGGCGGTTGGGAATTTCAACAAAAAAAGTCTGGTATTTGGGATACTCCTTGGACTGGTGATGATGCAAAATATGATTCCTTAAGAATAGAAAAACATAATTATTTTAGTAAGGGACTGGGAAAAAATTTGATAGATTTAGGTCTGCTCATTGAAGAGGATGAAAAGTATTTTTGGTTGCAGGCAAAAATGCTCAATGGTTATCCTAAAAGTCATAAATTGAGTGATAACCCTAATGGATGGAAAGAAAGAAAAGAAGCTTTTGATAAGCTAAAGATATGGTTTAAATATGATAAAAATGTTTGTAATGGAGAAGCTGTTGTACTACCAGAACTTGCTGATCGTGCACCATGGATGACTATTGCATTGAGAATTGCAAAAGAAATGAAAGGATGTGAGGAATCAAAAGAACCAATGTATTCAAAAGCAAAGTCTTACCTTAGATATTGTGGGAATACATATGAGCCTACAGATCCTGATAATGGACCGTGGTGTGCAGCTTATATGAACTGGTGTATAGGCCAAACAACCAATCCTGAAACAAATCAACCATATAAACATGCTAAATCAGCTTCATCTCTAGCTCCTATTGATAGTGTTGCTGGGAAAAGCTATAAACAGATTGCCGAGCCTATTTTTGGATGCCTTGTTGTCTACAGACATAATACTAAGTGGAAGGGGCATACTGGTTTTTTATATGGAATGACTAAAAAAGGAGCCTACATACTTCTTGGAGGAAACCAGGATCAAACAGTTAAATTTAGTTCTTATGATGAATATACCAGTAATTCTAAAAAGAAAAAATTATGGGGATTTTATATTCCAGTAGATTATACACCTACTGAAAAAGATAAACTAACTGCAGCAGATTATTATGATGATGGAAATAATAGTAATTATGATGATGGAGATATTATTAATGCTAAATTTGGAATTGGTACAGGAAATAATACAGGTTCAACAAACTAAAATATTTATTTATGAAAATTTTAAATATTTCTATATTCATTTTATTATTTATTGGTTGTAATAACAAAAGTCAAGAGAATAATATGAACTCTAAAGAAAAACAATATAAAATATCCGAGAAAGTAGATGAAATTGATGTTGAAAACATTAAAAAACATATTAAACTACAAGAGAAAATTGAGTCTGATGAAGTTGAATATGATGATCCTTATAATTTGAATGTAGAAGATCTAAAATTAGCTTCTTCTATTATCTGTGATGATCTGATCAGTAATGGTTATATTGAACCAAAAGCTGAATCCTTTAACAATAAGATTGAAACTATTTTTTCAATCAGTCATAGCTCTAATAAATGCGTGAGTATTGATCAAAAGAATGGGTACATAACAGTATTTGGTAATCACCTTGATGGCAATCCTGGGACACTTGAACAAAATAAGTATGAACTTTATTCAACTACTCAGAATACTTTTATCAATACTAATAATCAGTTTATTTTTCCAATGCTTTTATTAAAGGAATTAATAAATATTAATGGTGATAATTCTTTTAAAATTAAAGTTCCACGATATATTATTGCACGTAATATGTACCTTTTTAATGATAGTAAACCACAATTCAAATGGCTTATTTTAAATGATCAAAGTTTCATGGAAGGTTTAGTTAAAACTTTTGGATATACAAAAGATCCTGATTTATTAAAATGGGCTATAGAAAAAACAAAATTTGATGAAAAGGATCCCCGGAATTTTGGTAAGCTTTTTTGGGCTAAAGTATGTAATGGAAAATTCAAACTGCATGCAGATACATTCAAGCTTCTTCAAAAACTCCATATACCAAATGATCCATCTGAAAATAGATTTATTATTGATAATATCAAAAGTTATTTAGAATTTTTAGGACGTGATAAATCCACTGACCTTACAAGAAACGAAAAATTAAAACTAATGGCAAACTTGGCATATTTTGCTGAACAATATAATTATGATAAAAAATTTAATGATGATAATAAGATGATGGCCAGACTTCGTTATTTTTTGAATGATGATGATTTTAAGGTTATAAAAGAAAATAATTTTTTCAGTCTTCCAAAATTTAAAGAATGGTGGGATAATGCGGATTATGATGCTTATTATGTAGGTGAGTGCGAATATGAAGGAAGTTGCGGTTCAGGATACCAACCTATGGATTATGCAGAATGGCGAAAACAACATCCTAAGAAATAAATATTGAGAGCACAGTTTACAAGCTGTGCTTTTATTAAAAACACAACGATGATAAAAAGAATTTTATTTTTCCTGGCGGTATTGTTGTTAAATACTTTTCACTCCCAAAATACAGCTGTAAATTCCGATATCTCATTTTTATCCGTTCTGAAGTCACAATTGGCAGCTGGTGTAAGTGGAGAGAAAAGTGAGACGGATTATCCAACCTATAAGTTTGCATTGAAAGATTTACAAGCTACAGAATCTGTTATAGCAAAAGAATTAGATGATAATGGATATAAAAAACCAAGTGCAGAAGAATTCATTACTAAAATTAATATGATCTTCAAAAGAGTAATTGATCCTAAATCAGAGTCAAAGTATTTACATGTCAATTTCGAAGATAAATGTTCGAAGGACCTGAAATTGTATAAAAATTCAAACAGTATCGATGTAAATCCATATAGTACTTATATTTTTAAGAATGGAACTTTCATTTCAGATTTATACAGTATTCCTGAAATAATGGATTATACTAAAAATCCTGAATTATTTCAGTTTGAAAAAGATGCTGAGAATAATAATCATATAAAAGATGTGAAAATATATTATTGGAAAGATATACACAATCTGAAGGAGCAGAGAAAGAAGAACATACAAACATTAGTTGCGCGTAACCTCTATTTGTTTAATGATAATAAGGCTCAATACAAATGGCTAACCCTTAATGATTCATATTTTATGGAGGCTTTAGTAAAAACTTTTGGCTACACTCAGGATATTGATTTACTGAAGTGGGTTATTGAAAGAACAAAATTTGATAAAAAAAACCCGTCTGATTATGGGAATTTGTTTTGGGTAAAGCAATGTGATGAAACAGTAAAAATACATGCTAATACTTTTAAAATTTTACAAGAGATTTATACTCCAGATATAACAAACGATATGTCAAATGAGAATAGATTTTTACTTGATTATATTAAAGGATATCTTGAATATTTTGCTGGTTTTAATAACAAAGAAACTGGCGTTTCAAAGGTAGATAAGGTAAAAATACTAGCGAATATCGTTTATTTTGCTGAACAATATAAGTATGACAAAAGATTTGTTTCGGGATATGGAGATAATTCAAAGATGATGGGAAGGTTACGATTCTTTTTAGATCAGGAAGAAGTAGACATTTTACAGAAAAATAATTATTTCAACCTTCCAAAATTTAAAGAATGGTGGGATAACGCAGATTATGATGAATATTTTGTTGAAGAATGTGAATACAACGGAACATGTGGCCCGGATAACCGACCTATGAATGTTACAGAATGGCGAAAACAACATCCTAAGAAATAATATATCAAGCACAGTCAGAAATGGGTGTGCTTCTTTTTTAATTGTGAAACACAAATTTAATATGATGAAAATACTAAATGTTTTGATGGTACCTCTACTACTCACTAGTGGTAATAATAACGGGCAAGAAAGAAAAGATATTCATTCTATTGGTACAAAATATAAGAGTGATAGTATCGTCGAAAATGTCTTAAAAAAACAACTTAAACAGGGGGCAACCTACACTATTGATGAGGCTGGTGCTGGACTACCAAAAATTCAATTTGAGACTAAAGAATTGAAAGCAACAGCAATAGTAGTTCATGAATTATTAAATTTAAATGGGTATAATACTCTTGGTACTGAAGATTTTAATAAAAAAATCAAAAATATTTTTGGAAGAATCATTGATTCAGATTCTCAATCACATTTTTTATACGTTAATTTTTTGGATAAATGTGATAAAGAGTTTGTTATGTATCATAATAATGGAGTTGATAACGAAGGCCTGTTTATAGATAAACAAAGAAAATTAATTACAGATTTGTATTATATACCTGAGCTTATTGATTATAAAAAAGAATATTCTAGATTAAATGATTTTGAAAACATCAATATAACAAGAAAATCAAGTATAGATAATTTGGATATTACAATTCCACATTGGAAAGATGTTAACAATTTAAATGAAATTCGGAAAAAAAATGTTCAAACCCTTGTAGCAAGGAATATGCTTCTTTTCAATGATAATAAATCTTATGTGGGCTGGTTGGCAGAGCACGATAAAGTATTTGTGAAGATGCTGGTGAAAAACTTTGGATTTACTAAGGAGCCGCACTTCAATGATCTTGTCATGAAAGATTATTTAAAAGCATATCAAACCTCTTCCGACATCGGCGATATTATTTTTGTAAAAAACTGTAAAGGAGAATTAGAAATAAGAACAGAGCTATTAAAGTATATAAAAGACCATACAAAAGCAGACGAAAACAGGCTTTTGAATGCTTTGGAGAATTTTGGATATGTATTGAAAGATAATACCAATTTTACATCAGATGAAAAATATAAAATACTTGCTTATATAGGAAATACAGTTGATCCTTTTTACTTGAATTTTGCAGGTGTTAATTCTGGGAATGCTATATGGAATGCTGAAAGCTTACTTTATAATAGTGTAGTTAAAGATAGAAATATTATTTTAGTATTTCAGAAAAACAACTATTATGGGTTGCCTGATTTAAAAGATAGCCTGATAAGAGTTCAAGCAATTATTGAACATTCTTCTGAGTAAATTTAATAAAAAATAGCACAGTTGGATTTAACTGTGCTTTTGTTAAAAACACAACCATGATAAAAAGAATTTTATTTTTCCTGGCGGTATTGTTATTAAATAATTTTCATTCCAAAAATACAGCTGTAAATTCCGATATCTCATTATAAAGCATGAATCAGAAAAAATAAAAGCCAGTTACTTTATAAGAACTGGCTTTTATTTTTGGATATAATTTTAAGGAAGCGTTGAAAAATTGATGTTTGGAGCTTGTGAAGGTGCTGTAACAGAAAACTGCGATCCGGGAGCAACAGTTGTACTAAAAAAGCCGCCATTTTGCAAAAAGAAAGCATTACCATTTGTTCCACCTATTGCATCTATTCTTTGTTGTGCATTATAAGTATTATCCACAGTAAATTTTGCTCCGGAAATAGCAATCCAGTTTCCGTCTGAAGTTCTCACCCATTGATTCTTGAATTCTGCTTTTCTGCCCTGATATCCATTTTCAGGATTGAAGTTTTCCACGAAGCTATAAAAGCTTTGTAGATAGGTGTTGGTTTCAGGCCGTTTCCAGCTGGCTATCAGTTTCCATTCCGTAGCATCCGGGGATAAAAACCATGCTGTAAAATCTGTTTTTCCTGTTCCGTCCGGTTCGCCTTTTAATAAAAATTTATAGGTTTGCCCGGCACTCCAGTTATACTTGTAATAACTCTGTCCGCCAGAACCTTCATTGCCAAATTCCCCAATCGTTACCCCGCTGCCTGCTCTGTTGAGAATAATTTTCTGCTCAGGAGGAATATTGTTAGGATCATCGGTTACAAAGGGACTCCATACAGAGAATAAAATCCTTCTTTCAGCAGCAGAATTAACCTGCATACCGAAATATCCCGCACTAAAGCCATTGGCCATGAAATAAGAACCGATTTTATCTTCTCCCACAGGAACTGTTACTTCGTTATAATAATAGCTCACATTATTTGTGGTGGGAACGATATAGTTCAGATGACATGAAGGTCCTCTGCGTGCCCAATAATAGTAAGAAGGATCATTGCTGTAAACATTGGTTCCTGTAGAAGCTGTGCCACTGAAAGTCACATCCGTAAGATCTGCAAAATATCCGCCGGTTTTAGAAACACCCTGAAGGTCTACTTTCACATAACCTGGTGTGGAAACAATAAAATCTCCCACTGTATACTCTTTAGAAACAGATCCTGTTAAAGTAACATTCTGGGAGGTATTGCCTACCGTTACTTTAACAATACTGGTTCCTGATGGAACAGAAGCTTTTAATCCAATTTTTAATGTTCCTGTATTGCTTACCCTGAAATAAGTACTGATCACCGTATTAGAGTTTGTCCAGTTATCCAGTTTGGTGGAAGTGATCACCTCGCCGGCTCCCAAAGGTTTTACAGTTAAAAAAGAATTTCCTGCAACGGGAACATTAAAGGATAATACTTTCTTTAAAGGTGAAACATTTTGGATAGAAACAGTGTCCTCCATAGTGGCAGTAGTTTCTGCACATGATTGAAAAATAAGTAATGCGGCGATACCACAAAAAGTATCAGCTAATAATTTTAGTTTCATAATTGTATTTGTATTTATTTCCACTAAATTAAATTTATTTATCAAATAAAAAAAAATAATTCCCATTAATTTGATTAATTTTTTTGAACGAATATGTTTTTCTCCATATTTTCCATATTTCTGAGCGGATTAAATGAGGAAAAGAAATGGAGCTAGGTATTAATTGATTAATATTACTAACCTGAAATTTTAATCACTTTGTAACTTCCCGGACACTTTTTGCGTTGAATGTCCCTATTGATTCTGCCGGAAACAGTATGAGAATACAGTTGAACGTTATTTTAAATAGTAATTACCAATCTTCCGGGCTCAAGAAATAAATTTTATCTTTTTAATGTTTAAATTTTAAAGTGCTGATAATTAATCATATAATAACATGATGTATATATGAAGTATCTCTTTTTTTTGTTTTTTATTGAAATTAGAAATACAAGTTCTATATATAATTTAATTTTATCACTTTCCAAAACCAAATTACTATGTTAAAAAGCACAATAGATTCCTCTACAGGATTTGAAAAAAGATTTGAAAAGATAGAGACGGTTATTTTCACGGATTCGCTTTCAGCTTCAAAATCCGTAGCAAAAGAGATTTCAGACCTTATCCGTGTAAAGCAGTCTCAAAAACAACCCTGTATTTTAGGTTTGGCTACCGGCTCATCACCCAAGAGCTTATATGCTGAATTGGTACGCATGCACAGAGAAGAAGCATTGAGTTTCAAAAACGTCATTGCTTTCAACCTTGACGAATATTATCCTATGGAACCGGATTCCGTACATAGTTATGTTCGTTTTATGAAAGAACTGTTGTTTGATAAAGTAGATATTCTTCCTGAAAACTATCACATCCCTGACGGAACATTATCTAAAGAGGAAATAGCAGACTACTGTGCAGAATACGAACTTAAAATAGAAGCCTTAGGTGGGATAGATTTGCAGATTCTGGGTATTGGCGGTAATGGTCATATCGGGTTTAATGAATCGGGCTCCTTACAAAATTCCAGAACGCGACTTGTAGCTTTAGATCATATCACAAGAGTGGCAGCCAGCAATGAGTTTTTGGGACTGTCGAATACCCCCAGAACAGCTATTACATTGGGAGTGAAGAAAATAATGGAGGCGAAAAGAGTAATACTATTAGCCTGGGGAGAATCTAAATCAAATATCATCAAAGAGTCTGTAGAAGGTCCTGTTACCAACATGGTACCGGCTTCCTATTTGCAGGAACACAAAAACGCAACTTTTGTATTGGATCAGGCAGCAGCTCATAAACTTACCCGAATTAATACTCCATGGCTGGTAGAGAAAATAGAATGGACTGATGCATTAACCCGAAAAGCAGTTTTGGGATTGGCCCAAAAAATAAAGAAACCTATATTGAAGCTTACCGATTCTGATTATATAGAAAACGGAATGAGTGATCTGTTGGCAGACAAAGGTCCGGCTTACAATATCAATATTGAGATTTTCAATAAATTACAACACACCATAACGGGTTGGCCGGGAGGTAAGCCGGGAGCAGATGACAGTAACAGGCCGGAAAGGAAAACTCCTGCCAAAAAAAGAGTCCTTATATTCAGTCCGCATCCGGATGATGATATTATCAGTATGGGCGGAACTTTCATACGACTGCACCAACAGGGGCATGAGGTTCATGTAGCTTATCAAACTTCCGGCAATATAGCGGTAGCAGATTCTGAAGCATTGCGGTTTGCCAATTTTGTATGTGATTATAATGAAATGTTTGGCATTGAAAATAATGCAGCACAAAAGATTTTTGATAAAGCTATCAAATTTTTACAAAATAAGAAAAACAGTGATATCGATATTCCTGAAGTAAGACATATAAAAGGTTTAATAAGGAAAGGGGAGGCAAGATCTACATGTTATTACGTGGGAATACCAGACACCCAGATTCATTTTTTGGAAATGCCCTTCTATGAAACAGGCAGAATAGAAAAAAAGCCATTGAGTAAAGAGGATATAGAAATTGTAACGGATATTATAGACAGCGTAAAACCACATCAGATATATGCAGCTGGTGATTTAGCAGATCCTCATGGAACACATAAAGTGTGTTTGGATGCTGTTTTTGAATCTGTTAAAAATTTAAAATCGAAGGAATACATGAAAGATTGCTGGTTATGGTTATATAGAGGAGCATGGAAAGAATGGTCTATAGAAGAAATAGAAATGGCAGTACCATTAAGTCCGGATCAAATTTTGGAAAAACGCTATGGGATTTTTAAACATCAATCTCAAAAAGATGGAGTAGTATTTCAAGGGACAGATATGAGAGAATTCTGGCAGAGAGCAGAAGAAAGAAACAGAGAAACGGCAGAGACCTATCATAAAATGGGACTTGCTACTTATGCTGCCATGGAAGCTTTTGTAAGATGGAAATTCTAAAAAATTAAAATTCTGAATTAAGTAATAAACAGGTAAACAAAAAATACAAGTTCTTGTAAATACCATAAATGATATAGAACAAATTTCACTCCCTGAAGGCTTGTGAAGGAGGCATTATTCCCATATTTCAAGGATATATAGCACAAATTTTAAGCAACTTGCAAATTTATTGGGTAATTGTACCCGAAATTCTTTGCAATCTATTACATTCCATGTTTTTGATAGGAATTAACTCTTCATAAATACAAATCTATAAATCTAATTAAACAGATCTTTTCTCTTTAAACAGAAACCAGAAAATATAAATTCTGGCAGACACAGCCCATCTGCTATAGACTCAATAAGATACATTGGAATAATCTTCAAACTGGTGGTAAAAGGACAAAAACTGGTGGTTACCAGTATGGAGGTGTACAGTAAAAATATACATTTGAGTAACAAATATTTAACATTGTAGTAATAGCTTGTTCCCATTCAGCAACTACCCTTAGATAGAATATTTCAATAAAAACTTAAAAAAACATGAAGAAAAAAAAGATTATTTTAGGTGCAGTTCTTTTGTCCTCTGTAACACTTGTTCATGCACAGGAAACTAAAAACAAACCTTCGGACACTGTAAAGAAAGTAAAAAATGTGGAAGAAATTGTTTTAGTAGGATATGGAAAACAGAAGAAGGGAACTGTTTCCGGATCCATAGCTTCCGTTGACAAAAAAATACTACAGGATCGTCCGACAACAAGCTTAACAGCCAGTATACAAGGTGCCTTACCCGGGGTTACAATTAAATCCAAATTAGGAGATGTAGGTTCTGTACCTGATTTAAATGTAAGGGGAAGAAGTGTTGCCGGTAATTCACCACTTTATATTATAGATGGTATTCTCTCAAGTGCTGCAGACTTTTCAAGGTTAAGTCCCGCTGATATTGAAAATATAAGTATTTTAAAAGATGCTTCAGCAGCTATCTATGGTACAAGAGCCGGCTATGGGGTTATTCTTGTAGAGACCAAAAAAGGAGGCGGAGGTAAGATGAGCATAAGTTATAATATGTATAATGCCTATCAGACCCCCACTTATTTGCCTAAGTATGTGGATGCCGTTGGATACATGAAATTAAAAAATGAAGCCTATTTCAATGCTGATCATAATGTTGGTCTTTTTTCTCAGTACAAGCAGGAGCAAATAGATCTTACAGCTGCAGGTACAGATCCTGACAGATACCCTAACACTGACTGGTATAAGGAAACCTACAGAAAAATGGCCAATGTGCTTAATAATGAGATTAATGTGTCAGGTGGTGATAAAATTCGTTATTTCGCAAGCTTAGGGTACCTGAAACAGGAATCTCTGTCCCCTACAAAAGGAATGGATAGGTATTCTTTCAGAACGAACACCTCATCTAAATTAAGTGATAAACTAACAGTAAACTCTAATATATCGTTCATCAAACAAATGATCAATGATCAGGGAGGAGGTATTAATACTACAGAGTTGGCAAGAATATCTCCTACGATGGCACTAAGACAATCCAATGGATGGTGGGGATCTGTTAATGCGGGTAAAGTAGATAACACATTTGCAAATACCAATCCTGTAAGAAATAACATTGAGGGTGGAGACTTCAAGTCAAATGATCAAAAATTTATGGGAGCATTATCTGCCAGCTACGCTCCTGCAAAAGGCTTCAATATTGATGCTCAGATCAGTTATTCAAACTGGAACTATCGTTTAGGGGAATTTACAAATACACTAAACCCTGTATACAATTTTTTAACTCAAGCTCCTATTAGTGCAACTGCGAGAGCAGTTAATAATTATAAAGAAAAATGGGAATCTGATGAATTACTCAATACTCAGGTTCTGGTGAGTTATGAAAAAAATATTTCATCGCATTATTTTAAAATCTTAGGAGGAGCTTCTTATGAAGACTATACAGCAAGATCAATCTATGGCAAAAAATCTAATATACCAAAAGATGGATTGCATGCTTTAAGTGCTCTTAGTACCCTTGATGGAACGTTAGATGAATTGAAATCTAATACTCAACAATATGCTTTCCAGTCTGCTTTCGCCCGTATCAATTATAATTATCAGGAAAAATATTTTCTGGAAGGTATTATAAGGGCAGATGCATCTTCGCGTTTTGCTAAAGAAAATAGGTGGGGTTATTTTCCAGCATTTATGGCTTCCTGGAGGTTGGATAAAGAAAATTTTATTAAAAACCTTAACTTTATTAATACCCTGAAATTGAGAGGGTCTTACGGAAGCGCCGGATCTATTAATACTATTGGTTATTATGACAGCCAGACCTATATGGATAATGATTCTTCAGTTCTGGGGAATGTTATAGTAGGGGCAGTGGTACCTGGCAAACTGGGCTTTTCAGATATAGGCTGGGAAAAAATTGTTACCAAAAATATAGGACTGGACGGATCTTTATTCAATAATACCTTCACTTTCTCAGTAGATTTTTATAACCGTCTTACAAAAGGGGCTTTAATGAACAATCAGTTAGAATATGAAACCGGTGTAATCATGGACAACAATCCAGACAAAAACCAAACACCGCCAATTAATGCAGGCAATGTAGAAAATAAAGGGATAGAAGTTACTTTGGGCTACAATAAAAATTTTGAAAATGGAGACTTTTACATCAATGCTAATTTTGCTAAAAACCAGAACACTATTCTATCACTTGTCAATAGTAAGCCTTTGTATAATGATTACTGGATCACGCAGGTAGGAGGTTCAATTGGAGATTTCTATGGATATAAAACTGCCGGTCTTTTAACCCAGGAAGATATTAATAATAATTATCCTAAATTATACAGTTCATCCCAGCCAGGTGATATAAAGTATGTGGATATTAATGGCGACGGAGTTGTTGATGAAAATGACAGAACGGTTATAGGCAATGATGTTCCAGCTTTTACCTACGGTCTGAGCATCGGAGGAAGATATAAAAATTTTGATCTCAGCGTAGTGGGGCAAGGGGTAGCGAATGTTCAGGTATATCTGGATAAAGAATCCTCTCAGGCATTTTTCAATGGTGCAGGGGTAAAGCAATATGTTTTAGATAACAGATGGACTCCTGAAAATCCAAATCCTAATGCTTTGTACCATAGAGTATTGCCGGCTGGAGGAGGAACTCAAAATATAGGTGTTACCTCTGATTTCTGGCTTTTTGATGCAAGTTATTTTAGAATTAAGTCTGTTACTTTAGGATATTCCCTTCCTCAGGACGTGATCAACCACATAGGACTGAAAAAATTCAGAATATACGCAAACCTGGAAAATTACTTTACGCTGAGAGGTGACAAAAGAATAAAAGATTTTGATCCTGAAATGGCAAGTGCACGTTCCTCATATCCTAATTTAAAAACCGTATCCTTTGGTATAAATGCAACTTTTTAACTTAAATAAGATATCAAATGAAAAAAATAAAAATCATAGTACTGTCAGTTACCCTATCTATAGTTACCGGTTCCTGTAATTTAGACAGGTTTCCGGAAGACAAAATATCCGAAGATACATTTTGGAAAACTGAAAAAGATGCTACCATGGCGCTGAATGGTATTTATAAATACTTGTCCGGGGCAGCTTACCTAAGTTTATACAATGATTGTTACACAGATAATTCATATGCTCAATACCCCTGGGAGACAATGGCAGTAGATGCTTCTGCAGGAAATATACTTCCTTCTACAGATTTCGGATATGACTTTACGACAATCAGAATGGTAAATACCTTTTTAGAGAATATCGATAAGATCCCAATGGACAAAAATCTTGCTAAAAGATATAGCGCAGAAGCAAGATTTATAAGAGCTTTTAATTATTTTGATTTATCTCAGCGTTTTGGTGCTCTTCCGTTGGTACAAAAATCAGGTAAATTAGATGAAACATCTCTTACACCGGTTTCTGAAGCTGAAATTGATGATTTTGTAACCAATGAATTAAATGCTATTGAAAATGATTTACCTGCTATCTATACTTCCGGCCAGGATAAGGGTAGAATAACAAAAGGAGCTGTATTAGCATTTAAGGCAAGGGTCTATTTATACACAGGAAAATATAAAGAAGCCTATGAAGCTGCTCAACTGGTAATGAATTCCGGAATTTACGGGCTTTTCAATACAGCTTCAGTAGACACAAGTACAGACTATGATAGCTTTGTTACTTTTACTTCTACCACGGATAAAGATAATTTTTATAAAGGTTTAAGTAATTATCAGGCATTATTCTGGGCTAAAAATGAGGGCAGTATAGAATCAATTTTAGAAGCCCAGTATGTACCGGATTCAAAAGGAACATATAGTAATTACATGACCCTTCTTCTATTGCCCAATGAAGAGAGTGGTTGGAGCTCTATCACCCCAACAATCGATCTGGTGAATGCCTATTGGAAAAAAGATGGTACAGCATTTACCCCTCCTTCTGATGCTGTAAGAGCGTCAAACTATAATGATGGAAACCCAAATAATGCCTATCTCGACGAGTTCAAAAACAGAGACACACGTTTATATGCAAGTATTATGCACCCGAATGGCCCCTGGTCTTATCTGAAAGGCTTTGGAACAAACAACCTGTTCACTTGGGGTAAAGGAGGAAACAATACATCAAAAATTGGCTATAACTATAAAAAAATGGCAGACTATAGTTCATTAGATGAAAACTTAAATGCGAGTAATAATTTTATGCTGATTCGCTATGCAGAGGTACTGCTTACTTATGCTGAAGCAAAAAATGAATTGTATGGGCCGGATGCCTCCATTTACGATGCATTAGACAAAATCAGAAACAGAGTAGGTATGACCGTAGTAAGCAGAACACAAACAAAGGAAACGTTGAGGGATATTATTAGAAATGAGAGAAGAATAGAGCTAGCCAACGAAGGACATAGATTCTACGATATCAGAAGATGGAAAACTGCTCCCAATGTAATGAAAACAATCTACGATATCACAAATACACAGGTTGCAACAAGAGTTTGGAATGATAAGTTTTACAGATTCCCTTATCCTCAGACTGCCGTGGATTTAAATCCAAAATTAAAAGAAGCTCAGGCAGCAAAAGGATACTAAATATAGATTACAAGGATTAGCAGTATTTAACTGTCAATTAATTAAATAAACACATATGAAAAACAAATTATTCTTGTTGATATTACTGATATCTACAATCTGCAATGGTCAGGATTTTTCATCAAATAAAACCTTACGGACAGAAGAAGATGATGAAGATATTGAGTATGAAATTAAACATAAGTCGATGTCCTGGTTTTCAGACATGAAAGATTATGCAGACTATTTTAAAATCAAGTCCAATTTTGATAAGTATTTCGGAAACCACAGATGGGAAAAAAGTAAACCGCGAAGCCTTGGTGAAGACTGGCTCAGAACCAAACTGTTTTATCTGGATGAAAACGGAAAAGTAGTTCCGGAACCTTTGTTGATAAGCCATTCAAAAGCCAGCAACAGCCCATTAATAACTACGCAGACCCAGGTGGGAAGCTGGTCTATGATTGGTCCTTTCAACAGTGCCAGTACATCTTACTCAGGTAAGGGAAACCATGGAGGGTA
Organism: Chryseobacterium sp. CS3K3.1; assembly: GCF_059515165.1. Classification (NCBI taxonomy): domain Bacteria; kingdom Pseudomonadati; phylum Bacteroidota; class Flavobacteriia; order Flavobacteriales; family Weeksellaceae; genus Chryseobacterium; species Chryseobacterium sp. CS3K3.1. Next base: position 183,697 of record NZ_JCAKRV010000003.1, on the reverse strand, counting down.
TGTATATCTGAATAAAATTGATCCTACTGATCCTCAGAAGATATTTGTATCTTTTGTAACCGGTGGCTTATGGCGTACAACCGATGGGGGATCAGTCTGGAATCTGGTAGATAACGGTTTTCCGGATTCTAAATATAATGACGTAGATGTATGCATTGCTAATCCGCAAATTGTCTACGCATTAAGTGACAGTCAGCTTATTAAATCTACCGATGGAGGGCTTAACTGGCTTACGACCACTATGACTGCGGCTAACTATCCAGGTAAAGCATATGATATTGCCGTGTCGCCTGTGAATCCTGATATCGTAGTTGTTCGTTGGGGAACATCGCTATATCGTACAACCGATGGCGGGAATTCCTGGAATGAGGTTTATACCGGGCTTCCTAATTATTCAATATGGGACTCATCCATACACAGCGAATGTTTGGAATGGGATCCCAATGACAGTAATTCTGTTTATTTTGCCAGTACTTCCAATACTAATGTTTTCAAAGTTTATAAGTCTGTGGATCAGGGATCAAGTTTTTCCCAATTGAATTCTACTACACTAAGTGCTTCCTCAAATGGCCAGATCATCGGGTGGACGAAAGTTTTTTTACCTGGTAATAATGCGGCATCATTCTATGTAGCGGCAGGTACAGGTTCAAGTGCTTATGGTCATAATGCGGTTCAATTATACAAATTCAATAAATTAACAGGAAATGTAGAGCTTACCAGAATCAATATGGTTTCCGGCATTGGAGATGTGTATAATCATGATCCGTTACTACACCATGGAGATATTCAGATGGACCGTAAAGATGAAAATAAAATAGCTTATGGAGGCTATGGAAATGAAAAAATACATATTTCTACCAACAATGGTGCTTCATTTTCACTAGCATCAGGAACTACGCATTCCGATATCAGGGCCATTGATTTTATCAACGGAAAGTTAATTGTAGGAAGTGACGGAGAAATGACAGATTCTAATGATTTGGGAAATACTTTGACCACGAAAACCAATAGTATCAGTAATCATGAATTATGGGGATTTGGCAGTGCATTTAAGAGCAATTTAGTGGCATCAGGAAATAACCATGGTCCTGCTATGATCAAAGAAAGTGCTAATGGTTTTACATGGTACAATGGGCCAGGAGCGGATCAGGGAAATACAGATGTAAATCCATTGGATGACCGTTATATTTACAGCCAGGGATATAGCAACTACCGTTATTTCAGAACCGGTGTACATACTTTGGTAAATGAACCTAATTTTTTGGATTTGGGAGGAATCTATGATTATTTCAATTCTATAGAATTTCATCCCAATAAATATTACACAATTATTACCCATCATGCAGGTCAATATCCGGATGGAAATCCTAATCTTGCAACATGGAAAAATTCTCTAATCAAAACCGAAGATAACGGAAACAGCATTTCTATTATTAAGACTTTTACTAAACAGGTATTCAGAGAAAAAATTTCTGCTAAGAATCCAAATGTAATGTGCGTTGTAGAAGGTATTACCAGTAATAAGCTTTGGAAAACTACAGATCAGGGAGCTACCTGGACTGATATAACACCTGATACAACCGTTACATTAGGCCCAAAGAACATATCAGATATTGCTATCGGAGATAATAATCCTAATGAAATTTGGGTAACCTACAGTGGAGTCCAGTCAGACTGTAAGGTTTTGAAATCTAATGATGGAGGAGTAACCTGGACTAATCTTAGTTCTCCCGTGCTCACTACTTCCCCTGTTACGAAAATTATTTTTCAGAGAGGTTCTAATGGCGGAGTATATGTAGGTAATAAGGCAGGAGTCTTTTATAGAAATAACAATATGAATAACTGGACTATGCTGGGTAATGGCTTGCCAATGTGTGATGTACGCTTTATGTTTATTAATTATAATGAAAATAAATTAAAAATAGGAACTTCCCGTGGTGCCTTTGAACACACTTTGTATGAAATAAGTCCGCCCAGTGCTCTGATATCAGCTGATAAAAATAAAATATATTGTCCGGTAACAGAAAATGTACAGTTTAAAGATTATTCAGTAGTTCGTAATGCCAGCGCAACATGGCAATGGAGCTTCCCTGGTGGAACTCCTTCAACGTCATCACTGGAAAATCCGGTAGTATCTTACAAAAATGCTCCGAATGGATTGTATTCTGTAACATTAACGGTAACAGATCAGTATGGCACTAGCACACAAACATTAAATAATTTTATTGAAGTCAATAATCAGTGTGGATCAAGCCAGCCCGATGGCGTCCCTGGAAACAGTATAAAGCTTACCGGTGATAGTAATAAAGATTACGTAGAAATCAATGATCTGAATATTAACAAAAACTCTTTTACCTTCTCCTGCTGGATTAAACCGGATGGAGTACAGACGGATTATAGTGGTATTTTTATGTCTCAGGGCGATGCGAGTGCGTTTGGAATGAATTTTAACGGTGGAAATAATACCATAGGTTTTCACCCGGGGTGGTCGTGGTCTTCAGGTTTGCAGGCTCCTCCAAATCAATGGACACATGTAGCATTGGTAAGCAATGGGATCAACGTAAAAATATATGTTAATGGAAAAGAAAGTGTGAACAGTACAGCATTGCCTTCAGAAATTGTTAATACTTTATTTTTAGGAAGTTATGGAAGAGGTTTTTCTAATAGGTTCACCAAATTGGAAATGGATGAAGTGGCTATATGGAACAGAGCTTTATCAATAGATGAGGTCAGACAATGGAGACATCTTACAAAAAGCACAGCAGGAAGCCCTATACTGAACGGTTTAGTATATTATCTTCAGTTTAATGAATCAGTGGGTAATATTACGATCAATAAAAATAACTCTAATACTGCAGCCTCATATAAAGGCAGCGGGTATACAAGATTATTATCTAATGTTCCTGTTTTTCATGGAGTAAGCGAGAAGATTAATATCAATTCTTCCGGGTTAAAAGATTTTACCAACGCAGGAATATCTATGGAATTTGCTCCGGGAACCTATCCTAATGGTGATGTTTGGGTGTCGAGAGGCAGTATAAATCCTGATCAGCTGCCTGATAGTAATACGAACTTTGGCTTTTATTCTATTGTTAATAATTATGGTGCTAACCAAACATTTGCTCCGCTTACCTCACTGTCTTTTTATAAGAATGCTGATTTTGCTAATTATCCTTCAGCATCTTCTTACCATCTTTTCAAAAGAGGCAGTAATGATTTCGGAAATAGCTGGGGAAGCAGTATTGACAATGCAGATACTGTTTCAGGAAGTGGGCTTAATACAAAAGTAACCTTTAATAACGGGCTAAACGTTAGCTCTTTCAGTCAGTTTATACTAACCGTTAATTCATCTGTGTTATCAGCTCTTAATCCTGTAAAATACAAGGCTGCTCATCCACAGATCGTTTCCAATCCCATAGTACATGGTACTCCTATTTCTATACGTTTACCAGAAAAATGGATAAGTTCTCATCTGATCATTTATGATACTTCAGGAAGAAAAATTGCTGAGAAATTCAATTTAAAAGCTGATGAAAATATATTGCTTAACCTTCCTCAGGGAACTTACACGGCATTATTTATTAAACAATCAGATAAGTATATCGAAAAATTCATTATTAAATAAATTTGAATTGATAAATTCCCACACTTTTGATGTGGGAATTTTGTATGACCAGACGTCCAAATTTACAGACAGAAACGGAATTTTATTTCTCCACCAACCGATGAATTAAAATTAAGCAGTAAATTGAGCAGACCTATTGTATGAGCTATATTTCTGAAATAAACAGAGTCAGCTTATTAAATAAAGTAGTGAATAAATGATCTATATTTTTGAAAGTCCTGTGATCACAAAAGATGATACAGTTGTTTTATCTCTAATATTGATCTCACGTTCTTAGAGTAGTATACAATATAAATTAATATATAAAACCAAGGTACATGAATACCGTTTTAAATTCAAAAAATCAAAAAATTTTACTCCTGAGTTCTTTTCTTGTTTTCTTCACCGGAAGAACTCAGGCTCAAAAAATTGATAATGTTTCCAGGAAGGGAGAAACCTCTGTAGAGGTTTTGTTTTCTGATAACAAAAAGCTGATCATAGATTTTTATGGGGAAAATCTTTTTAGATTATTTTTAGATCCCAAAGGTGGAGAAATGAGAAATCCGGAAGCATCACCTCCCGCTCAGATTCTGGCAGATCAGCCCAGAAAAAAAGTAAAAGAAATTGCGGTCAGTAATTTGTCACAGACTGTTTCCGTTTCTACCGCTAAAACTAAAATAGAAATTGAAAAAGCAACTTCTTTATTTAAAGTATTTGATCTGAATCTTCATAAAGAAGTATTTTCCTTTATGGCTCCCATAGAATTTAATTCTAAAGAAGTCGTATTGACCTTATCTCAGGGAAAAGATGAATATTTCTATGGAGGTGGTGTACAGAATGGGAGATTCTCTCATAAAGGAAACACTATTTTTATTGTAAATCAGAATAACTGGACTGATGGTGGTGTAGCATCTCCCAATCCTTATTATTGGTCTACAAACGGATATGGTTGTATGTGGCATACTTTCAAAAAAGGATACTATGATTTTGGTAAACAAAATAAAAATGAAGTGAAGCTGGCTCATGAGACCGATTATCTGGACGTTTTCTTTATGGTAGATGATACCCCCAAATCTTTGTTGAATGATTTTTACCAGCTTACCGGAAACCCTGTACTTTTACCCAAGTTTGGTTTTTATGAAGGGCATCTTAATGCCTACAACAGAGATTATTGGAAAATAGATGTAAAAGGAATACCATTTGAAGACGGAAAAAGATATAAAGAGAGCCAAAAAGACAATGGCGGAATTAAAGAATCGTTAAATGGCGAAAAAAACAATTATAAGTTTTCTGCCAGAGCAGTGATAGACCGGTATAAAAATGCAGATATGCCATTAGGATGGATTTTACCAAATGATGGGTATGGTGCAGGCTATGGACAAACTGAAACGTTGGAAGGCAACATTGCCAATTTAAAATCATTTGGAGAGTATGCCAGAAAAAATGGAGTAGAAATAGGATTGTGGACACAATCAGATTTACATCCTAAAGAAGGAGTTGCCGCTCTTTTGCAGAGAGATATTATAAAAGAAGTGCAGGATGCAGGGGTAAGAGTACTAAAAACTGATGTGGCCTGGGTAGGTCCTGGTTACTCATTCGGACTGAATGGCATTTCAGATGTCGCTCAAATAATGCCACGATATGGTAACGGAAGCCGTCCTTTTATCATTTCGCTGGACGGATGGGCGGGTTCACAGCGATATGCAGGTATCTGGACAGGAGACCAAACAGGGGGAGAGTGGGAATACATAAGATTCCATATTCCTACCTATATAGGTTCTGGTCTGTCTGGCCAGCCTAATATTACTTCGGATATGGATGGTATTTTTGGCGGGCAAAACCCGGTTATCAATACCAGAGATTTCCAATGGAAAACCTTCACTCCTATGCAGCTCAATATGGATGGCTGGGGAGCCAATGAAAAATATCCTCAGGCTTTGGGTGAACAAGCTACTTCTATCAACAGGAACTATTTAAAATTAAAGTCGAGCTTACTTCCTTATACTTATAGTGTGGCTAAAGAAGCTGTAGATGGGCTGCCAATCATCAGAGCAATGTTTTTGCAACAGGCTAATGATTATACCCTCGGAAAATCTACTCAGTATCAGTATCTGTATGGTCCCTATTTTTTAGTAGCTCCCATATATCAAGCCACGAAAACGGATAAAGAAGGGAATGATATCAGAAATAATATTTACCTCCCTGAAGGAAACTGGATTGATTACTTCACAGGACAAACGTATGAAGGAGGAATTATTTTAAATCATTTCGATGCTCCTGTTTGGAAACTTCCCCTATTTGTAAAGCCGGGTGCTATTATTCCGATGGTAAATGCTAATAATAATGTTCATGAAATCAATAAAAAAGTAAGGATTTATGAAGTGTATCCTTCAGAAAAATCCAGTTTTACAGAATATGATGACGATGGTATTACCGAAAATTATAAGAAAAATGAATCTGTATATACGCTTATAGAAAGTAATGTAGTGAAAAATACAGCTGTCATAAGTATTTCTCCTGCCAAAGGTAACTTTAAAGGTTTTGAAAAAGAAAAAATGACAGAATTCAGAGTTAACGTTACTCAAAAGCCATCCGGTGTAAAACTTTCTGTTGGAGGTAAAAATGTAAATCTGAAAGCAGTAAATACGTTAGATGAATTCAATAAAGGAGCAAACGTATATTTTTACAACAGCAAGCCTGAATTCAATAATTTCTCTACAAAAGATTCTGATTTTTCAAAGGTTTCTATTACCCGAAATCCCCAACTTTGGGTAAAATCAGAAATCACCGATGTCAGCAAAAACAAAGTAGAGCTTGTCATTAAAGACTACCAATTTATTAGTTCTAATCAATTGAAAAATAATTCCGGGGCATTAGCAGAAGCTTTAAAACCTGTCACTTCAGAAAGTACAAATACCGCGTATTCAATATTGCCATCGTGGAATAAAATACCTAATGCTGATTACTATGAAATACTATACGATAATATGGTATACAGTAATATTAAAGATAGTTCTTTCCTGTTTGAAGGGTTGACCCCTGAAACAAAATATGATTTCAAAGTAAGAGCTGTCAATAAAACCAATACTTCTGATTGGGTTCCTTTTTCATCCCGAACCAATAAAAATCCTTACGAATTTGCAATTAAAGGCATAAAAGCCACATCCTCCATTCCAAGCCAGGAAGGAGAAGGGATAGAAAACCTTTTTGATGAGGATGCAAATACGGGATGGCATTCGGATTATGAAAAGAGCAAAGTCCCTTTTGAAATAATTTTGGATTTGGGCTCTGTTAATACAATAAGTAAATTGGAATATATCCCTAGAAGCAACGGTTACAATGGAATATGGATGAAAGGTAAAATTGCGTATAGTGATAATAAAAAGGACTGGACAGAGCTTGGCTCTTTTGCCTGGGACAGAAATAACAAACCCAAATCTTTAGATTTTGCGGCACACCCTGTCACAAGATTCATTAAAATTGAAGTCGGCAGCGCCTTCGGAAACTTTGCTTCCGGAAATGAGCTATATATCTTTAAAGTACCAGGTTCTGCAACTTTACTTCCTGGAGATATTAATAATGATCAGAAAATTGATAGAAATGACTTTACTTCGTATATGAATTATACAGGTTTGAGAAAAGGAGATTCTGACTTTGAGGGATATATCAGTAAGGGTGATATTAATAAGAACGGTTCCATTGATGCATTTGATATTTCTAACGTCGCTACAAAAATTGATGGAGGGATAAATGATGAAGAATTGAAGCCACTGAAAGGTAACATTACAGTCTCTGTCTCAAAACAACAATATGCTAAGAATGATATTGTAGAAGTAGTGGTAAAAGGTAATAATCTACAATCTGTAAATGCACTGAGTTTTGCCGTTCCATATAACCAGCAGGAACTGGAATATATAGGCATTACACCATTACATATTGAACAAATGGAAAACCTCACTTATGATAGATTGCATACCAATAAAGAGAAGGTATTATATCCTACGCTGGTTAATACAGGACAAAAACAATCTTTAGAAGGCACAACAGATTTATTCATTCTTAAATTTAAAGCCAAACGAAACGGATCATTTAATATAAAAGCTGTTAACGGATTATTGGTGGATAAGACACTGAATTCTATTGACTTTTAATGACGAAGTTTAAAGCTAAAAAATAAAGGCTCGGATTTTATAATCTGAGCCTTTGTTCAAAATAATTATAGAGAATTTCTTATGATTAAATTAGAAGTATTTTCAATTCTTCCTTCTTTGCTATTAAGAACCATCTCTGCCAGAATTTTTCCCATTTGCCAAAAATCCGTAGAAATCGTAGTAATGCCATTTTCTACAATACTTTTTAGGGGCGTTTCGTTGTAGGATATAATTCCAAAATCCTTTCTGATTTTTAGCTTCTGTTTTTTAGATTGCTTAAAGACATTAACCAAATGCTTGTCATCCAGGATTATAAATACGTCTCCATTCAGTATTTCCCCATCAGTGAAAGTACAGATAATCTCATATTTCATTTTATACTGCTCACAAAAACTGGTAAATCCTTCTACCATACCTACAGGCTCTTTTTGTCCCGGAAAAATAAGAATTAATCTTTGATAGGTTTCAAGCTTAGTTTTCGCTTTTAATAACCCATTGTACATGTCCTTTGCGAAATTCTGATATACTGATGAATATTCCCTTAAAGATATATTGGTTTGATCCAATAGGTATACATCCTTCTTGGGAAGCATTTTAATAATGGGAGCTGTATCATTCATATTCCCGGGCATAATGATATATTTTGTGTAGTTTCCGTTGTTTTCTTCTATTAATTTCTTGAAGACATCAATATTAAAATAGTGGAAAAATACATGTACATTCGCTCTTTGCTGTATCTCTTCCAAAAAAGAATAATAAAGATTTTCCTTAAAAGCATTCAGTTCATCAAACAGTAAAAAGATGCGCTCTTCAAAATTCCAATCAGTACTTTTTATATAGTATCCTTTACCCAGAATAGCATTTATTATTCCTTTCTTTTTTAGTATCTCGTAGGCATACAGAACAGTGTCTCTGGAAATACCGAATTCCATACACACTTTATTGACGGAAGGTAATTTGTCATTTTTTTTTAGGAGTTGTTGGGCAAGAGCTTGTTCAATGGAATTTATAATCTGCTGGTATTTAGGAATAACTGAATCGGGGATTATTTTAATAAGCTTCATAACATTGCCAATTTTTTTAAACTAGTAGTAAATATACAAAAACCGGTAGGAACAAGTATGGTTATGTTTTTCAAATTGATACATTTGATAATATAAGGTTTTCTTTTGTATGATTTAAGTGTAAAAGATTCGAATTTATTCTAAATAACATATTAAGATTACTAAACTATTAAATACTTTATAGTACATGAAAGTGCTGGGAAGTATAGAAATCTATGATAAACTTACTATAAAAATTTTTAAGCGTGGGAAAACTATCGACATTTGATTTTGTTATATTTCTAATTTATTTTTTTGTTGTAACAGTATACGGCCTATGGATATACAATCGGAAAAAATCAAAAATTACAGGAAGTAAAGATTATTTCCTTGCAGAAGGTTCACTAACATGGTGGGCAATTGGAGCAAGTTTGATTGCATCTAATATTTCAGCAGAACAATTTATTGGGATGAGTGGTGAAGGTTTTTTCACAGGAGTAGCTGTTGCCGCTTATGAATGGCTGGCTGCCATTGCACTGATAATTATTGCAGTCTGGTTTATTCCTATTTATCTCAAAAATAAGATTTATACGATGCCTCAGTTTTTGGAAACACGGTATAATAAGGCTGTTTCTCTTATTATGGCTGTTTTTTGGCTGTTTTTATATGTAATTGTTAATCTTACTTCCATTCTTTATTTAGGAGCTGTAGCTATTGATTCATTGCTTGGAGGAGGGCATCTGCATATCATTATGGTTACACTTTTACTAATGGCTTTGGTTATTGGATTGGGTGGAATGAAAGTCATTGGCTACACGGATGTTATTCAGGTAGCTGTTCTTATTATTGGTGGCTTTGCTACAGTTTATATGGCATTACAGGTTGTGGATCAAAGAATTAATGGTGCTGCTGTTGGAAATGCTTTAATGGGTTTAAATACCCTTTTGAAAGAAGCTCCGGGACATTTCAAACTCATTCTTGATAAACCACAAATTACCACCACTACTTTATCAATGTCAGAAAATTTAGCGGTACGGAAATATGTAGTTTTACCAGGTTTAGCAATGTATTTTGCTGGACAATGGATTGTACAACTTAATTATTGGGGGTGCAACCAATACATTACCCAAAGAGCATTAGGAGCAGATTTAAAAACAGCAAGAACAGGAATTTTATTTGCAGGATTTTTAAAGCTTTTTATGCCTGTAATCGTTGTGCTTCCTGGGATTGCAGCTTATGTACTTTATACAAAAGGTCATTTGCCCAATTTTAATGGGGTAAAAGATAGTGCTTACTCTGCAATCCTGGGGTTGCTTCCATCTGGACTTAAAGGTCTTGCAGTGGCTGCTTTAACAGCTGCAATAGTAGCATCACTTGCCGGAAAAGTAAACAGTATCTCCACCATTTTTACTTTAGATATTTATAAAAAATATTTAAAAACCGACACATCTGAAACGCAAATGGTAAGAACAGGACGTTTGACAATTATAGTGGCAATGCTTATTGCTTTGATATTTACATGGACAGATATTTTGGGAATCGGTGGTGAAGGGGGTTTTACATTTATACAAAAATATACTGGTTTTATTAGTCCGGGTGTATTTGCTATGTTTATTTTAGGAATGTTTTGGAAAAGAACTACCGGAACTGCTGCTATAGTTGGGGTTATTCTCGGTTTTTTATTATCTATATTCTTTAACAGTTTTGCAGTTGAACTATTTGGAAAAGAAACATGGATATATACAGCATTTACATATGAAAAGTGGGAAAATGGCGTAGTGAAAACTATTACAGAGATTCCTTTCCTTATCAATATGGGTTGGTCATTTTTCATTACTGTAGTGGTAATGGTACTTTTAAGTGTCTTTGGTCCAAAAGTAAATCCAAAAGCTTTTGTTACAGACAAAAATATGTTCAATGTGGACAATAGAACATTATTCCTGATCGTCATTATTGTATTACTTCTGACTGCTATTTATGTTCGTTTTTGGTAACAGAAATAATTTTGAGTTTTGCATTTGAAAAATTCCACAAGTTTCATACTATTTAAATATTTTTTCAACTGGTGGTAAAGCTGCAAAAACCGGTGGTAGCCAGTATTACAGCATCAGGTAAATTTATAAATTTGTTTAATACATAACTAACTTTAATCGCTAATACAACATATACAATGAAGTTTATTAAAAACATAATTTTAGCCGTTTGCTTAGTGGGAGCAACTGTGATAAATGCCCAGCAAAAACCTGTTAAATATGAATCTTTCAAAATTGAAGATGGAGAATTTAAATTGAACGGACAGACAATTAAATTGCATTCTGGTGAGATTCATTATGCCAGAATTCCTCAGGCTTATTGGAGACACCGGTTACAAATGGTTAAAGCTATGGGTTTAAATACAATAGCTACTTATGTTTTTTGGAATTATCATGAAATAGCTCCCGGAAAATGGGATTTTCAAACCGGTAACCGAAACTTAGCTGAATTTTTAAAAATAGCAAAAGAAGAAGGTTTAATGGTAATCCTTCGCCCAGGTCCTTATGTATGTGCAGAATGGGAATTCGGAGGTTATCCCTGGTTTTTACAAAACGACAAGAATATGAAAATCAGAGAATATAATACTCCGTTTTTAAATTCAACAAAAACTTATTTCACAGAACTCTACAAGGTGGTCAAACCTTATCTGATTGTTAACGGAGGTCCTATTGTTATGGTGCAGGGGGAAAATGAATTCGGATCTTTTGTGAGTCAACGGGAAGACATTAAGCTGGAAGATCATAAAAAATACAGTTCATCTGTGTTTGATCAATTAAAAGAAGTTGGTTTCAAAGGAATGACATTTTTTACCTCAGATGGAGACTGGTTATTTGAAGGGGGTGCCTTGCCCGGCGCATTACCAACTGCAAATGGAGATGAAGACCCGGAAAATATTAAGAAAGAGGTGAAAAAATACCATAATGGGAAAGGTCCTTTTATGGTTGCGGAATACTATCCGGGCTGGTTAGACCATTGGGCAGAACCTTTTCCCCGTAAAGCTGCGGAAAGAGTAAAAGGTCACATTGAAAAATTCATGAATAATGATATTTCCTTTAATATTTATATGGTACATGGAGGAACTAACTTCGGATTTACCTCTGGAGCTAATTACGATAAAGATCATGATATACAGCCAAGTATGACCAGTTATGATTATGATGCTCCTATTACTGAGGCAGGTTGGGAAACCGAAAAGTATATGAAATTAAGAGAATTATTAAAAAATTCCTCTACACCTCCTGTTCCTTCAAGAATTCCAGTTATTAAGATTCCGGCTATTCAACTATCTCAGGCAATTGATTTAGAAGATTTAAAAAAGAATGTAAAACCGGTAGTTAATGATAATCCTTTGACTTTTGAGCAGTTAAATCAAGGGCATGGCTATGTCTGGTATAGCAAAAATTTTAATCAGCCCATTAAAGGAACTTTAAAACTTGATGGATTAAGAGATTATGCAATTGTATATGTGAATGGAGAAAAAGTAGGAGAGCTTAACCGTTACTATAAAAAATATGAATGTAATGTTAATATCCCCTTCAATGGAAAATTAGACATTATAGTAGAAAACATGGGGCGAATTAACTACGGGGCTGAAATTAATAAGAATACAAAAGGAATTATTTCTCATGTATTTATTAATGACCGAAAAATAACAGGAGATTGGGAAATGTATGGACTTCCTTTTGAAAAGGCTCCGGTAATTGATGCAAAACAAAAATCTGATGTAAAAGAGAACAGACCAGTTATCTATAAAGGAAATTTTAATGTATCGCAGGTGGGAGACACATTTTTAGATATGCGGCCTTTCGGAAAAGGGATTGTATTTGTCAATGGAATTAATCTGGGAAGGTATTGGTCGGTAGGACCACAACAGACTCTGTATTTACCGGGCTGTTACTTAAAAAAGGGGAATAATGAGATTGTTATTTTTGAACAGAAAAATAATAAACTTCAAAAAGAATTAAACACATTATCCGAACCTATTTTAGACAAATTAAACCCTGAAAACGGGTCAAACTGATATAAATAATAAACTCAGTATGAGTAATCCATTTAACAGCAAAAATCATCCGCATAGAAGATATAATCCTTTATTGGACGAATGGGTTTTGGTATCACCTCAAAGGGCAAAACGCCCATGGCAGGGACAAGAGGAAAAGCCTTTAACAAGCATTCAAAATCAATATGATCCAAAATGTTATTTATGTCCCGGAAATTCAAGAGCTAATGAGACCCAAAATCCCCGTTATGAAGGTGTATATGTATTCGATAATGATTTTGGAGCTTTATTGAAAGAAGAAGTAACCACAGATAAAACGAATGATGAAGAGGATGAGTTATTTAAAATGAAACCTGAAAGAGGAATTAACCGGGTCATCTGCTTTTCACACGACCATTCATTGACTCTTCCTGAAATGTCTTTAGAAGCAATTACAAAAGTGGTGTCCGTCTGGAAAGAAGAATATCAGAATCTGGGTAAATTAGATTATATTAATCATGTTCAGATTTTTGAAAACAAAGGGGTAGTGATGGGCTGTAGTAATCCTCATCCTCATGGTCAGATTTGGGCACAGGCATCCATTCCTTCCCAAGTGGTCAGAACACAGCAAAATTTGAAAAACTATTATGATAAATATGGAACAACCCTTTTGTCAGATTACCTTCAGAAAGAAATTGAAAGCCAGGAACGAATTGTTTTAGAAAATAAAGCTTTTGTGGCTTTGGTTCCATTTTGGGCAACGTGGCCCTATGAGACAATGATTATTAGTAAAGAACCTTTAAATAGTTTATTGGCTTTTTCATATGAAGATCAGGTTTTATTTGCTCAGATATTGAAAGATCTGACGACGAAATACGATAATATTTTCTCAATTTCTTTTCCTTATTCCGCAGGAATGCATCAGGCACCTACAGACCTGGAATCTCATGAAGAATGGCATTTTCATATGCATTTTTATCCCCCTTTGCTTCGTTCAGCTAGTGTGAAAAAATTCATGGTAGGATACGAAATGTTAGCAGAAGCCCAAAGAGATATTACTCCGGAACAAAGTGCCGGGATTCTTAAAAAAAGTTCAACAACTCATTATAAAAATCAACAAAATAGCTCTTCATAAAATAGACAGTTTTATAAATCAGATACCAATACATGTCAAATAGTAAATATATTGATTCTTTAATTAATAAAGGTGATATTACTCAATTTAGAGAGTTGTACGGACAAAATTCTGAATTGTTACATCAGCAGACAATCCGGTATACCAGAACATTATCCCGTTTTAAAGAGATTTTTGGAGAAAAAGAGGTTTCTTTTTTTAGTTCACCAGGACGAACCGAAATCGGAGGTAATCACACGGATCATAACCATGGCCGCGTACTGGCGAGTGCTGTAAGTTTAGATAATATTGCCGTTGCTGCTAAAAATAACTCAAATATAATCAGGATTGAATCGTCAGATTATCCATCATTTGAAGTAGATTTAAATCATCTCATTCCCCAGGAAAATGAGTTTTTAACCTCAAACGCTCTGGTTCGTGGAATTAATGCCCGGTTAAAAGAACTGGGATATACAATAGGAGGATTCGATGCTGTAATTAACGGAGGCGTTCCTAAAGGTTCCGGATTAAGTTCATCAGCATCATTTGAGGTTTTAATTGGTGCAATTGTGAGCCATTTATTTAATGAAGGCAACATAGATCCCATAGTAATTGCCCGTATAGGGCAATATGCAGAAAATGTCTTCTTTGGAAAACCTTGTGGATTAATGGATCAGGTAGCTTGTTCGGTAGGAGGGCTGGTAATGATTGATTTTGAAGATGTAACAAATCCTGTTGTTAAAAAAGTAGATTTTAATTTTGAATCAACTGGTTTTTCTTTAGTGATTACAGATACCCGGGGCGATCATACTAATTTGAATGATGAATATGCTGTTTTACCGAAAGAAATGAAAGAAGTTGCAGCTCATTTAGGATGCAGTGTGTTGAGAGAAACTACTTTGAAAAAAATAATGGATATCGCTCCTTCTATCCGTAAAAAAGTAGGAGATCGGGCCATTTTAAGAGCTATTCATTTTGAATGTGAAAACGATCGGGTAGCAGATCAAGTAGCAGCCCTGGAGAATAATGATTTTGCAAAATTTTTGCAATTGGTAGTAGATTCAGGGCATAGTTCGTACATGTACAATCAAAACATTTATGTACCAGATAACATACAAGAACAAGCCGTTTCACTGGGATTGGCCTACAGCGAATTGGTACTGAAAGATGCCGGAGCATGGCGTGTACACGGGGGAGGATTTGCAGGAACAATACAAGCCTTTGTCCCTGAAAATTTACTTGAAAAATACACCGCAACTTTAAATCAATTATTTGGAGCTGATGCATGTCATCCTTTATTCATCAGGCAAAAAGGAGCGGTTAAATTAGATTTTTAAAAACGGTTTCATTAATCAAAAATAGGAACATATAAAAACAAAAAAACCTCTGACTAATCAGAGGTTTTAAAGTGGTTTCTCCAGGAATCGAACCAGGGACACATGGATTTTCAATCCATTGCTCTACCAACTGAGCTAAGAAACCATTATATTTTTGTTTGACTTACTTCGTTGTTTTAAAGTGATGCAAAAGTAGTAAGTTTTAGTATACAAAGCAAGTATTCATCGTACTTTTTTTGAATAAAGTTAAAAACTTACTGATTATCAGCCGGATTATTTTCCTGCTCTTTTCTGATCTGCTCACTCATCTCTTCCAATACCGGTTTAATCGTGTTTTCCGGAAGATCACTGATTCGGATATACATCAATCCATCGATCGCATCGTTGAAGTTTGGATCTACGTTGAAAGCAATTACTTTTGCGTTTTGTTTGATATATTTTTTGATCAGGACAGGAAGCCTCAATTCAGGTTCAAGATCATCAATAATCTTGTCCAGCTTGTTGAGGTCAGACTCCATTTCTTCAAAGAAAATATTTTTATCCCTGTCGCGAAGCTTTACCTTATATTCATTTCTAGGAGTGATATATTGTGCTACTGCAGAATCGAAATAATTGGAACGCATGAACTCAATCATCAGCGATTTTGAGAACTCAGAGAACTTGTTCGAGATACTCACACCACCCATAAGGAATTTATGATCCGGATTTCTCAGACATACATGCACTATTCCTCTCCATAAAAGAAAGAGTGGAAGTGGCTTCTGCTGATATTCCTGGCAGATGTATGCACGGCCCATTTCAATCACCTTTTTGAAAAAAGGATGGATATCCTGCTCAAACTCAAATAAAGAGCTTGTATAGAACCCTTTGATGCCGTATTTCTTCATTACCTCTCTACCCAATGCCATTCTGTAAGCTCCGGCCAGTTTTTTCTCACCGTTATCCCACAGGAAAAGATGGTGGTAATGTTTGTCATACTCATCAAGATCAAACGGAAGATTACTACCTTCACCTACCGCACGGAAGGTGAGCTCTCTCTGACGTCCGATTTCCCTCATAATAGAAGGGATTTCCTCGTAAGTCGTAAAGTAAATCTCGTAATTTCCGTTACTGAAAAGCATTTTTTCAGTTCCTCTCAATTTATCAACATCTTTGATAATGTCTTCCAGAGGTGTTTCATCAATGATATTCTGAACAATATTTTCCTCCTTGAGTAAAGGAAATTTGACCGATAAATTTTGAAGGTTAATGCTTTGTGCAAGAGATTTTCTTTTTTCATAGTAAGATTTCATCATATAAACCTTACGTTTCAGAAACTCTCCCAATTCCTCAATCGTTTCCATGTCGTCCATTGCCTTTACGGTAATAGGACGTCCGATTCTGATTCTGATAGGTTTTTCCCTGTCATTCATCATTTCTGCAGGAAGCATCAACGTCTGTAAATTCGGGTGAAGCTTGGCTACCTGATAAAAAAGTCTGCTGTTCTTGGCATGGAAATACATAGGAACTACCGGCACTTTAGCCATTCTGATAAGCTTAAGTGCCGTCTTTTCCCAATCTTTATCTAAAATCTCTCCGTAAGGATTGTTTTTGTTGGAAACTTCTCCTGCCGGAAAAATACCTACACAGCCTCCGTTTTGCAAATGCTTGAGTGTTTCACGCATTCCGGAAGAGCTGCTGTAAGCTTCTTTTCTGTTTTCAAAAGGATTTACAGCGATTACATACGGCTCCATAGGTTTGATCTTTTCCAAAAGAAAATTCCCCATTACCTTGAAATCCGGACGAACCTCTGATAAGATCTTGCACATCAGAATACCGTCAATAGCACCCAGCGGGTGATTGGAAACCAGAATAAACGGTCCTGTTTTCGGAATCTTTGCCAGATCCTCTTCAAAAGCTACATAGCTTAGGTTTCTTTCTCTCACAAATGAGTCGAAAAAGTCTTTGCCTTCCTTGTCTTTTAATTTATCGTATAATTTATTTACTTCGTTTATTTTAGCAATGCTCATCACAGCAGATGCTACCGGGTTCTTGAGAAACCCAATTTTATTTAAGCCGGAAGCTTTGATCAGATCGTTTTTCGAAATTAAACTCATGTGTGTTTAGTCGCAATTAATATTATTGTGTTACCATTTGAAGAGTATTCTTGGAGATTTGTTCCAATAATACATTTTTTTCATGGTAAAATTTATCAATGTGATCCTTCTTCGCATTTCTTACTGTGAATAAAGATACATTTTTAATTGCTTCGGTTTTAAAAATTTTTTGAAGCTCTTCATTGAGCTCATCAATATGATTAAATTTATCCTCAAGGCACAGTGCCAGAGAGATTGCAGAATTCTGCATCAGGGAAACTTTGATTTTGTATTTAGATAAATATCCGAAAATCAGGCTCATATGATCTTCTGCGATGAAAGAGAAGTCCCTTGTAGAGATTTTCAAAAGATCCTGGTTTTCTTTCAGAATATAAGATTCTTCCTGTTGGTTTTTTTCGGAAGCACCTACTTTTGTTCCTTCTTTGCTTGGATCCACGAAAGATTTTACATAAAAAGGAATATTTTTTTGCTGTAGCGGCTGTAATGTTTTCGGGTGAATAACACTGGCACCATAATAAGCCATTTCTATAGCTTCCTCATAAGAAATATTGGAAAGAAGGGTTACATCACTGAACTTTCTCGGATCTCCGGTCATTACTCCCGGTACATCTTTCCATATTGTCATTGCTTCAGCATTTAAGCAGTAAGCAAAAATAGCAGCGGAGTAGTCGGAACCCTCTCTTCCTAATGTTACCGTAAAATTGTTGTCGTCAGAACCGATGAACCCCTGAGTTACATAGCAGATTTCAGGATTAAGATGGGAAATAAATTCTTCCGTTTTTGTCCAGTCTACCATACCTTCCCGGTATGAATTATCCGTTTTTATATAATCTCTGGCATCCAGCCACTGATTTGTAAACTGGATCTCATTCAGGTATTCACTCACGATTTTAGTAGAGATCATTTCTCCACAGCTTACCACCTGATCGTATACGAAGTTGTAGTTGGGAGATTTATTTCTTCGTAAAAAAGAATCAATATCATCAAAGAAAAGATTGATTTCAGCAAAAACCGCATGATTTTCAGGGAAAAGTCCTTCCGCAATCTCAATGTGTTTTCGTTTTATCTTTTCAATCTCAGTTTGATAATTATCTTTTTTGAAATAAAGTTCTACAACTTTTTCCAACTCATTTGTTGTTTTACCCATTGCTGAAATCACCAGCAAGCATTTGGCAAATCCCTGGCTTTTTAGAACCATGGACACGTTTTTTACACTGTCAGCATCTTTTACCGATGCTCCACCAAACTTGAAAATTTTCATTAAATTGTTAAAAATAAAATTGTTAGATAAAAAATTACATGAGTTTTTTACGGACGTCAAAATTATAAATTTACAACGAGATATGAAATAGCCTTATGCGGAGATAGAATTAAGATTTCCTTAAAATCAACAATTCATGAAATAAATTAATTTTTTTTGGTTCTGATTAAACAAATTAGGAGGTATAATTTTCAGTAAAGGGTTCGTGTAATGTTATGTTATGTTTGTATATTTCTGAAAGACAGTGATTAATCTCTTTTTTAATTAAATTTTCTCAATGCGATAAATTTTCCGAAATTTGGGCAAAACGTAAAAAGAAAAATATGTCAAATCAACCATTACAGACTTTAGGAGAATTTCTTATAGATAAACAGGACGATTTTCAGTATTCTACAGGTGAATTTTCTCGTCTTCTAAGTGCAATAAGATTGGCTTCGAAAGTGGTAAACAGAGAAGTAAATAAGGCCGGGATTGTAGATATAACAGGAGCTGCAGGAAACCAGAACATCCAGGGGGAAGAACAGCAGAAACTTGATGTAATTGCTAACGAAATTTTTATTACGGCTTTGTCTCAGAGAGAGGTTGTTTGTGGTATTGCTTCTGAAGAAAATGATGATTTTATTGATATCAAATGCGGTGAAAACGGACATTTAAGTAAATATGTTGTACTGATTGATCCTTTGGACGGATCTTCCAATATTGACGTAAATGTTTCGGTAGGAACTATTTTCTCCATCTACAGAAGAGTTACAGAACCGGGAACTCCGGTACAGCTGGAAGACTTTTTACAGAAAGGTATCAACCAGATTGCTGCGGGATATGTTATTTACGGTTCATCTACCATGATTGTTTATACAACAGGTAACGGAGTAAACGGATTTACATTAGATCCGTCTTTAGGAACATATTATCTTTCCCATCCTAATATGACTTTCCCAAAAACAGGTAAAATCTATTCTATCAACGAAGGAAATTATATCAAATTCCCTCAGGGAGTAAAAAATTACCTTAAATACTGCCAGATGGAAGAAGGTGACCGTCCTTACACTTCAAGATATATCGGTTCTTTAGTGGCGGATTTCCACAGAAATATGCTGAAAGGAGGAATTTATATTTATCCTTCTTATTCACAGGCCCCGAATGGTAAATTAAGACTTTTATACGAATGTAACCCGATGGCATTCCTTGCAGAGCAGGCCGGAGGAAAAGCAACCGACGGATTCAGAAGAATTTTGGAGATAGAACCTACAGAACTTCACCAGAGAATTCCATTCTTCTGTGGAAGTATCGATATGGTGGAAAAAGCAGAAGAGTTTATGCGTATCGACAGCGTAAAATAAATGGAAGCAACGTACTTACAATATTTATTACAATTTAAGCGCCCGAGTGGAACATCTCGCGGCGTTTTGCTTGATAAAGAGACCTTTATTCTGACGATTTCTGAAGAGGGAAGAAAAGGAGTGGGGGAATGTGCTGTTTTCAGAGGACTGAGTTTTGATGACAGGCCTGATTATGAAGAAAAACTGAAGTGGCTTTGTGAAAATATTAATCAGGACAGCGTTTTTTTGAAGCAGGAACTGCAAGAGTTTCCTTCAATCTGGTTTGGATATGAACAGGCTATGCAGAATTTAAAATATGGAGGCAGCCTGTATTTTCCAAGTGAATTTACCGAAGGAAAATCTGCCATTACCATCAACGGTCTGATATGGATGGGCGACGCAGCGTATATGGAAGAACAGATTCAGGAAAAACTGGAAAAAGGCTTTCACTGTATCAAATTAAAAATCGGTGTGGATTGGAAATCTGAGCATATTATTCTTCAGAAATTAAGAGAAAAGTTTTCCAAAGATCAGTTGGAACTGCGTGTGGATGCCAATGGAGGATTCAGTAAAGACGAAGCGATAATGGTTTTACAGCAGCTTGCTGATCTTCATATCCATTCCATTGAGCAGCCTATCAAGGCCGGAAATTGGAATGAAATGGCTGAGTTATGTGCAAAAACATCTACTCCGATTGCATTGGATGAGGAACTGATCGGAATTATAGATCCCGAAAAGAAGAAACAGCTTTTGGAAACAATTAAGCCACAATATATTATTTTGAAACCTGCATTAGTAGGAGGTTTTTCAGGTTCTGATGAATGGATTTCCCTTGCGGAAAATCAGAATATAAACTGGTGGATTACTTCAGCATTAGAAAGTAATATTGGATTGAATGCCATTGCTCAGTATACTTTTACCAAAAAAAATCCAATGCCTCAAGGTTTAGGCACTGGAGCTTTATTTGTCAATAATTTTGAATCCGTTTTAGAACTCAGAAATGAGTTGCTGTGGTTCAAAATATAACTGAAAAAGTTAATTAGCATAATGGTGGAGGTGAATCCGGACATGTAGTTTGCCCACAATAGTCAGGTGCCCATGCTCTGCAGCACATCGCTGCCGGATCCCAGTTATTGCAACCAAGCGGTGGTCTTCCCCCTTTGACTTTTTTCAATTCTCCTCTTTTGATTTTCTTTAGATTTTTCATGTTATTCATTTTATTTGATTGGTAAGTAAATGTCGATAACTTTTTTGAATTATACAACATGTGGGGAATTATTTAATATTATTTAACAATTCCCTTGAAATATTTAGATAGTATTGAATATGGATTTGTATGGTTTCAGTTTTTACCTGCAATCCCTTCCTGTTCAGAATATTTGAATTTTTTTTTAATCCGGTCTGTAGGAGGACCTGGCAGTTATAGATCGAATATTTTGTTGATTTAGAGGTTGTTACACAATTAAATCACATCCTTTACGAAAATAGCTTTCTTTATATAGTTTAATATATTAGAAAACCTTTTTTTAATCTGTCCCATAATTAAAAATTGTAATTCCCTAATAAATGAATTAGCAATCATTGTGCCATAGTGATTGTTTTTAGAGAATTTTTAACGTATAATTCATTTTTAAGGGATTATTTAATTATTTGTTAAGAAATAATTGTGAAAATGTTTTCATTATCTTTGGATCTGTTGGTAATAAGATTTCTGTCAATTCCATATAAATTCTGGAAGATGTCATGCTGTACCTGCGAACTGGAAAGATATCCCCAATGGTTTCCCGCTTCATATTTAAAGCTATTAAGCAGATCATCTTTTACAAAGGTACAGTCGATAACAGACACAATATCTTTATATTGATCAATACCGCTCGGGCCATTTTTACCAAGTCTTGGGGTGAGAATATTTTTCGTAAACTGAGAAGCCGCCAGAATAATATCCTGCCTGTTTAAATAAATCGAAATCCTGTTAGCCAGTAAAGGCAGCTTATTAAATGAATCCTCAGCATCTTCAAATACTTTATAGCTCACGTCAGCATTTAACAGAAGGACCTGGTCGATAACACGGAGGATATTTTCCCTTTTAAGGCTGTATAACATACTTTGAAGTACCCTGTTTCCCATAGAGTGGGCCACAAGATGTATTCTTTGATTGCAGGGAGCAAGATCCCGGTTGGAAAAAATATCTTTTAAAAATTGAGTGTAGAAATAGAACAATCTCATCAAAGATGTTCCCGAATTGATGCTGGAAGCTTTATCATCAAAATAACTCAACGGAATTATACTGCCGGAGGCGGGCCAGCTCACAAATAAAATATGCTCTACAGGCGATGCCGGATTATCAATAAATATTTTTTTAAGGTCAAGTATAGCTTTTAATTCATCATCAAAATCATATAAATAACCATGGATGAATATCATTACATCACTTCTGTCTTTGGTGGAAGACATGTTTTTGTACAGTTCATAAAACATTCTTTGGGTTCCGCCAAGATTATTGGCTGTTAGAGAGGATTTTTTAATTCCTTTTTCGCTCAGCAATACCTCCAGAACTTCTTCATAACCCTGTTTTTCGGGTTCAGAAAAAAGCTTGTAATTTAAAATATTTCTGTTGGTATAATCCTTTTTCTTTTTGACTTGTGCTGAAGGCTCCTTATAGTTCTCAAAATCGCACCTGGCGATTCTGAAATTAGGAATCGAGTATTCTTCATTGGAAAAAGAGTCTACTCTTTCACCTTTATGCCGGATAATTTTCCGGTTGCTTAGGATATAAACAGCCATAACGGTTAATGGTTAAAATGGTATTAGCTTCCCGAAATTAGTGAAAAATATTGAAATACAACAGGTAAGGCATTTAAATTACCACTTTTACAAAAGCTTATTTTTCCGTAACTTTGTGAAACTTTTTTTGCTAAAAAATAAAAGCTACTTTAATGGAAGAAGAAAAAAAATCACTCAATTTTATTGAGCAAATTATAGAAGATGATCTGGCAAACGGTCTGAAAAGAGAGCAGATTCGTTTCCGTTTTCCGCCTGAACCTAATGGTTACCTGCATGTAGGGCATACAAAAGCCATCTGCATCAACTTTGGGCTGGGCGAAAAATACAATGCTCCCGTAAACCTTCGTTTCGACGATACGAACCCGGAAAAAGAAGAACAGGAATTCGTAGACTCTATTATGAAAGACGTTGAATGGCTGGGTTTCAAATGGGATAAAGTTTTGTATGCATCCGATTACTTCCAGCAGCTTTACGATTGGGCAGTTCAGTTAATTAAAGATGGAAAAGCTTATGTAGATGAGCAGCCTTCTGAAGTGATTACCGAGCAAAGAAAAAATCCTGCAGAGCCGGGTATTGAATCTCCATATAGAAACCGTCCTGTTGAAGAATCGTTAGATTTATTCGAAAGGATGAAAAACGGAGAGTTTGAAAGCGGTTCGATGTCTCTTCGTGCAAAAATCGACATGGTTTCGCCTAATATGAATATGCGTGACCCTGTGATGTACAGAATTTTGAATAAACCTCACCACAGAACAGGTACAGCCTGGAAAATTTATCCGATGTACGACTGGGCTCATGGTGAATCCGATTATATCGAACAGGTTTCACATTCACTTTGTTCTTTGGAGTTTGAGAACCACAGACCATTGTACAACTGGTATTTAGATCAGGTATATGAAGAAGGAAGGGTTAAAAACAAACAGAGGGAATTTGCAAGGATGAATGTTTCCTATATGATTACTTCCAAAAGAAAGCTTCAGAGACTGGTAGCTGAAGGGGTAGTAACCGGATGGGATGATCCTAGGATGCCTACTATTTCGGGGATGAGAAGAAAAGGATTTACTCCGGCTTCTATCAGAAACTTTATTGAGAAAGTAGGAGTAGCGAAAAGAGAAAACCTTATTGAAATTCAGCTGCTTGATTTCTGCGTGCGTGAAGACCTGAATAAGGTTGCCAAGCGTGTGATGGCAGTAGTAGATCCAGTGAAATTAGTGATCGAAAACTATCCGGAAGATAAGGAAGAATGGTTAGAAACTGAGAATAATCCTGAACAGGAAGATGCAGGGACAAGAGAAGTACCATTCTCAAGAGAAATCTATATTGAACGTGAAGACTTCAAGGAAGAAGCTAACAATAAATTCTTCAGACTTAAATTAGGAGGAGAAGTTCGTTTGAAGTCTGCTTACATCATCAAAGCTGAAAGAGTAGAGAAGGATGAAAATGGTGAGATTACAACGATCTACGCTACGTATGATGAGAAGAGTAAGTCAGGAAGCGGAACAGAGGAAAGTTTAAGAAAAGTAAAAGGAACTTTACATTGGGTATCTGCAAAACATGCTATTCCTGTAGAAGTAAGAATCTACAACCAACTGTTTACAGTGGAACAGCCTGATGCGGAAAAAGATGTAGATTTCTTGAACTTCATCAATCCTGAGTCTGTAACTACAGTGAAAGGATTTGCTGAACCAAGCCTGAAAGAAGTTGCGGTGGGAGAACCATTACAGTTCCAGAGAATCGGATATTTTACAAAAGATCAGGATTCTACTGAAGATACCTTGGTATTCAACAGAACAGTAACATTGAAAGATTCTTATAAACCTGAATAATTTTCAGGAATAGATCATAAAAACAAAATCAGGACTTCATTTGGAGTCCTGATTTATTTTAATAGCTAAAAATCTGAAATTTAAGATTCTACTTCAGGAAATCCTTGTCCTGATAAGCGGGATTTGGATATTTATAAAATCCTTCCCCGGTTAATACTCCCAGTTTTCCTTTGTCAATATATTCTTTTTTTAATTTTTCTACAGCTTTTATCTTTAGTGGATCCTGAGTTTCTTCAGCTTCCATCTTATTGATATTATAAGCCGTCGTAATTCCTACAATATCCAGAATACCAAATGGCCCTGCTGGTGCTCCGGTAGCGACCATCCATGTCTTGTCAATCGTTTCTATATCTGAGACTTCATCTACCCATAGATTGACTGCCGCGCCAAGCAGCGGAACCAATAATGAATTGACAATATACCCGGGCTGTTCCTTTTGGATAGGCAGTGCTACCATTCCAATTGCTTTCGCAAATCTGATCAAAGAATCAAATACCTCCTGAGAAGTTCCCGGATGACGCATTACCTCACCGGTATTATGCTTCCAGATTTCATTGGCAAAATGGAGTGCAACAAACTTCTCCGGTCTTCCTGTAGCTTCAGCAAACTGACTTGGAAGAAGAGTAGAAGAATTTGTTGCAAATACTGTTTTTTCAGGGGCTACCTGAGCCAGTTTATGATAGAATTCCGTTTTGATGGCTGGATCTTCTGGAACTGCTTCTATCAGAAGGTCGGCATCTTTTACTGCTTCAGCAAGATCAGATGAATAGCTGATATTTTTGAATGTGGCATCAAGTTGTTCCTGCGTTGCACCCAGGTCTTTTTTGTAAGCTTCACTTAGAGCAGTAAATTTACCTTTGGCTTTTTCCAATACTCCATCATTGATATCATATACGGTAACTTTGAAACCGTGATAGGCAGTCTGGAAGGCGATCTGATATCCCAATACGCCGCTTCCCGCTATCGTTATATTTTTAAAATCCATGAGATTTATTTTTAATTAAAAATGTTTTTAAAGTAGATGATATTTTTTAAAAAAATGAAACTTTGTCTTTGACGCAAAAGCTTAGAATAATAATGATTTATTATAGGAAGCAAAGAAGAGAATCAACAAGTTGATTTGATGAAGCGTATTGCTTTGCGGAGCAGATTTATCTGCCTTCTCTCTTAAAATAAGAATAAGTTTTTTATAAATCTTTGCGTTAAAAATAAGGTATGCACTACTTTAAAACTATTGTTTTGTAAGCTAATATTTTCAATCTTTTACTCCTTTTACCCATTCCTGAAATCTGGTTAAGAAAGATTCGTGTTCTTCTTTTTCTTCCGGACGGTTTACAAGGATGTGTTCAAAATAAGTTCCTTTTAATATTTTTCTTAAAATTCCTTCTCCTAAGAAAGGTTTATAGTCATTCAGAGCCTGGGTCGCTTTTAATAAATGTCGGATGTCATACTGTAACGGATTGATGTCCGGAACCTGTTTATTAAGGTTAAGAAGACTGTAAACTGCTATTCTTGCAGTTCTTACAGAGCTTTCCATAGTGAAGACAACATCATTATTGGTTTCTACAAACTGTCCTACAAGACCTAAGTTGGTACATCCTTCAGGAACCACTCTCGGACGGTCTCCCATCGCTCTCGGCATAAACATAGAAGTGATATATGGCATGAATGCTGTACGGACAATGGTATTTTCTGTGACATTATCCAGCTGATCTGTTATTCCAAGGTGGTAGCACAGCTCGGCCATAATCTCGTTTCCGGTACACTGAGGCATTGTTTTTTTGATATAATTACCTTCTTTATCCATCAGTAAAGCATATACCCATACTACAAGGATGTCATCCGGCTGAGTAGGGAAGTGCGGTTGCCTGTTGCAGGTAAAGCTCATCACCCAATTAGAATCTGTAATGGTAATAATACCTCCTGTGGCTGTTCTTCCTGAATAAGGATCATTTACACACAGTTCTTTTAGCTTTTCTGTAAAAGCAGAAGGACGGCATGTTAAGGTAGCAGATTCCCAGGAAGATTTTTCAATATGGCTGCAGAATTTTTCAGGTTTCCCGAACACTTCAGATTTTGCGGCAAGATTTTTCCAAAGTTTCCATCCTGCACTTTGTCCGGCGCTGCTGTTGTCTATGGTGACTTCAGGAACGGTATTATTGTCTCCGTAGAATGTACTTTCAGTCATAGATCCGGTAGTCACAATTACGTAGTCGTTTTTACCAACCGGTATTCTTACTTCTTCGCCATTTTGTTCAGTGATGATTCCTTCAACAGTTTTTCCTTCTGTATTAATATGAATATCAAGATCTTTTACTAATGTATTGAACTGGATCTGTACTCCTTTTTCCACCAGGAAGTTTTTTAATGGAGTTACATACGTGTCATACTGGTTGTATTTTGGGAATACCAGACATGAGAAATCTTTCATTCCATCAATGGCGTGGAGGAACCTGTGCATATACAGTTTCAGTTCCAGTAAGCTGTGCCAGTTTTCGAAGGCAAACATAGAACGCCAGAAAAACCAGAAATTACTGTTGAGGAAAGATTCAGAAAAATAATCTTCAATCGTAAGATCATCCAGCTCTTCTTTTTTCTTTAGCAATAGTTTTACAATCGCCAGCTGATCTTTTTTCTCAAGTCCAAACTTACTGAAATCTTTGATCTGTCCTTGATTATGGATGAGTCTCGCTTTGGAATAATTCGGGTCGTTGTCATTGATAAGACGGTATTCATCCAATACACTGTAAGGTGCAGGCAGCTCCAAAGCAGGAATATCCTGGAACATATCCCATAAATTTTCATAGGTCATATCCATTTCTCTTCCTCCACGGATGATGTAACCGTCTTTTGCGTTACCGGCACCATCCAGAGATCCGCCTTCCACATTTAGCTGATCAAGGAAAATAATGTTTTTGCCGGGTACACGGCCGTCACGGATAAAATAATAAGCGGCAGACATACCCGCAATTCCGCTACCTACAATATAGATTTTACTGTTTTCGTAAGATTGCAAAGGAATACCTTTATTACGTTGATAATTTCCGATCTGATCGGAGAAAGGCATCGTTTTTTCAGGAGTGTTAATCTGAACTTCTTTACTTGAATCCGGTTCGTGGTTTACATTTCCAAACTGCTCAGAGGCATTTAAAACTTTATCGAATTTTGAATTGATCGTACTCATCTTTTATTGTTTTTAATTAACAGTATAAAGGTACCTCTATTCAGAAAGCAATATATATCCCCAAGTTCAGAATTATTATCCCCAAATTCTCATGACTGAATATTTTCTTTAGTTCTGTACTCCGATGGAGAAAGTGCAGTATGTTTTTTGAAAAAACGGCCGAAAGCTGATGCCGAGTTAAACTGAAGCTCAAAGGCGATCTCCGATATGGTGACCTCAGGGTTTCCAAGCATGACATACGCTTCCTTCAGTAATGCTTCATCAATCACTTCATGAGGTGTTTTTCCGCTTGATTTCTTAATGATTTCGATGAGGTATTTATTGGAAACATGAAGTTGATCCGCATAAAACTGAACCGTTCTTTCCCTGGTGATATTTTCACGGATCAGTTTACTGAATTTGAGATAAAGGTCTTTTTTTCCTTCTTCCTTTTCCGGATTTGCAGCATTTTCCTGTTCCATAATTTCAGCAGTCTCCAGCAGCAGATTGAAAATGATGGTACGGATAATCTCCTCTGTAAATTTTCCCTGCTTTTTCGATTTTTTATCAAGGTAATCCAGAAGATTTTGCAGAAGTGAAGAATTGGTTGCCGTAGTTTTTACGACGCTGTATGAACCTTTGGAGAAAAGATTCATTTTCTCAATGATAAAAGGATTGGAAATATTTTTAATCAGAAAATTCTTGTCGAAGAACAGCAGTTTCATCGTAAAATCATCACTGGTTTTTCCAAATTTTACAATGGTAGAGGGTGCGGCAATAAGAAAGCTGTCAGCATCTACTTTGTATTTCTGACGGTCTATTTCAATATTGATTTCTCCGGCAGTACAGATACATAGTGCATAATAATCCATTCTGAAAGGAGCTTTTGGAAATTCAAAAATGGGTTTTCCGGAAGAAATGTAATAGGATTGGCAGCAGTCAATACTGTAAAAAGATAGCGTATCATGTAAATTTTCGTAGGTTATCATTCTTCAGTATTGGTTAAAATTTTATTATGTTTCTAAGTGAATTTAGTATAAAAGCATTTGTTGTTACTGCAATTTACGATTTTTATAAAAGTTTATTGTTTTTATATAGCAGATAAAACTGTTTTTTCAGATTAAAGTTGATTGCCTGTTGAAGGTTATTGATAAAAATAGGGTTTAAACAAAGACTTTTGGGTTATTTTTATCTAATTTTGCACTTTCAAATTTCCCCAAAATATTATTGTGAGATTAATTAACGTATATACGAGTTCTTTCAAAGGACTCTCGCAGGAGAGTTGGATGCTGGCGTTGGTAATGCTCATCAACAGGGCCGGCTCTATGGTACTTCCGTTTCTGGGAGTTTATATGACGAATCATTTGCATTTCAGTATTGAAAATTCCGGAATTGTACTGAGCTTTTTTGGAATAGGTTCGGTTATCGGATCATGGCTTGGAGGTATGATTACGGATAAAATAGGAGAGTACAGAGTGCAGAGTCTGAGTTTGCTTTTCAGCGTTCCTTTATTCTGCTTAATTCCGCTTTTTACAACAGAAGCCGGATTGGCAGGAATTATTTTAGCCCAAAGTATTGTAAGTGAAACGTTCCGTCCCGCAAACTCGGTGGCGATTACCAAATATGCAAAACCTGAAAATATTACCCGTGCTTTCTCGCTCAATCGTATGGCCGTCAATCTTGGGTTTTCCATTGGTCCTGCACTGGGTGGTATTTTGTCGGCTATTTCTTATGAATTTCTGTTTTTCAGCAATGCATTGGCTGCTTTGCTTGCGGGATTGATGTATATATGGTTCTTTAAAGACCGGGCACGATTAGCTAAACTGAAAGCAAAAAAGGTAAAAGAAGCTATTATTATTAAAAAAGAAAGTTCACCTTACCGCGACAGTAAATTCCTGATTTATTGTGTATTCTGTATGCTGTTTTCCATATGTTTCTTCCAGCTGTTCAGTACCCTGACGATATTTTATAAGGATACAGCTCATCTTAGCCAGCAGAATATCGGATATATTCTGGGATACAGCGGCTTTCTGATTGTACTGCTCGAAATGGGACTGGTACAGATTGCTGAAAAATATTTTACTTTAGCCTTTACTATGCTGATCGGGACTTTCCTGTGTGGTATTTCCTATGCCATGCTTGCTTTCGATTACAGTCTGATTACCCTGGTACTGTCTATGACATTGCTTTGTGTGGGAGAAATATGGACACTTCCATTTATGTCAACGATTACGGCATTGCGTTCAGGAGAGAACAATAAAGGCGCTTATATGGGACTGAACGGAATGTCATTCTCCATCGCGTTTATTGTAACACCTTATATAGGAACACTGATAGCAGAAAAATTAGGTTTCAACGCATTATGGATCGGAACAGGAGTACTGGCGGCAGCTATTGCTATTGGCTTTTATTTTATCGTTCCATGGATGCTTAAGGATAAAAATAAGGTAGAAAAAGAGATGATATAACGCTTTTGATTAAAAAATAAAAAAGGTTTCGGGCAATTTCGCAGAAATTGCCCGAAACCTTTTTTTAATATCTGTAATCATTTACGATGAAAATCTGGAAAGAATCGAATTGATGATCATATTCGCATGAATCCTTGAATTTTCAATAAACCATAGATGAGTATCTTTTCCTCCACAAACTACTCCTGCAAGATAGAGATTAGAAATATTGGTTTCCATGGTTTCAGGATGGTAAAAAGGATTCAGGCAGTCTCCGTTGAGTTCTATTCCTGAATTTTTCAGAAAATCAAAATCAGGAAGATAGCCTGTCATGGCCAGAACAAAATCATTGTCAATTTCATGAATAGCTCCGTTCTCATCTTTAAAAACAACAGAATTTTCTTTAATTTCGATCATTTCTGCATTAAAATGGGCCTTAATGCTGCCCTCTGCAATTCTGTTTTCAATGTCTGGTTTTACCCAATATTTTACACTTTTGGAAATCTCAGTATGACGGACAATCATCGTTACATCAGCTCCTTTTCTGTACATTTCCAGGGCTGCATCTACAGCAGAATTACTGGAGCCTACCACCACAATTTTCTGCCTTGCATAGGGGTAAGGTTCCGTATAATAATGTTTAACCTTCGGAAGGTCTTCACCCGGAATATTCATCAGGTTAGGAATATCATAAAACCCCGTAGCGATGACTACATTTTTAGCCTGATAATTCGCTTTGGTGGTTTTGATCTCAAATATTTCATCATTCTTTGAAACGCTCAGAACTTTTTCATACAGGTTAATATTCAGGCTTTTTTGTCTGGCAATTCCCTGATAGTATTCCAGCGCTTCCTGCCTTCCAGGTTTTGGAGCAGTAGAAATAAAGGGAATCTCATCAATTTCCAGCTTTTCAGCAGTGGAGAAAAAACGCATGTACAAAGGATAATTGTACAGTGAATTGACAATGGTTCCTTTTTCTATGATTATATGACTAAGATTGTTTTTTTGAGCTTCAAGGGCGCAGTTCAGACCAATAGGTCCGGCCCCGATAATCAGAATGTCCAACATTTCCATCTAACAAATGTACGATGTAATTTTTAAAATGAGAAGCGGAAACCTACCAATCCTCATAGTCTTTATCTCTTTAGATTATGTATCGCTTGGCATCAGTTTTGGTGTTTTTTACTCATTGCAAAATGTAAAATATGAAAAAATTATTGATTACTGTATTCGTTTTGAGCCTTGTTACAGCCTGTAAGAAAGAGGCCGGGAAACCTGTTCCGAACGAAATAGATTCTATTGCACAAAATAAAACAGACACTGCAGGTACGGTTCAGACCCATGAGGATAAAGAAGCCGCTTTAAAGTTGGCTAATGATGAGGTTTTGAAAGCACTGAAAGATAAAGATTATGCAACTTTTGCCTCCTTCATTCACCCGCAAAAAGGGATCCGTTTTTCAATGTATGCTTTTGTTAATTTGAAAGAAGATAAACATTTTTCTAAAGCAGATTTTGAAAAGTACCAGCCTACTAAAACCTTGTTTACATGGGGTACACAGGATGGTTCAGGAGATCCTTATAAAGCAACCATTAACGATTATCTTGGCAAATGGGTTTTTTCTAAAGATTTTACAGCTTCACAATATTCAGTGAATAAATTTATCGGCGGAGGAAACTCCCTGAATAATTTAAAGGAGATATATCCAAAAGCTGATTTCACGGAAAATTATATCAAAGGAACCGAAAAATCCGGTAATATGGATTGGAAAACGGTTCGTTTCGTATTTGAAGAATTTGAGGGTAAATACTATCTGATTGCCGTTGTGAATGACCAGTGGACGATATAGAAGTTAGAAGTTAGAAGTTAGAAGTTAGAAGTTAGAAGTTAGAAGTTAGAAGTTGGCGACTGGAATAAACTTCCAGCTTCCAGCCTCTAACTTCCTTTCTTTTTTTATTTCAAAACTTCAGTCAGCTGTTGAGTAAGATTTTTTCTTGAGAACTGCTCAATATGCTGGGTGTTTTCAAGAAGACTTCCGTTTTTCCAAAGATTGAATTTTTCAAGAATAAAGCTCTTGACTGCTTCTGTATCCTGATAACTGAAATGTTTTCCTGCCTGCGTCTCTTCCAGAATTTTTGCCACATCAGCTTTGTCAGGACCGAATGAGAGAATCTGTTTTCCCGAAGCCAGATATTCAAATATTTTTCCGGGGATAATTCCTTTTGAAGAATCATTCGGGAAATTGGTGATCAAAAGCAGATTGGAATTCTGCATCTCTTCTACGGCTTTTCCATGAGCAAGATATCCAAGGTTCAGAATATGATTTTTGAGACTTGAATTTTCGATGGATTGTAGGATTTTATCATCTATTCTCCCTACAAATTTTAATTTAAAATCAGCAGCAAATTCAGCGTTTTCTTTGATAAGTTCATCAAGAGCTTTCCAAAGATTTTCGGGATTTCTGAGCTGTTCAAGAACCCCGATATAACTTAGAGTAAATGCTTGTCCATTTTGCAAATTGGGCTTTTCGCTATTTTGCCCCTCTTCTTTTTTACCGGAATCACTTTCATCAAATCCATTGGTAATACAAACGGCATTGGCTCCTGCTTTCCTGAAGTTTTCGGCATCAGTATAACTTGTTGCCAAAGTGATGTCTGCATTCTTAAATACAGCACTTTCCAGCTGCCGGTGTTTTTTATCTGAACTTTTAGTTAATTTCAGATGTTTGTAGTAGGAGATCTCTGTCCATGGATCACGGAAATCGGCAATCCATTTCAGGTCCGGCATTTTGCTTTTAAGCCCCAAACCAATTAAATGCAGCGAGTGGGGAGGCCCGGACGTTACAATCGTATCTATTTTATTTTCTTTCAGGTATTTTTCTAAAAATGTAATGGATGGTTTTACCCAAAAAACTCTGGCATCAGGAATGAAAAAATTACCTCGTACCCAAATTGAAAGCCTGGATTTCCAGCTTTGGTTTTTTCCAACATCAAACTGTCCTGCCTTAAATTTTTTATTGCTCTTATTCAGTTTTTCAGCCAGCTGATAAGGTTCCCAGATTTTGGTTCTTACCATCTCGATATTTTCCGGAATATCTTTCATCAATGTTTCGTCCAGCAATGGATAACTTGGATTTTCCGGGGTATAGATGATCGGTTTCCAACCAAAATCAGGTAGATATTTTGCAAACTTCAGCCATCTTTGAACACCAGGACCTCCCGCAGGAGGCCAGTAATAGGTGATAATCAGTATTTTTTTCTGTTCCATTTTCTTAGCTTAAATACTTTCTGTCATTCTGAACGAAGCGAAGCGCAGTGAAGAATCTCACGCTATCTCTTCATTGAGAAATTTCCAATCTGGATTGAATCCATTAATTAAGTTTTCTTTCTTTTGTCTGGTCCAGCCTTTTATTTGTTTCTCTCTATTTATTGCTGTCTCAATGTTGCCAAAATGTTCAAAATATATTAAATAAAAGCATTTATATCTTGAAGTGAAGCTTTTTTCAATAGCTTCAGGGTTTTTATGCCAATATAATCTGTTCTTTAAATCGTTGGTAACCCCTGTGTATAATACTGTTTTTATTTTATTAGTCAGTATGTAAACGTAGTAATTATGAGTGCCAAACGTTTTCATTTGAGATTCTTCATTACGCTATGCTTCATTCAGAATGACATTGCGCAACATTATTTTTATTATTTAAACACTTTGTTCAGCAGCAATTTCTTTTTTCCTGTTTTTGTTCATCCAGAAAAGTCCAAATGCAGCCAACAGGATAAATAATCCGAATGAAAGAAGAGAAAGCCATTTCCCTTTTTCAATCACTTCAGGTTCGAAAACCATTCTAATATGGTGGTTTCCTGCCGGAACATGTACGGCACGAAGCAAATAATCTGCTTTGATGTATGGAACTTCTTTTTCATCTACCAGTACTTTCCATCCGTGTGGATAATACACTTCAGAGAATACAGCCAATTGAGGCGTCTTCGACTGGGATTTAAATTCAAGTTCGTTAGGCTGGTATTTCGTAAGATTGATGAATGCGGTAGAATCTGCCTGAACAGGTTTGTTATCAAAATAAGATTTGTCAGATGAAGCAATAACAGCTGTTTTCTTATTGTCAATAGTCCCGATAGCTTTAATTTCCTGATTAGGAGTATCTGCAAATTTTAAATCACTTACAAACCATGCATTGCCATTGGCTTTTGGATTAGGAACAACCTGTGGCTGATCTGGTCCCCCGAAAATCATGTATTTGGCATTCAGTAAATTTAATACATTAGGCGTTTTTACACTGTCAATGCTGTTGATATATTCATTTAATACATCATCGTATCTTCTTAATTTTACAGCATGATAACCGCCAATAGAAGCTTTAAAATAAGAGGTATTGGTTTCGCTGGTTACGCCCAGTGTCTGGTTGTAGATTCTGTAATGTGTTTTATCTTTTTCAGCAATAGTTTCCAATGTTTTGTTGATATTGACATTGGATAAAATAGATTCAAGATTTGGATTTCCCTGTACTTTTTCAGCCAGAAGATCTGAACTTTCTGTCTGGAAAGGATTTTCAGCAAAGATTTTATCTACGTAGTTTTCGTCATTTAAATAACGTTTGTTTACCGTCCAAAGATCAAATAAACTGACAAGTCCAATCACTACCAAAGCAATATTCTGATTAAGCTTTTTCTTTAAAGTTAAGAATAACGCAGCTGCAGTAATCGCCACATAAATGAATGCTTTTATGGCATCTATTCTGAACAGTTTATATCTCTCATCTACAAGATAATCGAGTAGGAAAGGAGGGAAATAAGTCTTTTCATTTTCTGTCGCAAATCCTAGTAATGACTTTCCAAAGATTAAAAGAATCAATAAAAAACCTAAAGTTCCACCTCCTACATAAAGAAGGATTTTTTGCTTATACTCTTCAGTCAGCTTTTCATCTGTAAAAAATCTGTATAATCCCAGAATAGCGATTAACGGGAATAATAACTCTACTACAACCAGGATTGAAGAAGGTGCTCTGAATTTATTATAGAATGGCACGTAGTCGATAAAGAAATCAGACAATGGCATAAAGTTACTTCCCCAGGCCAGTAAAATAGTCAGAATGGAAGCTCCTAAAATCCAGTAACGGTATTTTTTCGAGGCAAAAAAGAATCCCAATAAAGCAAGAAAACAAACAATTGCTCCCTGATAGGCAGGTCCTGAAGTTCCCGGCTGGTCTCCCCAGTAAGTAACCCCGCTGAAACCTTTGGAAATTCTGTCCATTTCAGCCTGTGAACCCACATTTTCCTGAACCAGCTCCTGCACTCTGTTCATGATTTCTTTTCCTTCAGGTTCCTGGCTTCCGCCTCCCATTAATCTTGGAATGAAAAGGTTTAAAGTTTCCAGTTGCCCGTAGCTCCACATCAGCATACTCTCTTTATCCATTCCGGATTTTCCTGAAGTATGGCTGTCGTTATTTAAAATCTGCTTTCCACGAACCGTTTCTTTTACATATTCTGAATTGGCCATGATTCTTTGTGAATTCATTCCAACCCCGATAACACATGACGCTGCGATAATTCCTGATGAAATGAGGAAGTGCTTCATCGGTGTTTTTTTCTGGATGGCTCTGATCAGTTCAGAAAGGAATAAGAATCCTAAAGCAAGAAACAGATAATAGGTCATCTGCGGGTGATTGGCCGCGATCTGAAGCCCCATAAAAAGGGTCGTGACGATGAATCCCCAGATGTATTGTTTCCTGATATACACCAGTAAAATTCCGGCTAACAGCGGTGCGAAATATTCAATGGTATTTACTTTACCATTATGTCCGGCTGCAATAATAATATAAAAATAGGTGGAAAGTCCGAAGAAAGTAGCTCCCAAAAGAGCATATTTCCAGTTTCTGACCACTACCATTCCCAAAAGGAAAAAACCTGCAAACAGCAGGAAGAGATAATTAACCGGCCTTGGCAGGAAATTCAGATTGCTGTCGATTTTTTTGATGATATCACCTTTGAACTGGCTTCCCATCTGATAAGTCGGCATTCCCCCAAACATGGAGTCACTCCAATAGGTTTCATTTCCGGTATTGGCTCTATAGTCGAGCAGTTCTTTTGCTCCTCCTCTGTACTGTACAATATCATGCTGAAAAAGCTGTTTCCCTGAAAATACAGGAGTGGAATATAAAAATGCTAAAACTATAAATACTACTAATGAAATTGCAATATAAATTAAGTTTTTATTTTTTGCCATGCTGGTTATTATCTTTTATTTCTTGGAATTTTTACCTTTTGTCATTACTCTCTTTCACCTCTTCGTAGTCTACCGTTTCAGCATCCCACTTAAGGTTCTTTTTGTTATTCTTATTCGAGTTGTTGATGTCCTGCTGCCCGTTGTTTTGATTATTGTTATTAAAACGGTAACTATAGAATGTCTTAAAGAAAATTCTTTTCAGAATATTCCAGACAAAGAAAATAATAATGGCAGTGAGTACTAACTCAAGAATGTACTTCATAATTTTTTTGTTTAAAGTTCAGGGTTTAAGATGTAAACTTTAAACCCTGAATGTTTATTCAAGTTATTTAGCAGATGGGTTGACCATTACCGAAGAATTGGAAACGCTCTTCATAGACTGAGACTGTTTTCCATCTGAAATGGTTTCTATCTGAGTTGTTTTTACGTTGATATTCTGGTTGGTTATCCAGCCTGTGCTTTCGTCAAACTTAATGGTTCCGTTCTGAACAAGCTCACTGCTCAGGCTGTGGGTGATAGGTCCCTGAGTTTTCTTTTCTGTTTTCTTGGGAATACCTCCGGTTACTGCAATTTCTGCAGCTCCGTTTCCTAAGCTTTTCATTACATAATTGGAGGTTACTTTAACAGCTCCGCTAGCGTCAGCATTTTCAGAAGTTGACCATTTTTCTCCGATTTTAACTCCTTTTTTAGGAATAATCATCAGGTTTTTATGAAACTGGTCTTTCAGTACTTTTTCGTTGAATGACTGCTTAAGACTTGCTACTACGCTTGCTTTTTCATTGGCATCTTTGATAAGTGTACCCACTGCGTTACCCACTTTTGTGTAAACAGCATCAAATCCTGTAATAGAAATCACATTCCCTTTTGTATCCATCTTCATCTGAAGTTTGTTTCCGGTAAGCGCTTTGTTGACGTTCCAGATCATTTTAAGATCATCTTCTTTAGGAAGAGGAAGTTTGGTGTCTACTACTACCGTTTTTCCCTGTGCCGACTGAGAGCTTCTCTTTGCTACAAGGTTAAGGGTCATTTCATATACGTTTCCTTTGATGTCATCCACTACAAAATTCATTTCATCTGTAGATTCGCTGGTAGCGGTGATGGATTTCCCCTGAGGGTCAGTCATAGTCTTCACATCTCTCTGATAAGTGGTAAGAGGATATGTTTTACCTTTTTCCAGCTTGAAAGTCTGTGTAATAACTCCCGCAGAATCTTTGATAGCCGGGTTTTCTGAAACTTTCGCTACAGAATCAGCAGGAACTTCTACCGTTACTGTTTTTCCGGTTTTAGGATCTACTTTCGTTATTTTTGCTGTTTCTTTTTTACAAGATACAAGAGCTATTGATGATATAAGCGCAAGCGCTGCAATATTCTTCATTCGATTTTTTTAACTTTATTTTTTACTACTGTTTCTTAATATATTATCTGCAATATCATGCAGTTTCCCCTGGGATTCTCCATCCGATTCATTGGAAAGTACAACGACTCCCATATTTTTTGACGGATATATCTGCAGAACACTTGAAAAACCAAATGTACCTCCTGTATGATAAACGGTTTGCGTTCCGTCTTCATAAGTGTGCAGCCTCCAATACAATCCAATGGCATCTCCTTTATTATTTACAAGAGGAGTATGGGATGCTTTTACATACATATTACTCTCGCCGAGATGATACTGCATATATTTCACGAGATCCCCCGTGGTGGACATAATTCCACCGGCAGGAGCAAAGATTGTTGTGAAATTTTTCGGCATTATCTTTCCTTTTTCGTTATAACAAGTCAATAGCTGTGCAGAATTCGTACCAACAATGGTCTGATTCATTTTCAAAGGCTTTGTAATATACTCTGACAGGAGATCTGCATAACTTTTATGGTACACTTTTTCCAGGATATCCCCGGCGATCTGTGTTCCGACATTGGAATATTTATACTCTGTTCCGGGTACAAAATCTACTTTAGCCTGATGAAGATCTTCATAAAATTTTTTCCTTGAATAGTTCTTATAAAAATCAGACAGTGCCAGGGCAACAGAGTCCATTGGTTTTTTGAATGTTTCAGACTGATCCGGCAAAAACTGTGGCAGCCCCGATGAGTGATTGGTAAGAGTGCCAATCGTTATCGGGTACTTTTCAAATTCCAGATTAGGATAAT
This sequence comes from Chryseobacterium sp. CS3K3.1, assembly GCF_059515165.1. Lineage (NCBI taxonomy): Bacteria > Pseudomonadati > Bacteroidota > Flavobacteriia > Flavobacteriales > Weeksellaceae > Chryseobacterium > Chryseobacterium sp. CS3K3.1. The sequence continues at coordinate 145,154 of NZ_JCAKRV010000003.1, read as the reverse complement.
TGCCATCCAGATATTTTCGGATATCGTCATCCATTTTGATTTTTCCATCTACTAAAGCATGAGCCAGAAGTGTTCCTGTAAAAGTTTTGGTGATAGATGCAATCTCGTACAGACTTTTAGAGGTCGGAAGTTCTGATTTCCCTATTTCTGTTGTCCCATAATTATAAAAATAACTTTTACCATCTTTGAAAATGCCTATTGAAATTCCTACACGTGCAGGATCCTGCATATAAGCAACAGCTTCTTTCTGAACCATCTTATCAAGATCAGTGGTAAGACGGTTGTCTGTTGCTATTTTTTTTGCCTGGGCGTTAAAAGCCAACGGGACAAAAAATAAGGGTAAAAGTGATTGTATTTTCATGGTTTACGGATTGGGTATCACGGACATTTTCTGTCTCACCGCTTCATACAAAATCGCTCCACATGCTACAGAAACATTCAGGGATTGGGTTTTTCCTTCAATAGGAAGTTTTATTTTTTCATCCGCATGATGCAATACTTCTTTAGAAATTCCGGTTTCCTCATTTCCCATAACAATAGCACACGGCTCAGTCATATTAACATCATAGATTAACTTCTGAGCTTTTTCACTGGCTGCATATACGGAAATTCCGCTTTGCTGAAGGAAGTCTACCGTGTGGGCAAGATTGTTTTCCTTACATATTTTGATATTATAGATTGCTCCGGCAGAAGTTTTTATCGCATCGGAATTGATAGGAGCGGCTCCTTTTTCAGGAATGATAACTGCATCTATTCCTACGCATTCCGCTGTTCTGCAGATGGCTCCAAAGTTTCTAACATCAGTAAGTCTGTCCAGAATTAAAAGGAAAGGTGTTTTACCCTGCTCGAATAACTGTGGAACAATATCCTCCACTTTATGAAACGGTACGTCCGAAATAAAAGCAACCACACCCTGGTGGTTTTTTCTTGTAAAACGGTTCAGTTTTTCAACCGGAACATAATTGGGACGGATTTTATTTTTCGCTAAAATGGCTTTTAATTCAGCATAAATAGGACCCTGAAGTGCATTCTGCACAAAGATCTTGTCAATCGTTTTTCCCGCTTCAATTGCTTCAATCACGGGACGCAGCCCGAAAATAAAATCGTCTTTCATTGAAAATGTATTATATAGTTATAGAGTGAATGGTCAATCGTGAATTTTACTTTGTAAGTCAATGGGTTGGATGCCTATTCACTTCTGACCATTGACTTGCGTAGCAAGATTCACTATCTCCCTTTCTCTCCTAAAATTGCTCTTTTTTGTGCCATCACATATCCATAGTGAAGGGTTTCGTGCATATTGTTGAAGATGATGGCATCCTGGATGCTTTTCAGATCCATTCCGAAACTTGTGGTGTAAGGAGTGTAGTCTGAGAAGAAATCACTGTCATAATCCTTCATTAAAATCTTTGAAGTTTCGGTAAGTAAAAACTCTAAATCTTCCACTTCTGATTTCTGAACATTTAAGTTGGGTAAAGTCCCTTTCTTATAGGTTTCAATCCAATACTTGTCTATACGGAAAGGATTTCCGCTCAGGTAATAGTGCAGTAGCTGCTGTGTGGCAACAGTATGGGCAATATTCCAGTAAATATTGTTGTTGAAACCATCCGGAATCAGGATCAGATCTTCATGAGATGTGTTCTGAAGGATATCTAAAAGGTTTTTTCTTACCTGTCTGTGTGCTTGAAAATGATAATTCATTTTGCAAAATTTTTAATCACCAAAAATAGTTTAATAAACTGGAAATGACAATTTTTTTGGGTAGAGGATTGAAGTTAAAATTTTTTAACTATTGAAAAAAAGAGTGAATTAAGGTAGTTTTTTAACAAATTCTTATCGAAATCGGAATGTTTTTATATTAAGCTGTGCAGGATGGTTAATATAAAAACCCTCCTGAGGGAAGTTTCAGAGAGGGTTTTATTATTTTGTTTACAAATTTTACTTGAAGTTATTTTTTTATGATTTTGTGTATGAAAGTTGTTCCGTCTTTTAAAACAATATGTAAAAAATAGACTCCTGTGCTGTATGAGGAAAGATCTATTCTGTTCTCTTTATAAGTTTCGGAAAGTTTTCTTCCTTCTATATTGAAAAGACTTATTGAACTGGCCTCTACTTTTGATTTTATATTCACAAAGTCAGATGTAGGGTTGGGGTAAATATTCACATCCACTGTTTTGATCTCTTTTACATTCAATGCTGTATTGCTTTTTCCTTGCATGTAAACTGATAACCTGACTTCTCCCTGTTGTTGATTGAAAACGGCAGTTGGAATTGTGTGTTTCAAGGTGTGATTCCCCGCAGTTAAGCTGGGCAGTGTAAATTCTCTGATAGGAACAGAATTTCCCGGACACCAGTTATTCCAGGAGGTCCAGTCAGCAAAAGTTTTTGGAGTAGAACCGTAGATTCCGTTTCCTTGGGTATTGTATACACGATAGGGCTCACATGAAATTCCTCCGGGAGTATAGGTGAGAACCTGTACATCATCTATATAGGTATAGTTTTGTCTTCTTACATATTCTTCGCCGCCATTGTTGGCCCCATGGGGAGTAGAAATTACAAAAAAGCGGGCATTTGTAACAGGGCTTGGCAGATTAAAAGTAACAATTCTAACCGTTTCTCCGGTAACATCGGTGCTGTTGTAATTATTAAGACTGCTGTAAGTTAGAAGAGGTAAAAGATTATTGCTGTCTGCAGGTGTTGCTCCCGTATCCGTTGAGAAAAAAGTAAGGGTGCCTGAAAACACATCAGTTCTGTTTGCACAGCCTGAAACCTGGGTTTGTGCTGCATAGGGAACTCCGAAAACATCCAGCTCTATGTAAAGATCATACATGCCTCGCAATGCTGTATCATGAAATACACTGTATAAATTGCTGACATCATAAGTATAGGGAACTTCTGAAGGAGTTTTGTTTTTATTCATGAAAGGAGTAATATATCTGCCTATTTCTATTCTTTTGACATTAGTGTCATTGATCGTATAAGTAGCTTGATTTTTAGGAACCATTGATAAAAAGACTTCTCCAAGACGGTCGTAATTGTCACACAATGCAGCTATGGTTACCCGCATCGCAATCTTGGCTTTGAAAGAGTCTAATTCGGAGTCAGTAAGCTTTCTTGTGTATCTTGCGTTAGTCAGCCTGGTTAAACCGGCGGGCGTAGGGTTGGATACTGTAGCTGCATAACCGTCATAATAGACAGCATCTGAAATCACATTGGTCATTGTCGTTTGGGCGAAAACGAGGTTGGTAATCAAAAAACTCGAAAAGAATAGCTTTTTATACATGTTATTGATGTTTAGTGTAAATATATGAAATGTTTATTAAAATTACCTTTAGTTTGTTTTATTTTTATGTTTTTGTCTTTATTTGTTGTTAAATGTTTATTATTTTTAATTCTAATTAATTTTTTGGTTAAATTATTTATCAGTATTGAATTATGTGATGAAATGTTTTTTTTATTGCTATAATTAAAGTATTTATTATTAAATTGGCATTGTATTTTACATAAATGTTATTAATAATGAAAAGAATTTTACTTTTATCTTTGTTTTTTATATTTGAGGTGATGGGTGCACAAATCAATATCAATATTGGAAGTTCAAATGTTGGTGTTGCTCCGGTAAGCAGCTTTTTTTCCTATTCTTATGTACAGCAGATATATCCTAAGCAGGAACTTAACGCCAATGCTGCAGGTAATATTACAGGCCTTACATTTTATGTGGATTCTTCCTCTACCCTTACTGAATCTTCAAACTGGACAGTATATCTTGGACATACGTCAAAAACAAGTTTTGTTTCAGGAACGGACTGGATTCCTGCTGCACAGTTGACGCAGGTATTTACAGGAGCTGTTACCAAAAACAATAATAAGGTTGAAATTGTTTTTACTACACCGTTTGCGTATAATAATACTGATAATCTGGTTATTGCAGCAAAAGAGAATTCTCCGAATATCGATATTAATAATTTTGATGAAGTCTTTCATGTATATCCTCATATCCCTTATTCAACTCTATATTATAAAGGAGATCGTGCAGTAGTGAATATTGCATCTCCTCCTGGAGGAATTAGAGCGGATTATAAATCGTCAGTTACAATTTCTGGTCTTACACCAAGTGCAGCTCCTGCCTGTCCTTTTGTTGTTTATCCAGTAAATAATGCTCAGAACATCTCTTTGTTGCCTAATTTCAACTGGCTTCCGGTTTCAGGTGCTACATCCTACAAAGTTTCATTGGGAACAAGTTCTGGAAGCTCTGATATTATTAATCAGCAAACCGTATCCGGAAATAACTTTACCCCTTCCATGGCGCTTACAGCCGGAACAACTTACTATTTAAAAGTGACATCAGTTTCCGGGAATACAGAATCTTTAGGATGCTCAGAACTTGTTTTTAAAACTATACCTCCAATACCTGTAAATGATGCATGTACTGGAGCATTGCAGGCATCGGTATTTCCATACTCTTATACCCAGAATGATGCAGTGTCTACCACTAATAATGCAGGAAATATAAGCGTATGTACAAGCAATGGAGATACAGGAATGAATGACGGGACATGGTTTAAACTGACTGGTGATGGAAGTCAGTATACGATTAAAGTGACTATGCCTTCTGGCAGCAGCTATGATCCGCAGATAGGAGTATATAGTGGCAGCTGTAGTAATTTATCATGTACCGGGACTGTAGATAGCGGCGGTGGAGGTACCGCAGAAACGCTTACTATTACCACGGTATCGGGAACAAATTATTTTATAAATGTTGGAGCTTATGAAGATAATACTGATGCTCCTGAAAATATATTCACCATTATAATAACCAAGCTTTAAGATTAAATAATCAAGTTTATGATTAAAAAATAAAAATGTTGCAAAAGTAATTTTGTGACATTTTTTTATGGATAATGGGAGGAAACAAGTGAGTGGTTTTATGAAGGGAATTTGAATTTCTTGATTTATTTATACATAAGAAATTCAACGTTATAGCTTTAGATATCTTGTCAATCCCGGATTTTTAACAAACTTTAACTCAAAAATGGCATTTATTATGTTGATTAATGCAAGTATTTATCAGAAATTTACCACTTATTTTAAATCAAGCTATGTCAGAGATATATCAAGCTGAAGATATCCGCCAATTGACGGAAAAAGTAAAAGAAAAAAACTACTTATTTACTCTTCTGAGACAGGAAATCAACAAAGTTATTATTGGACAGGAATACATGGTAGACCGTCTTTTGGTAGGGCTTTTGGGAAATGGACATGTTCTTCTTGAAGGAGTACCGGGACTGGCTAAAACCTTAGCGATAAAAACATTGGCAGATGCTGTTCATGGAGATTTTTCAAGGATTCAGTTTACGCCGGATTTACTTCCTGCAGACGTAGTGGGAACGATGATCTTTAATATCAAAGACAATGATTTCTCTATAAAAAAAGGACCTGTATTTGCGAACTTTGTTCTGGCGGATGAGATCAACCGTGCGCCGGCGAAAGTGCAATCAGCGCTTCTTGAAGTCATGCAGGAAAAGCAGGTGACGATTGGTGATGAAACCATGAAGCTTCCAAAGCCGTTCCTGGTATTGGCAACACAAAACCCGATTGATCAGGAGGGAACTTACCTGCTGCCTGAAGCTCAAAGCGACCGTTTTATGCTGAAGTGTACCATCGATTATCCTGCTTTTGAAGATGAAAGACAGGTGATGAGAATGGTTTCAACATCACACCAGCCAACGGTAAAACCTGTAATCTCCCTTCAGGATATTGTAGATGCAAAAGAGCTGATCAATCAGATTTATCTCGACGAGAAAATTGAAAAATATATCCTGGATATGGTGTTTGCAACACGTTATCCGGAAAATTACGGTCTTTCTGAACTTAAAAATTATATCAGCTTCGGAGCTTCTCCAAGAGCATCCATCAACCTTGCTATTGCTTCAAGAGCCTACGCCTTCTTAAAAGGAAGAGCATTTGTCATTCCGGAAGATGTAAAAGCATTGGCAAAAGATGTATTGAGACACAGAATGGGATTGACCTTTGAAGCAGAAGCGGAAGAGATCACAACTGAGGAAATTATCAATAGAATTTTAGCAAAAATACAGGCACCATAATGAGTGATGTGATCATAAGAAAAGCAGTTCAGCAGGACTGTGCTGCTATGCTGGATTTGATAAAAGAATTGGCAGAATATGAAAAAGCGCTGCATGAAGTAACCGTGACTTTAGAGGATTTTACTCAGGATGGTTTTGGTACTTCTCCTGTTTGGGGAGCTTTTGTAGCGGAACATGAAGGAGAAATAGTTGGAATATCCCTGTATTACGATAGATATTCAACCTGGAAAGGAAGAAGGCTGTATCTTGAAGATCTTGTAGTCACTGAAAAGCTAAGAGGAAAGCAGATTGGAAAAAAATTATTTGATGCAACACTGGAGTATGGTCAAACCAATAATTACAGTGGAATGGTGTTTCAGGTATTAAACTGGAATGAGCCAGCCATCAATTTTTATAAAAAATACAACACAAAGTTTGACAATGAGTGGTCGAACGTATCCATTGAGTTTAATGACTAACCCAAAACCCGGATACCTCACCCAATATTAAACTTTGAATCTTAAACCTTGAATTTTGAATTCGTCTATGCAGATAAAAGATATTGTAAAAAAAGTAAAGCAGATTGAAATCCGTACCAGAAAAAAGACGGAGGCTGCTTTGATGGGGCAATATCACAGCGCTTTTAAAGGGCAGGGGATGACTTTCTCTGAAGTTCGTCCTTACCAGTTTGGAGATGAGATCAGAAGAATCGACTGGAATAAAACCGCACGTTTCCGTGAGCCTTTCGTAAAAGTAATGGAAGAAGAAAGGGAACTGACAATGATGATTCTTGTGGATATTTCCGCTTCCATGGATTATGGAACAAAAGTCCAGCTGAAAAGGGAATATGTAGCCGAAATTGCTGCCAGTTTAGGATTTTCAGCGGCTGGGAATAATGATAAAGTAGGATTGATCCTGTTTGCTGATAAAGTATATAAAGTCATTCCTCCTCAAAAAGGAAGAAAACATATCCTTTCTATTATCAGCAATATTCTCACTGCAGATTATGTTCCTGCAGAATCTAAAATAGACAAGGCAATGGAATATATGATGGGAATTTTTAAAAGAAAATCTCTGGTATTTCTGTTTTCAGATTTTGAGGATGCCTATGATTCCAAAATGCTGAGAGTAGCTTCCAAGAAACATCAGTTGCTGGGAATGAGGATTTATGATGAGAAAGATAATGAGATTCCTGATGTCGGATATGCCCGTTTACTTGACGTAGAAACCGGAAAAGAGATCTGGGCCAATACTTCCAGTGCAAGATGGCGGTATACCTTCGCAGAAGCTCAAAAACAAAAACTCAGAGCGCTGGAAGAAGACTTCGCCAACAGCTCTGCCAGTTTTATGAATATCAATACCGGTTCGGATTATTCAAAATTATTGTATAATTACTTTCAGAAAAAATAACATCGGGCTGAGCCCGTAACTAAAAAACATCAGGCATTTTGCCATATTATTTAACATTGAGAAAAATACTTTTAATATTATCTTTTCTGATCTGTGCAAATGCTTTTTCACAGATATTATCCTCTAACGTAGAAAAGAAAACCCTTGCTTTGGGGGAGATCAATCACCTTACTATAAAGATTGATAACCTTAATGAGCAGCAGGTTACTTCAGCAGCCAAAAATGAGCTGCTCCCTTTTCATTTTGAAGAAACCAAAGACAGTATCGGACAAACGGCTAACACCTATGAGAGAAAGATAGAATTTGCTGTTTTTGAAGAAGGGAAATTTACCATTCCGGAACTGGAATTCAAAGTGGGGGACAGAATACTTAAAACGATTCCTTACGAAATAGATGTTATTAATACAGCTCAAAAAGCAGATCAGATTAATGACATCATGAATAATAAGCAGGTGAAACTTGAACCCAAAGATTACTGGGAGCTTTATAAGTTTTATATCCTTGCTGCATTGGCTGGTATTGCACTGGTTATTGCCATTATTATGTTTGTAAAATGGGGAAGAAAATCGAAGAGTTCTCCTGTAGTGGCAACCAACCAGACCTTAAAAGAGCTCGACTCTCTTAAAAAGAAAAAATATATTGAAGGAGGAAACTTCCGTTCGTTTTATGTGGAACTGATCGATATTTCCAGAACCTTCATTACAAAACAATACCGCCTTCCGGCAGATGTACTTCTTACCGATGATCTGATTGAGGTTATGAAAAAAAATAATACCATCTCGCAGGACAACGAAAAAATAATAGAAGATGTTTTCCTTAGGGGAGACCTGGTGAAATTTGCCAAGACCTTCCCGGATCAGGAAACCATGGAAAGAGATTTTGCCAATATCAGGGATTTTGTGAAAAGATCATCCAAAGATTTAGAATTCGAAAACTTAAGAAAGGATGTTTAATTTTGAGTTTTACAGCCCATGGTTTTTGCTGCTTTTTCTGCTGTTTATTCCACTTTTAATTAAAGATATTGGAAAAAATAAAAGGAAAGGTATAAAAGTTCCTACCGTAAAAAATATGGATCACAGCGGGAGTATCCAGGGTGTGCTTTTTTTGCTGAAAATATCAAAATATATCATTCTTTCTGCGTTGATTATTGCGATGGCAAGACCGAGAACGTTTACCATTTCTCAGGACAGAGATGATACAAAGGGAGTCGATATTATGTTATCCATTGATGTTTCTCTAAGTATGCTGGCGAAGGATCTGAGCCCGGACAGAATTACCGCCCTGAAAGATATTGCCGTAAAATTTGTTCAGAAACGCCCGAATGACAGGATAGGAGTGGTAGCATATGCTGCAGAAGCGTTCACAAAAGTTCCGGTAACCTCAGATCATCAGGTGGTGATTGATGAAATTAAAAATCTGAATTCTGCAGGTCTTGAACCCGGAACGGCTATAGGAGAAGGACTTTCTGTTGCAGTGAATCATTTGATTAAAAGTAAAGCCAAAAGTAAAGTGGTGATCCTGATGACGGATGGGGTAAGCAATATTCAGAATGCAATTCCACCACAGGTTGCTGCCGAACTGGCAAAAAATAATAATATAAAGGTATATTCAATCGGAATTGGAACCAATGGTTATGCGCTGATGCCGACATCGCAGGATATTTTTGGTGATCTTATTTTTACTGAAACAGAGGTGACGATTGATGAAAATACCTTGAGAGAAATAGCCCAGACAACGGGAGGCAGATATTTCAGAGCTACTTCAAACAGCAGCCTGGAAGAAGTATACAATGAAATCAACCAATTGGAAAAATCTGATGTGAAGGTTTCCAAGCTGTACAATTATGAAGAGTATTTTAAAATATTCCTTTGGATTGGGCTTGCTATGTTGGTGCTGGATGCATTGTTGAGATGGGTGTTTTATAAAATTTTAAGCTGATGAGTTGGTCTTTAGGAAATTATTGGTATTTATTTTTACTGTTGCTTCTGCCGCTGTTAGCTTCTTTTTTGATCCGTTTTTTGCAATGGAGAAATAAAAAAAGAGAAATTTTTGCTGCCAGCCAGTTTCACGAGAATTTATTCGAAAAAAGATCAGGATTTACAAAGTTTTTTCCTGCATTATATTTATTGGGAACATTATTTCTGATATTTTCTATCATTGATCTTCTGAACGGTTCTGAAGAAGTGAAAAGTACCCAGAAACTGAACAATGTCATCTTTATGCTGGATGTATCCAATTCTATGAATGCTGAAGATATAGATCCAAGCCGTCTGACAGAGGCTAAAAACCTGATGCTGGCTACCATGAAGAAAATGAATAATGACAAAGTAGGTATAGTGATTTTTGCAGGGAATGCCATGTCTATTATGCCTCTTACAACGGATTATAATTCTGCGGAAACTTATATCAGCGGTATTGAAACCAGCTCTATGCAGATTCAGGGAACAGATTTTCTGAAAGGAATGCAGGCAGCTGCTGAAAAATTTAAAAATGTAAGCAAAGGATCCAGAAAAGTGATTCTGCTGAGTGATGGTGAAGATAATGAAGGAAATGATAATGCTGCCATCAGATTAGCTAATAAAGAAGGAATAAGCATTACTTCTGTAGGAGTGGGCACAGATGAAGGTGCTCCGGTTCCTGAATATGTGTTCGGACAGCTGATGGGGTATAAAACCGATGCCAACGGAGGTACGGTAATTTCAAAAAGGCAGACGGAAGCATTAAAGAAAATGGCGGAATCTACAGACGGAACTTATATTGACGGAAATAATATCAATGAAGCTCCGGACAGAATTGTAGATGCAGTGAACAAAAAATCTGCCGGTGCGGAAACTATGGTAAAATCACAGAATGCCAATCATTATTATCAGTATTTTCTTGCAGTATCTCTTCTGTTTTTCTTTTTAATTTATATTTTTAATCCTAAAAAAGATTTTAATGTGTAGAATTCCTTTATTTATAGAAGAAATTCTACAAGTACTTTAACCGAACTTTAACAAATAAAACTCTGTTTCTTAACATATAAAGGAATAATTTTGCAAGTGATGAATACTAAAATCATATTTTTATCGTTTATTGTTGCCATTTCGTTCTCAGGCCTGATGTTTGGGCAGGAAAGCTATAAGAATTTAGTGTATGAAGGCAATCAGAAATTTGACGGTAAAGATTATGAAGGTGCCTCTTCAAAATATATGGAAGCGATAAGATCCAATGATAAAGATTTTACCGCTCACTATAACATGGGGAATGCATTGTATAAAAGTAAAAAATACGAAGAAGCAAAGGCTGAGTTTGAAAAAGCAGAAAAACTTTCACAGACACTGCCTGATAAAGCAGCTGCTCTTCATAATTTGGGGAATGCTTATATGCAGATGAATCAGCCGGAAAAAGCGGCCGACTATTATAAAAAAGCTTTGAAGCAGGACCCCCACAGCGAGGTAACCAGAAAAAATTATGAGATTGCCAAACTGAAAGAGAAAGAAAAACAACAGCAAAAAAACGAACAAAATAACTCAGGAAAAGGTGGCGGCGGAAATGATCAGAACAAAGGTGATGATCAGAAAGGCGACAAAGACAAAAAACAGGATCAGGGTAACGGCCCGCAAAACGAAGGTAAAAGTGACCAGGGTGACAATCCTAAGCAGAATCAAAATAATGAAGGCAGAATGCCCAAGAATCTTGAAAATGCGATCTTAGATAAAATAAACGAAAAAGAAAAAGAAACCGCCAGAAGAATTTTAAACAAAAATTCTTATTCGATGCCTGAAAGCAACGAGAAAGATTGGTGATGCAGCATAAATTGATTTACATATTGCTAACGCTGGCATCCGTAATTACTTACGGACAGGTAAATCTATCTATGGATGCAGATAAAACCGAATATGCAGGTAAGGATATCATCAACCTGACCATCGTTCTTGAACTTAACGGTAGTGATCTTGTACAGCAGACAGGTTTCCAGCTTCCGGATCTTTCAAAATTTAATATTATAGGAAGCGGCTCTGTTACGAATACCGTGATTGATCCTGCTACCAATACTTTAATTACCCAGAAAGTTTCCAGAATTGCGCTTGAACCAAAGAAAAAGGGAAAAATAAAAATTGGTTCCGTTCTCGTTACCGTCAACAACAGAATTTATAAAACAGAACCTTTTGATGTCAATATCCGTGATATTGTCGACAGAAGATCTCTGGCCACAAATACTTCCAATGATGTTTATCTGAACATGGAAATTGATGATCGGGATGTCTATCAGGATCAGCCTACTGTAGCTGTTCTGAGAGTGTATTCAAGAAATATGGATAACCTGAGAAAGGTGAAAAATATCCACCTTCCGCAGCAGGACAATATCAACGTGCATCCTATTAATTTTAATAAGTCTGAGATAGATCCGTCCGGATATGGAAATATGCCTTCGCAGGTTCTGGCCATGTTTATGGTTTTTCCTAATGAAGCAGGATATGTAGAAGTTCCCGGAGTATCTGCTTCAGTAAGTACCTATTCCAATAAAACAAAAATTGTTTCCAATAAAGTCAGAATCAACGTAAGAAAGCTTCCTGAAGGAGCTCCAGAATGCTTTAAAAATGCTGTTGGAAACTTTAATGTAAATGTATACAATGCTTCCAAAGAAAAACCGGAAGCCAAAAAGCCTCTGAATGTAGTGGTGAAAGTTTCAGGAGAAGGTAATTTACCTGATATGGAACTTCCTAAGATTGCTGCTTCTCCGGATTATGAAGTTTTTGCCCCGAAAATTACCTCAAAAGTTGCTCCGGGAACTTCCGGAATGAAAGGTGAAATCCTGGCTAATTATGTGATTATTCCTAAAAAATCAGGAGTAATTTCAATTAAAACGGAACAATTTGCTTTCTTTGATCCTGAAAGCAAAGAATACGTAGATCTTGGACAGAAAACACTGGATCTGAATGCATTTTCCCACGACCAGATTTTGGAAGCACGTTCTACAGTGGAGAAAGTAAATGAATATACCAATAACCTTTTGGAGACGGTAAATACTCCGGTATTAAAAACCACTTCTTTTAAAGTAAAAGAAAAAAGCAAATTCCACTGGAATATTCTTCTGACCAATATTGCTATTCTGATCAGCTTATTTGTTGCGTATCTGCTATTTAAAAATTGGCAAAAAAAACGTACATTAGTTAGGGAAACTGTACCGTCAAAACCTTTAGGTTCAGTGGCCGAAACGGAAAAGGAGATCAGAGAATTGATGAAAACAGATATCAATGATTATTTTGGATATCTGGAAAACCTTAAAGATAACGGAGAGTATGAAAAGTTCTTTGCAACGTTGGAAGAACTGGATGAGGAAGTAAGAAGCCAGTATTTCCAGGGCTCTACTCCTGAGTTTAAGACTTTTCTTGAAAAACACAAGGGTTCTTCAGTTGCAGATGAATACAGCAGGCTGCAGCAGAAAGTTCAGATGGAAAAATACAATCCTGTGAAATCTGCTGAAGCTTTGGAAGAACTTTTGAAAACTATTGTTAATTTATATTCACAAATTAGCAAATAGTCAGTTTATTTTCATATTTTTGCGAAATTTTTAATTACAAAGAGATGGAAATTTTTGATGGTTTTTCTTTTAAAGAGATTGTTACCAGCTTTATGGTTCTTTTTGCCGTTATCGATATCATCGGCTCAGTTCCTATTATCGTAAGCCTTCAACAGAAGTTCGGACAGATTGAAGCCGGAAAGGCTGCCATTACTGCGGGAGCAATTATGATCGTTTTCCTGTTCGTAGGAAATAAGATTCTGAAGCTTATCGGAGTTGATGTAAATTCCTTTGCCATTGCCGGAGCTTTTGTGATTTTTGTCATAGCCCTGGAAATGATTTTAGGAATTGAAATCAATAAAACCACTGAAGCAAAGGCTGCATCCATTGTACCCATCGCATTTCCGCTGGTTGCAGGAGCTGGAACCCTAACAACCGCACTGTCTCTGCGAGCTGAATTTCATGATATTAATATTATCTGTGGAATCATTCTTAATACAATTTTCGTATATTTGGTGCTGAAATCAGCGAAATGGCTGGAGAAGAAAATTGGGGATGCTACTTTGATGATCCTTCAGAAAGTTTTCGGAATTATCCTTTTGGCAATTTCAATTAAATTATTCACCGCAAATTTTGCTCAACTCGTGCAGAATTATATTAATTTTTAAGAGTCATGAAGAAGTTTTATAAAGTATTTTTAGTACTGTTTATCGTATTCATCGCCATCAATCTTTATGCTATCAACTGGCAAGCGACAGATATCCTTGGAGATGAAGATAACATCAAGTTTGTATTCTCTGCTGGCGCTGCTGCCATAGGCCTTATCCTGCTTTTTGTAATGGATACCTGGAGCAGAATCGGTGTAAAGAAATAAATTGACTATTTCAATATAGATATAGACCTCTTTCTTTTGAAGGAGGTTTTTGTTTTTTCAGGTAGCAGCGATTAGGAATAAGGGATTAGAAATTAGGTGTCTTAAATACAATATTGGTTTTTATATTCAATAGGAACGGGCTTTAGCCCGTTCAAAAGAAGGAAATATATTTCATTGGCTTTAGCCAAAACTTATAATTATCACAATATTCTCGCTTAGGTTTTTATGAATGGTCATAAACTCGTTTTACTCAGTAAAAAAATGCGAGCAAATATATGTGCAAATCTGTGCGATCTGTGGGAGGATCTAAAAATATCAGGAAATAACCAGGTTTTTCAATATCGCTTCAGACTTCAGTTCTGTTTCTCTCCATTCCTTTTCCGGATCACTTTGAGCTGTTATTCCGCCTCCTACAAAAACATGTACCGAGTCTTTATAAAGTCTTGCACAACGCAGATTGACAAAGTACAGAATACTCTCATCCGTTTCAACCTTGATATAGCCTGCATAAAATTCACGGGGAAATTTCTCATATTTACGGATATTTTCGTTACAAAAATCTTTTGGAATACCGCAGACTGCAGGAGTAGGGTGCAGATCTTTGATAATTTTATCAAGATCTTCAGGTTGTATACTCGTTTTAAAATCTGTTCGTAAATGTTTGATATTACCGGAAATATGGTCATAGGTTTCCGATTGTTCTACATGATCAGAATAGTTTTTAAGAATATCCTGAATGTAAGCAGTAACCGGCTTTTGTTCTTCAATCTCTTTTTCAGACCATTCCTCAGACACAGGAAGAGTTCCGGCAAGAGCCATGGTTTCAAATTCGTGAGTCGTTTTATTAAACTTCCCTAATACTTCTGAGAAAGCTCCCATCCATGCATTTTTTCCATCATTAAACAGATATCTGAAAGCATTGGGGTAAGTATCACATACATTTTTGAAGCTCTTTTTATAATCGATGGAACTAAAGTCTTTGAAAATCTTTCTTCTGGAATAAACCAGCTTTGGCAGGTGATTTTCTTTAATCACTTCGATCACTTTCTGTAATGTTTCGCAGTATTCTTCTTTTGTTTCGGCAGAAGATTTTGTAGAATCACTGATCAGGTTTTCGTTGGTAACAGAAATATGGGCTAATTCAACAGCATCAATTTCACGAATTTCTCCGCTGAAGCTGATTTGATCTAGTCCGTTATAAGAAAAAAAGTTGACAGCATTTTTTGTATTATTTTCATCAGCAGACAGGAGCCTCTCGTCAAAAGGAAGTTTGAAATAAATCATGAGTTATGAAAGATTTTGAAAAATCATCATGGAATACATAGAAATTCCCGTTGTGATTTTCCTTTTTACAAAGGTATTACTAGTCTTAAAGATGTCAAAATAAAAAGAGCTTAAATTTAATTTAAGCTCTTTATTTTTTATGTTGCTGCAACTTATCTGTGAATAATATTATTCGTCATTGTAGTATGATTAATCAAAACGCCTTTTTCATCACGGATTTCAATTTCAGAGACATGCATGGTTTTGCCTTTTCTGATAAAACGTGCGGTAGCGGTTACAATACCATCTTTTTTGCTTCTTAAATGATTGGAGTTGATGTTGGTTCCCACTCCATAATATTTTTCACCATCGATAAAGATATTAGACAGGCTTGACCCTAATGTTTCCGCTAAAACGCAGCTGGCTCCTCCATGCATGATGCCAAACGGCTGGTGGGTTCTTGGGAGAACAGGCATTGTGGCTGTAAGGGTTTCATTTTCCAGATCAATATCGATGAATTTGATTTCAAGCGTTTTAGCAAGAGTTACGTCTCCCCAATTATTGATGAATGCTAATATTTCTTCTTTTGTCTGACCTTTCATTTTAATAGTTGATAAATGATGATTAATTTTGCTTCTAGCTTCTAGCTTCTAGCTTCTAGCTTCTAGCTTCTAGCTTCCAGCTCGGTTCCCATAATATTGGGATTCCAGTTGGCCGGAACTTTTGGAACAATGTCATTTTTTACATAATAGTCCTGGATTTCCTGCATGATTTCTGAAAAAGGTACTGAGGCTATTCTTTCATAAGGAATGGTGTAACCCAGGTACACAATTTTTCTTTTAAAATCCCCTGCTGCCAGAACGATAGGAACTTTTGCTGCCAAAGCCATGTGATAGAATCCTTTTCTCCATTTCGGTACCCAGCTTCTGGTTCCTTCCGGAGTAATAACAAGACTGAAATCTTCCTTTGAAAACTGGTTGGCCACGAAATTCACAAGGTCGTTTTTCTGGCTTCTGTCGATTCCTATACCTCCAAGTCCTTTTACGATACTTCCATACCAGGCTTTGGTGTGCGCATCTTTGATGATAATTTTTAAAGGTTTTTCCAAGGACCAGTAGGCGAAATTTCCTAAAATGTACTCCATATTATGGGTATGTGGTGCAACCACAAGGATACACCTGTTCAGGTTGTTGACATCGCCCTGCAGGACGACCTTCCAACCTAATAATTTTAACATTGCTTTGCCTAATAGCTTTTTCATAGATTTCCCGGATTAAAAACAAAAAAGTATAACCAAACTTTGGTTATACTTTACAAATATATTGAAATATTATCGCTCTTAAAACAAACCGCTAATTAAATCTACGATTTTCATTACGAATTCCATTGCAAATTGTATCATGATAAGGCTGCGTTTTTGATTGGTTGGTTATTAAATTTTAGCTTTACGAAATTAAAACTTTTTTTTCACATAAGAAACTAAATGGAGCTTTATTTTCACTTTTCTGAGAGAAGAAGGGTGTGAATTTCAAACGGTTGCCATCCACCCACACCTTCTACCACTCTCTGAAGTTAATTATTTAGTTTGTATGGAAATTTCGTTTTTTCCGTCTTTGATTTTGATGTCCATATCTTTATTTGATTTTTTAATATTGGACACTGCAGAATCAATTACTTTCTTTGCCTGATTGTTCGGAACTTTTTTACCGTTTACAATGATGCTGTCTTTGTCGTCAGAGTTGTACTCAATGCTGGAACCGTTTACCGTGATTTTATTTTTTTCGATTCTGATACCGTTGCTGTCTTCATCACTGTCCTGATCATTATCATTGATTCCGTCTCCGTCTAAGTCTCCATCCATGTTGATACGGTCTTTTTTCATCGATATAACCACCATTTTCTGAGGAACTACAAGTTCATAATCAAGGCTGTAATCTCTGAATCTGTGCTCATATGGATACTTGATGTAGTTCGGAAGTAATACTTTATTGTTTACCACTTCTACAGGAACTGTAAGCTGGATAGGGAAGTTATACCCTTTTCCTTCTTTTTTGATGATCAGATACGGTGTTTTGATGTCCGGTTTTCTGGTTACATCTACAGAAATATAATCTTCTTCATACACTGATTTTTTATCAGAATAAATATCATTGTTATACGCTTTGAAGCTCTGAGGGATGTTGATCTGTTTTACATCCACATAAACAGTATCTGAAGTAGTATTGATGGCAACATTTTCTACATCTTCCTTACTTCCTCTATAGATCATATCTTTCTTGGCCATGCTGATACCGAAGTAAGTTCCAAGTCCGATCAGAAGAAGGAATAAACCTCCTACAACCCATCCGATATTTCTCAGTTTTGTTTTCGGAGAGAATATTTTGATGCTTAACAAGCTGAAAAGGATTGCCGGAATTAAACTTCCGATCACCATCATCGCAGCCAGTACTTTATCCAATCCCTGATCATCCATATAGAATCTGATCTCATTAGCTCCCGGGAAGTCTGTGTCCATTGCGAAAAGGGCAAATAATACAAACACTCCGATAATGCTGCTTACAGCCATCAATACGAAGAATCCTCCTACAATATACTTAAATACATTCCAGATTCCGCTTCCTGCATTGTTGATGTACGGTTTGTTTTCGTTATAGATTTCTCCGACCCTCTGAGTAGATTCATTGGCAAACTGTACCAATTTATTAGACTCATTCTTAAGATTGTCGAAGTTCATAGGCTTTCCCTGCATTTTCAGGAAATCTGCTGCTGTTTCAGCTTTTGGAAGTACGATCCAAAGGATTACATATAGAAGACCTATTAATGAAGAAGAAATGGCTGCTGTAAAAATTCCTAATACGAAGATTCCCAGCCAGATTGCTCTCATGGTAGTAATATCCATTCCTACGTACTGAGCTAAGCCTGCGCAGACTCCGGCAACTTTTTGTTTTTCCGGATCACGGAACAGCTGCTTTTTATCGGTATAATGAGTTCCTGAATTATAGTTTCTGGCAGATGTTTTTTCAGAATAATACGCTTCTTCCTGCTCTTCGATTTTTTCAGGGCTTCCGATCTGTGCGATTACCCTTTCTACATCGGTATCGTTGATCACTTCACGTTTTCCTAAAGAATCTTTGAAAATTTCCACCATTCTTATTTCTATGTCATGCATTACTTCATCAGCCTCAGAAGCATCCAGAGAGCTTCTCAGTGCGTTCAGGTAATCGCTGAGCTTTATATATGCGTGTTCTTCTATGGTAAAAGAAAAACCTGCGAGTCCTATTGAGAGTGTCTTGTTCATAGCTTTGTTTTTTAATTTTGTTGGGTGATTTGGTTTACTGAGGCTGTCAGTTCATTCCATGTATTGAGAAGTTCATCCAGGAAAAGTTTTCCTTTTTCTGTGATCTGATAATATTTTCTGGGTGGTCCTCCGGTAGATTCTTCCCATCTGTAAGAGAGAAATTCTCCGTTTTTAAGTCTTGTAAGAAGAGGGTAGAGGGTCCCTTCCACTACATCCAGTTTTCCTTTTTTCAGTTCATCAATAAGATCAGAAACATACATTTCTCGGTTATTGATGAGACTTAGAATACAGAATTCCAGAATTCCTTTTCGCATTTGCGCTTTGGTATTTTCGGTATTCATCTTTGATAAGTTTTGTTAATTAGTTATATTTTTAGAAAAATGCCCCTAGCTAGCTGAGCCTATTCTAATTTTACATTACAAAGATATGTAAATAAAATGGTATTATGCAATACAAAGTAGTGAAATTTTTAAAATAAATAATTTAAAACACTGTAAATCAATACGATAATTTTAATCATCAATTTTGAGTCAAACGGATTTTAGAAGAAATGTCTGAGAATTTTTAAATTTTTACATAGAATTTTGAAAATTGGAGAGAAAAAATGATCTTTTATCACTTATCACTCATGTTCTAGCCCCGATAGCAGCGGTTACCCCACAGCAGCCACGGCTTTAGGCAGGCGCGAGGAGTATGAGCGGATAGCGGGAGAAAGCTTCTTATCTGTGAATACTGTTTTATAGGAAGGGAAATTCTGACAGATAATGAGACATGGATTTTGAGATCGGTATTATGATTCGTATTTTTGTTAGAAATAAAAAAACATCCAAATCATTCCTATTACCATGACTATTTTAAATAAGTACAGGCACTTATCAGTATTTCTTTTGGGGCCGCTCTGTTTCGGGCAGTATCAGTTTGAAATTAAAAATGTATCAAAGAACTATGATGCAGTCATTCAGACCGAAAACTGTTACGATGACCGATGTGGAGGAAAAGGAACGGTGGAACTGTTTGACCATAAAAACAGCAAAGTACAGACTTTTGTTTCTGATGATCTTGTTGTATATGCGGAACAAGGCCAAAAACCGGTTCGCGGGAAATTGATTCCGCTTTCAAAGGATCAGCGTAGTGTAATTGTAGATGATTTTAATTTTGACGGTACCGAAGATGTAGCAATAAGAAACGGAAATATGGGAAATTACAGTTCGGCTTCTTATGATGTTTATGTATTCAATGCTACAAAAATGGCATTTGTAAAAAGTGAAGAACTTACAGACCTTGGCTCAAACGGTTTTGATTTTTTTGAAACAGATGCTAAACGGAAGCGTCTTATTTCCTACGGTAAGTCCGGTTGTTGCAGGATTTTTACAACAGAATATGCCGTTATTCCGAACAAAGGACTGGATAGAGTGCTGGAAAAAGAGGAAGATATGACCAATGAGGATCAGGTAAAGGTCATAACGAAAGAAAAGATCAATAATAAATGGATTACCAGAACAAAGGTATATCCGGCAGATCAATATAACAGAAATAAAAAGTAAGATGAAAATTCAGAAAGAGATAGATTTTATTCTGGCAGTAGATGCGCTTAA
The DNA here is from genome assembly GCF_059515165.1 of Chryseobacterium sp. CS3K3.1. Lineage (NCBI taxonomy): Bacteria > Pseudomonadati > Bacteroidota > Flavobacteriia > Flavobacteriales > Weeksellaceae > Chryseobacterium > Chryseobacterium sp. CS3K3.1. Next base: position 125,125 of record NZ_JCAKRV010000003.1, on the reverse strand, counting down.
AAATGTACAACGAAGAAATTATAATGCAGACGATTCCCGGAGAGAGAATACGGCTGAACATTCCTGGCAGATCATTATTCTTGCCCAGATCCTTTATCCATATGCTAAAAACCGGGCTGATATTGATTTGTTAAGGGTGATAAGAATGCTTTCCATTCATGATCTTGTGGAAATAGAAGCCGGAGACACTTTTATTTTTGATGAAAAAGCTATGGTCGGAAAGTTTGAAAGAGAGAAAGCTTCAGCCCAAAAGATCTTTGGAATTCTGGATGAGCCTTTACGTACAGAATTTTTTAACCTGTGGCTGGAGTTTGAAGAAGAGAAAACTCCGGATGCTATTTTTGCTTGTGGAATCGATAGAATTATGCCGTTTATTTTAAATTCCCATACTACAGGAAAGAGCTGGACAGAAGCCGGAGTGACGGAAAGACAGATCCGGAATATGCTTGAAAATGCAATCAGCAGAGCATCGGACGAAATGGGAGAGGCTTTTGAGCTTTTACTGAACAGAAGTCTGGAAACAGAAAAGGTATTGAAATAATGTCAATGAAAATATTTAAAGCTTCGGGCGGCCAAAGGCAGCCCGAAGCTTTATTATTTATAGTATCTGGATTGGTTTCTTGAATTCGTCGATGGCTACAAAAGTAAAATCACCTACAATAGCTTTTTCTCTTTCATAGGAGTACATCTGCTCCGTGTAAATTTCAACATTCACCTTCATACTGGTTTTTCCCACGTAGGAAACTTTCCCTATCAGTTCCACAATAGTTCCGGCAGGAATAGGTTTTTTGAAATCGATTTTATCACTGCTCACGGTTACCACTCTTTTTCTGGCAAAACGGGTTGCGGTGATAAAAGCTACTTCATCCATCAGCTGCATCGCAGTACCTCCAAAAAGGGTATCGTAATGATTGGTTGTGTTAGGGAAAACCGCTTTAAAGATTCTGGTTTCGGATGCTTCAATTCTTTCTTCTGTAGTCATATATCATTATTAATTAAAGCGAAATGAAAGGATACTAAAACAACAGAATAATGACAGGAACTTATAGAACTCCTGAAACAATCCATCAGATCAATACAACTTCAAATCGCGAAAGTTACATGTTTAAGAAAAAGGCAGGTCTCCTGACTTGTAACATCATTTATCTCCTTCCCATGCCTCGCACAGTGGATCTTTGATAAAGACTTCAGTTACTTTACAGTTGCGCGACAGTCCGTGATTTTCACACGGTTCCCTTTTAATCTGCAGTGATGCAGAACCAATTTCTGTGATGAATAAGCGTAAAACTTTTCGAATGCAAAAATAATGAATTTATTCCGGATTATGATAAATAATCTGGCTGATTACTCTTCCCTTCTTAATTGTCCAGAGTGTTGTATATCTGTTTTCTCCTGAACCATTGATCATATAAAGGAAAATATTATCATTGTCGAGAGAAGTTACCCCGATGTTCTCAAAATCCATGGTAGGCTGGAACATGTTTTTGATGGCTTCCCTTACAAAAACAGAACCTCTTCCGGGCTGCTGCACTCTGATGGATTTGATTTCGGTCATTCCTTCAGGAAGATCATTTCCAATTCCCCATGGTTTTACTTTATCAATCGTAAGAATTTTTCCATCTGCATCTTTTTCCTTTTTGCGGTATCCTGCATTAGACGGATAAATATCAATCACCACTTTGCTTCTTTGGGCAGTAGGAATCTTAGGATCAGAATTGTCTGTGAAAATAAGGGATCTTCCGTTTTTGGATCTGGATGGAGTATAGGCGGGAAGCTGGTCTACATAGGCAATACGTCCTTTATTCACCATTCCTTCTTTATCAAGAGTTTCATAACGCACAAAAGGTTTGTCGTCATCCTGTTTCTCGGGATATTTAATCCATATCCATTCCGTTTCTCCGGGAGCTGGCTTTACATAAACGAATACATCGCCTTTACGCATACGGATCTTGTCTACAATTTTTCGATAATCGTCTTTATGTACGCGTACGTTGGCATATCCTTCTTCAGCTTTTACCACTCCAAAAGGAACTTTAGTCTGCCCTTTTACAAAAGCAATAGATAAAATACTGAATGCGGATAAATAGAATGCTTTATTTATGAAAGTCATCATGAAAATTTTTTGATCCCTCAAATATATAAATTAAATGCTTTTCGGAAGATAATTATACCGTTGCAGTTCTTTTAAATCTTGTATTTGTTTCAGATAGCCTTCACACAGAAGAAATATTTGGTGTGAAATATCAAGAACTTCCTGATAATTATGATCAGAAATAATGAATCCCTTATACGCAGACTGTTCAATGATTGCAGCTTTCAATGCTGCAGAAATTTTCGGAGAAAGGCTATGGAAAGGTTCGTCCAGTAAAACAAAATCAGCTTCAGAATAAATGATCATTAAAGCTTCAATGACTCTCTGCTCACCTCTGGAAAGATTTTTAGGTTTTTCTGACAAAAAAGGACGGATCAGATCTGAAGTCAATAACAGATCTGTATTTTTCTTATTGCAAAAAAGAGGAATTAAGGTTTTAATGGTATTGTACTTCGGTAAGAAAATATCCTGTGGCAGGTAAGCAATTCTGTTTTTTCTGTCGGAAATACTTTTCAGAACTTTGTCATTGTATCTTATAAACTGGGTATCACTACTGACAGTCCCAAAAATAATTTTTAATAATGTTGATTTTCCAGCACCATTTCTGCCCAGAATTCCAATAATCTTTCCGGTTTCACATCCTAAATAAATATCCCGCAGGATATTATTATCTTTAAAAGACTTGGTTATGCTGTCAATATGAAGCTTACTCATAAAATTCCTGTTATTATTTTGACAATCACACAGACAGATACTGTGAATCCCCAAAGGAAACTTCTGGAAAACCCTAAATTGGCATAAAAGTAATATTCGCTTTTAAACCTGAGTTCATATATAAAATAATGAAGGACAGGAGATATTAAAAGAAAACTCAATCCAAAGTTCTCAATATTGAAAGAGGATAAACAAGAAGCTAATAAAGAAAATATCAAGGTGGGAATTATTATTTTTTTATAAAAAATCCAGAGAGTAGAAATACTTTTGAACATATATTAAAGTATAGGGTTTTTGTGTGTTTTACGCTTTATTGTCAAAAATATTTAAAAATACAATGTTATATGGAGAAAGTATAAGCTATATTCGAAAAAACACCCTATTTTTCAAGAAAATTTTAAAACTAATAAACATGACCAAAAAACTACTTTTTGTATTCTCTTTTATGTTGGGAATATCCAGCTTTCAGGCAACCCACAAAATAGATGAAGAATCCCAATCTTTATTTTTCTGTGATACCAATGCTCCAACAGGGCTTCACATGTCGGATATAACGCTTACAACGGGAACAGTTACCTGGACTGCAGATCCCAATACACCCAATAACAGGATCAGATATAGAATACCGGGAACTACTACATGGATGGCAGCGGATGTTGCCCCAGGACAAAACTTTTTCACAATTACAGGTTTGCAACCTTGTACAACGTATGAAGTACAGGTAGTGAAAGTGTGTACGACACAGGGATTATGGTCTAATCCTATATTTTTTACCACTACCATTAATTATTGTGCAAGTGCTTCTACAGATACCACGATGATGCATATTTCCAATGTGACCGTAAATTCTACAGGAGTTAACACACCAATGGTAAGTGACTCCGGACCTTCCAATTATACAGATTACAGAAGTGATCTGAGTCGTAGAGTTAAATTTTTTATAGGAAGTACAGGAAATAAGCTTTCAGTAACCAATACCTGGATGGGGACACCTGGGATAACAACAGTAACGGCGTGGATTGATCTTAATGCCAACGGAATTTTTGAATCCAACGAAAGAGTGATGGTAGCCAATAATGTTACTCAGGCTGTTCCGGCTGTATCTGTGTTTACGATTCCAAGTTTGGCAGCAGTGACACTATGTGGCGTTACCATGAGGGTTATTTCCAGTCAAACAATACCTTTAGATGCCTGCAGTACATTTACCTATGGGGAAGTTGAAGATTATGGAGTAGATTTAATCAATCTCACCCTCGGAGTGGAAGACTCAGGAAGGTCTGTAAAAACTGAAATTTATCCTAATCCCACATCTGATATTTTAAATATCTCCGGAATTTCAGAAGCCGCCGATTATGAAATTTATAATATAGCAGGACAGAAAATTGACGAAGGAAAAATTTCAAAACACCTGGTAAACCTTAACCATTTATCAAAAGGAGTTTATTTTATCCAGCTGAAAGATAAAGAAAAGGTAACCCGATTAAAATTTATTAAGAATGACTAGTCCTAAATAATCGTTACAGATTAATAATATAAAAATACTAATATTTATGATATAGTTGTTGGATTATTCCGACAACTATATTTTAATTATGGTGACATTACCTTTAAGGTTATCAAAATCGTTGTCAGATGTTACTAGTATCCAGTTGTTTATTATACACTGTTGGTAGTAGTAAGAATCATTAAAATCAATTTCAAATGAATCAAAAATATTTACTAACTCTATTGAATTAAAATTATCTGGATATTTCAATACTATATCTAACTCAAAAATTCCATTCAGAAATGTCTTGACTTCTTCTAAGGTATCTTTAAAATCCTGAGAGACTTTATATTCTCTTTTATAGTTAGCTAAAGGATTTTGAGTTGACTTTTTCCATTGTTCAAACCTAAATCTTAAGTAAGTATTTGAGAACTCACTTAAAATAAGACTGGTTATAGCTATTTGGGAATTGCAAGAAAATAAACTCTTTAAAAAATTACTTGCTTTCTTTTGTTGATTTTCATTTGTGTTGATTAAGGGAGCAAATAAAGAAACCCAAATATTGTTATCAAAGAAATAGGTTTTATTTGATGTAAACTGATAGTCTCCTACAGGAATAATTTGATTTGGCATATTAGAAAGCAGTATTTGCAGAATCTTCAAATCCTTTTTTATCCAAAAAATATTCTTGAGCTCTTTGTACAACTTTTCTAAAAAGTATTCTATCCTCAGGAGCCACATTAACTAATTTTAAATAGTCATTTAAAAAATCACTTTGATAAGTTTCATATAATCTACCTATTGCTGAATTTAAAAAAGCAGTTATCATAATTGTTACTCCTTTAAAGTCTAATTCCACAATAGATCTTTCTTTAAGTGCAGAATTAATATTATCAAAAACTTTGTTTCCATCATCAGCAGAAACAGCTAGTTCAGAATTAATTATATCCTTTACTAATAAATGCATTATGTTTGTTTTATTTTTCATGTAAATATAACTTATTCTATATACAAAAATATATTATTTTAAAATATGTTTTCAAAATCATCTTCTTCAATTAAACTATAATGGTTTGTATCATTCAAATTAAATGCAATATTAACCATTGTCCCATCAAAAGAATAATTTAGTTTCCGAGTATCAGTTTTTTTATTTGCAAACTCATAAAATCCATCAGAAGAAATAACTTGTATCTTACCTTTATTCTTTTCTATAAATTCAAAGATAACAGCCAGACCTAATCCACCAGGATTACTTCCTGTTTTTGTTGTGTTTCCCATTTGCATAGCCCAAACAATTGCTTCTTTCGCTTCAATATTTTTTCCTAGAAACGTTGAAACATTTTCTTTAATGTTTATCCCCTTATCAACAATTGTAAAATGTAAAGGTCTGTTTGTTTTATTTGGAAAAAATTGTCCACATGTGTGTATGTGTTCACATAAACCATGTGTTCTTGCATTTTCATATAACTCAAATATATTTTCGGTAATTTTTTTTCCTAACATTTCACTGTGTGAAGGAAAATCATTCTTTTTTAATAATTGTTCTTGAATATATTTGTAAAACTCCTTATCTGAATAGGGGCTAAATTTTTTATAAATTAATGTAGTATCATAATTGTCATAAGCTTTTTCATAACCATATGGAATCAAAAATTCATTTTTTCTTAAGATATTTAATACCCTACTTGTGATATTTATTAAAACTATTTTATTATTATTATCTTCTAAATATTCAAAAATTGCACCAAAAATTGCACATAAATTTGCTTCAAAAAATCTAACATTCTGAAAATCAAAAGTTATTATTGTTCCTTCACAGTTCTTTAGGGCTTCCATCAGTGAAGCAAGATAATTATAACCATCAAATTCACTTTTAATAGTATTTGGGAGTGTAATAGTCATCACATAATTTATATCCAAAACTATTAAAATTTTCTTAATTTATAGGCTATCCTTTTATAATACAAATATAAGTCTATAATACGACAAAACTTGACGTAATATTTTATTAGTGAAACTTATTATTATGAATAATATTAATTTTTGAATAAATTTAGAATTGATATATTCAAATTGAAAAAATCTAGTTGTGAGTATTTTTAAATTTGTTGATGTTAAAATATTGACTTTAGGATCTTCGATATCTCCATAAATTTCAAGAGAGTCAATATTAATAATATTGGGTAATGATGAGATATAATCTAATAATTCTGTCAACAATGTCTTATATTTCTGATATTCAAAAGGGATATTACCTTCTGAAATTAATTCTCTTTTAAAGGGTGCTTTATTTTGAATATAACTGGAAGCATTTTGATATAAATCTTCAATAGGATTCATATTTAATATATAAGAACTTTTATTTGTTTCCATTTTATAAAATTTTAATTCTCTTCCTTTTAAAACATTCATAGTGTTGCTAATATCATTTTCAGATGCTTTTAAGCCAAAAATAATTGAGGTTACTGCCTTAAAGTTAAAAGTATTAATTCCTGAATTTTCAAATATTAACCTTATTTCATTCTCATGTTGCCAAGATATAGATTTAGTGCCAATAACACTTGCTAAGTCAATATATTTGTTTAGAGAATCTTTGAGAATCATACTCTTTTGTGGGACATCTCTATAATTTACATCAACAACATGAATAAGAGGTGTTATTTTAAAAATAAAAAAGAGAGAATACCTTCTGGTGCTCTCTCTTTATATTTGCGTTAATTTAATTTCTTATTCATTAAATTCTCTCAAGCTCATCTGCATCAATCGTGGTTTTGAAAGTTCCGTAATTGACAATCACTTTGTTTCTGGAAATTTTTTCAATGGTTCCGACACTGGTACTTCCTGTAATACGGACACGTTGTCCGATTTTCATCCATACAGCACGATCGGTTTTACGCTTTTCTTCCAGTTTTTCATTGGTTTCAGCAATTTTTTCAATCACTTCTTCTTTTTTCAGCTGTTGAGTGATTTTTCTCTTAACAACCTGAAGGCGTTTGGATTCATCCTTATCTGTTCCCAGTTTTCTGAATTTTTCCTGTTCAAGAAGCTTTACAAAATCTTTCACAACATCCTTTCTGGATTTTCCTTTGGTATAGCTGTCGATGAATGCCTCAATCTTATTTCCGAACTGAAGTTTGCGGTGTTCCTCTTCATACAGCTTCTGGAAATTGAAAAGTTTCTGCTGAAGCTGGTCATTCAGTTTCTGAAGGTTATCACGTTTATCTTCTACGGATTCTTTTCTTTCTGCAAGATCGGATTTCAGTTTCTCAACCTCAAATTTTTCCTGCTGCAGTTTTACAATCGTCTTATCAAGATTCACAATATCATGCTCTACCTTTTTCTTGGCCGAATGGATGATAAATCTTGGAATTTTATTCTTTTCTGCAACCTCAAAAGTAAATGAACTTCCTGCCTGTCCCACTTCCAGCTTATACATCGGTTCCAGTGTTTCTTCATTGAAAAGCATGGCTGCATTCTGGGCATTGGGAAGCTGTTCTATCACCAGTTTAATATTGGTATAGTGCGTTGTGATAATGGCAAAACTCTTTTTATCATAGAAAAACTCCATGAAACTTTCTGCCAGCGCACCACCAAGCTCCGGATCAGAACCTGTACCGAACTCATCAATAAGCAAAAGCGTATTGGCGTCTGCTTCACGGATGATTCCTGACATTTTCTTCAATCTGGATGAATAGGTTGATAAATGGTTTTCAATAGATTGGTTATCGCCAATATCCGTCATAATTTTCTCAAAGAAAAACATTTCAGATTTAGGGTGAACCGGAACCAGAATACCACTCTGAATCATCAGCTGTAATAATCCTACCGTTTTCAGGGTAATTGACTTTCCACCGGCATTCGGACCGGAAATACAGATAATCCTGTTATGTTCTGTTAAGGTAAGTGTCTGAGGGTGAATGGTTTTGTTCTCTACTTTGTTTCTTAACCATAAAAGAGGATGATAAGCATCTTTTAATCTCAGCGTTTTATGATGATTGATTTTCGGAAGAACGCCATTAATCAGTTCACCAAATTTCGCTTTAGCTCTCGTAAGATCAAGGTCAAAAATATACACCTGATATCTCCACAGCTGAGGCTGAAATTCCGCCAGTTCTGCTGTAAGCTTACGGAGAACTTTATCAATTTCTTTTTTCTCTTCCTCTTCATTCTCACGGAGTTTGAAATAGTGCTTTACAACACTGTCCGGCTGAATATATGTGATGGAACCTGTTTTGGAAATTCCTAATGTTCTTCCGGCAACCCTTTTTTTGAATCCTGACTTTACTGCCAGAACCCTCTGGTCGTCAATAATTGTTTCCCGGATATCATCCAGAAAGTCACTTTGTCCGTACGTGGTAAGCGCGCGGTTGAAATTTTCCTGGATTGCTTTTTTTGCAAGCTGAATTTCGGTTCTTATCCCTTTGAGAGCTGGAGAAGCTTCGTTTTTTACTTCACCAAAACGGTTAAAAACCTTATCTACCTTCTCAATGATCTCTTTTCTGAATTCCAGTACAGAAACTTCGTCCAATAAAGTAGGAAACGTTTCCGGCATGGTTGGGAAGAATTTCTGAAGTCTTCCGATCTGTTCCGTGATGGTTTTTATTTTGATGAAAGCAGCATTTTCCAGACGGTAGTTCTCGATCAGCATCAATTTCAGCTCACTTTCAATATCTTCATACTCATCAAACGGAATCGCATTTGAACTTTCAAAACTCGACAGATATTCTGACGTTTTTTTTAATGAAAGTTCCGCCTCGTCAATTTCCATCGGACGAAGTTGAAGAATTTTTTCTCTTGTTTTCGGAGAATACGCAAATGGGGAGATTTCCGCGAGCAATTGCGGAAACTCTAATTCGTCTAAATCTTCTTTATCTATATACACAGTGCAAATTTAGTGAGAATTTTGATTATTACGTATATCTGAGAGATTTACAGAATAAATTACCTTTAAATTTGATGATTTTAGTGTTATGTTTTATTGAAAATTTTTAAATATCGAAAAAATGTTTTCTTAAACGTTCTTTTATTACATTTGAGATATGAAACTTGAAACCCAAAGAATAGTACTGAGAGATATCAACGAAAGCCACGTTGATGATATTTTGCGAATCAGAAGCAATGAGGTGATCAATCGGTTCGTTATAAGGAAATCTCCTGAAAATAATTACGATGCGCTCCAGTTTATTCTGACGATTAAAGAAAATACTAAAAATAACCAAACCATCTATCTGGGAATTTCTTTAAAAGATCAGCCGGAAATTATCGGAACAATTTGTCTCTGGAATTTTTCTGAAGACCGTAAAACAGCGGAAGTCGGTTATGAATTACTACCCGAATACCACAGGCAGGGAATTATGTCTGAAGCTTTGAAGGCCGTTTTGGATTTTGGATTTAACGAACTGCATTTGCAGGAAATTGTAGCCATTACCAACAAATTCAATGAAAGCTCAAAAGGACTTCTTTTAAAACATCATTTCATTTTGCAGGAAGGAAAGCAGGATGAAGGTTTTCCGGATAATATTATTTTCAGACTGCAAAAAGCCTCTCGCAGCTCTTATGAGATCTAGCCGGTTTTTCTCTATCTTTATTGCCGATTGAAAGTACATATGAAAAATGAAGTAAAATCTTTAACGGGGCTTAGAGGAGTTGTTGCATTATGGGTAGCTTTTTTTCATTTTAGTTTTTTCAGGAACGAATTTATTCAGGATATAGTAGGAAAAGGATATGTAGCGGTGGATATCTTTTTTGTATTAAGCGCTTTTTTACTGACGGTTTCCTATTCCGGAAAGTTGAAGGATTTGAACTACAAAGGAGTTGAGGTTTTTTATAAAAAAAGAATCAACAGGATTTATCCTGTGTATATTGTATCAGTTATTTTTATTGCATTGTTTTTAGTGAAGACTTCTGTAGCAGGATTTCTCATTAATGCTTCCTTATTACAATGTTTTTTTAATCCGGATTATCTGTTGAATGTTGTCTACTGGTCGCTGAGCACAGAATGGATTTGCTATCTGATATTCCCCTTTATGTTATGGTTTGTTCTGCAGTATAAAATACGGAGCGAAATTTTAATTATTACCAGTTTGGTTTTGAGGTTTTCACTTCCTTATATTCCCGGCCATTTATATATAGGTTCTGAGCATCCCATGGAAGTAGGAGAATCACCAAGATACCTTGATCTTCCATACGGCCTTGTTTCTCTTCTAAGGACAATTTCTTCTTATTTTCTTGGTATTGGGGCTGCCCTTTTACCACAATTTAAAATGAAGAAAGAAAATCTGATCATGTATATCATTCTCATATTATTTGCATCCATGTTGTTTGTAGAAAAAGGATTATTGTTTATTCCTTTGCTATCAGCATTGATGATCAAATACCTTTATGAAGGAAAGTCAAATCACCTAAAAGCATTTTTAGAAACCAAAGTCATTTATTTATTGGGAAATATCTCTTACTCATTATATATTATCCATTATATGGTGAAGAAACAGGATTTTGTTATTGTGAATAATTATCATCTTAATAATTTATTGTTAATCTCTTTTTCATTATTGCTGTCTTACTTTTCCTATATGCTGATTGAAAGAAAAGTGAAGATATTTAAGGTATAATGGAAGCCCTTATTTTAATATTATTATTTTTGCACTATGACCTGGACAGAAATTTTAGCCCCGATAAAAAGTACGGAATACTTTACAACCCTTTGGGAGAAAGTGAAGAATGAATATGCAACAACCAAAGTTTTTCCACCAAAAAATCAGATCTTCAGAGCATTGGAACTTACTGCTTTTGATGATGTTGAAGTTGTGATTATTGGGCAGGATCCTTACCATAATGATTATCAGGCGAATGGTTTATGCTTTTCTGTTTCCGAACAGGTTGCCGCACCGCCATCCCTTAAAAATATTTTTATTGAGTTAAAAGATGATCTGGGCGTAGTAAGAACTTCCAAAGAACTTGATGATTGGGGAAGACAGGGCGTTTTACTGTTGAATGCTACCTTAACGGTTCGTGCTCATTCACCCAATTCCCATAAAGACCTTGGCTGGGAAAAATTCACCAACTTTATTATTAAGGAGATTTCAGATAAAAAAGAGAATGTAGTGTTTGTATTGTGGGGCGCTTTTGCACAAAAAAAAGCCGAACTCATAGATCCGGCTAAACATTTTATTCTGAAATCGGCACACCCTTCACCTTTTTCTGTGCACAGAGGTTTTTTTGGAAGCAAGCCTTTCTCAAAAATTAATGAATATCTTGTTTCCAAAGGGAAGAAGCCTATTTCGTGGTAGAATCAGCTGATGGTTCAGCTTTTTTTATTGTAATTCCGATTTTATATTTTCCGGCTAGTGCTTTTGTCCCGTCCTGTGATTTCGGATACGGAGCAATATCCTGTAATGTAATAGTGTAACCATTAAATTCTGCCGACTGGTGGTAATTTCTTGCCGGAAAATCTCCGCTGGCAAGGTTCAGAATCATCGGCCGGGTAGAAGTTCCCATCACTTCCACCTGAGCAAGAGCAACGCCCGCCCAGATACAATTGACTCCTTCAGGACAACGGCTGTCTTCAGAAACCCCTTTGAATGTCACATTCATCTGGTATTCTCTTAAAAACTTATTCTCGCCTTCACTCAGGTAGATAATACCATCTTTCTGATTATCAGGACTTGTTGATTTTGTGCCTGTAGACATTTCAGGGGATTTTGTATTAATTCTGGATTTCTTTTGGGCATCGCATCCTGTTAATGCAAATATTCCCAGACTGAGTATGATAACTTTATGGAACATAGTTTCTTATATTTAATTAAATGACGTTGAACATATCAAGTAATACTACCAAAAACATTGCCACTCCTACCACAAAGCTGAATCCGGTTCCGTAAATGAATCCAATCAGTGCTCCTTTGGTAGATTGTAAAGCCTTATTCATATCCTTACTGTCGTGAAGTAATTCACCAATAAATACCCCTGCAAACATTCCTATCAGAAAACCTAATGGAATCGGAATAAATATCCCGACAATAGTTCCGATAACAGAACCAATGCTTCCCCAACGGGTGCCTCCGTATTTTCTGTTGGTCTTTGCCGGAATCACGTAGCTTAGCACTACAGAAGCTGCCGTAAGAATTCCGAAGGCCCAGATATAAATCATCGGAAGATCCGCATCTGTCCCGAATTTATAGATCAACAGTCCGCAGATACTCAGCAAAAGACCGGGCAATACCGGAAGAAAAGTTCCTAATATTCCTATAAATAATAAAATAAGGCATAAAATATTAATAATAGTTGTATCCATTCTTTTAAAAATTAAAGATGCAATATAAAAAAAGTGGCCTTATAAAAAGCCACTTTGAGAACTGAGTTATAAAATTTTATTACAAATTTAAGATTACGTATTCCAGAATCGGTCCTGCCTTACCGATATTTCCGCTTGCGTGGTTATGGAAGGTAGTATAGTAGATATTTCCGCTGGTAGAATTTCCTGTGCAGGATCCCATGGTATCTCCATGTGCCTGGTGGGCGTTCCAGGCATTCTGGTTGATGGTAATGGTGATGTTATTTCCACTGGCTGTGTGATGGCAGATGGTGATGTGGTTGTTGTTCAGAGAAGTTCCTACAGGAGTCTGTGGGGCAGAAGGATTGGTATAATGTCCTGTTCTTATCATCAGCGGTTCATTGCCTTTCTTTACGAGAACATCCCAGAATGAAGGATCATAGTTTTGAATTTTTTCCCATGCGCCCATATCATATTGAATGTCCAGGGTATTAAATCCTAATGCAGTTGCCAAGGCCGTGTTTGAAACGTTACAGCCCATATAAGTGGTGGCTGTGCCCGTATCCTGCAGACAAAGAAGGTTATCATTGATAAAACCTCCCGGAGCATTACAGTTTTCAGTATTGGTATTTCCTCCAACCAGATAAGCCGAAGCCCAGTCTGAGCTGTAAAGGCTTCCACCATTGGTTACAAAAGTAGAAAGATTGGAATATACAGTGTTGTCATTGCTCGGCATTGAAGTTCCTGTTTGGGCGTAAGTACGGGATCCGCAGTTCAGAAAGATAATGTCATACTGGGAAATCGTATTGATATTTTTTAAATCCTGATACGTAATTTCAGTGGCAGTATATCCGAGAGAAGTTATAATGGCTTCAATTTCATCATAGCTTCCTTTTATATAAGCCATTTTTGCTATCTGATCCAATTTTGAATCTGTGGCAGCTACAGTCACTGTTTCATCTTTCTTAATGGTAAGAGGAAGTTCTGTTCTGAAATTTTTACCGTCACCTGTCTGAATGTGAAGGGTTGTCTTGCCTTCAGGAGCTGTTAAGCTGAAACTTCCGTCAGCATTGGAATAGGTATGGTAAATATTGCTTTGGCTGTCAGTAGTAAATACAAGAGCTCCTCCAATAGGTTGGGTCCCGTTTTTTGCCAATACTCTGCCTTCCACTGTTCCTGTGGATATTACTTTAGTGGGATTTTCTTCGGGAGTAGCAGAGTCGTCTCCTTTACAATTAGCTAAGAGCAGTAGGCTGCATAGCATGATCAACAGGTAGTTTTGTTTCATATTTAATTGATTTTGATGGGTTTAGTTTTAATCAAATTTAAAAAAATTTTAATATTAATACATTAAAATTGAAATTTATTTTAATTTTTTTTACTTAAATGTGTTATTTGTGGTTTATTTTTCAATTGTAATGGTAGGCTGTAGAAGATTTAATATTTTTTAATACAATCGGTATGTAATTTTTATTAAATATTTTCTGATGAATACCTTTTGGGATGAAAATTGATTGTGAATAGTAAAATGATGATTCTTAATTTCATAAATTTGCTGTAATGAATGACCAGTTACAAGAAACCAAAAACTTTATACAGGAGCTGAGCGAGCAGCTTTACATCTATATTACCCGGATTTCACCAGCCGGGCTCGACTGGGTTTTTCATATCATTGTCAAACTGAGTCTACTTCTTGTCCTGTTTTTTATTACTGATTTTATCTTTAAATTCATTATCAATTCAGTATTCAGGTTATTTCATAATGAGCAGAAGTTTCCCATTTTAAAATCTATTTATCAGTCGAAGATCACCAATTCTGTAGCCCATTTTGCTGCTTTGACTGCGGTTGCGGGGATACAGGGATCTATATTTCCTGAAAATGCACTCCCGAAGACCACCATTTTTATCATAAGATGTATCAATCTTGGATTGGTATTGATATTAGCAGGAATGCTCTACAGATCGCTGACCGCATTCAGAAATTATTTCAGCATCAAACAGGATTTCTACAAAATTATGGCGCTGAATGCTATTTCAGAAACTGTAAAGATTTTAGGACTCTTTATATTTACAGTGGTTGGTCTTTGTGTGATTTTTGGGATCAAAGGAACCACCATTGTAGGAAGTCTGGGGGCTATTACAGCTGTTCTGGTATTGGTTTTCCGAGATACTATTTTAGGATTTGTTACAGGTCTTCATGTGGCTACTTCTAAAAACTTAAAAGTAGGGGATTGGGTAAGTATTCCCAAATACAGTATTGAAGGGAATATCACGGAGATCAACCTGTTGACGACTAAAATCACCAATTTTGATAAAACGGTTTCTACAATTCCGACCTATGATCTGATGACCACTGAGATCAAGAATATGCAGGTGATGTCTGAATCTAATACCCGAAGAATAAAAAAATCAATCTACTTTAATATCAATTCTTTTAAGTTTCTGACGGATGAAGATGTTGAGCGCTTAAAGGAAATTAACCTTATTTCAGATTATCTGGAAGAAAGAACTTCAGAAATTAAAAAAGAAAAGGAAAGTCTTGAGCATAAAGATAAAATTGTGAATGGAAGACAGCTTACCAATATTGGTGTTTTCAGGTATTATGCACAGAAATATATTGAAAATGATCCTGATATTGATAAAAACGGAACCCGCATGGTTCGCCAGCTGGAGATTACCCCACAAGGGCTTCCGCTTGAAGTATACTGTTTTGCCAATGATTCCAAATGGGAACGTTTTGAGGAGATTCAGGCCGATATTTTTGACCATTTACTGGTGGCTTCAAAAGAATTTGAACTTCAGGTGATGCAGGTAAGCGTGAAAGTGTAGACGTTAGAAACTGGATATTAGAAGTTAGAGGCTAAGCTCTTTTACAACTGGTGGTCAGGCAATATAATAAATATAAAATTTAATAATGGTATGAAGGTATAATGGAACTTATAATAATAATTTGTTATCTAACTTCTCATATCTAACATCTAAAATAACAATGACAAAACTAAGCGTAAACATTAATAAAATTGCGACGTTAAGAAATGCAAGAGGAGGAGAAACCCCAAGTGTGACAGAAGCTGCTGTAAAAATTCAGGAATTCGGAGGACAGGGAATCACCATCCATCCAAGACCTGATGAAAGACATATTACAAGAAAAGATGTCTATGATCTTAAGCCGTTGGTTACCACTGAGTTTAATATTGAAGGAAACCCTCATCAGGATTTTATTGATATGGTATTGGAAGTAAAACCTGAGCAGGTAACGCTGGTGCCGGATGCTGATGATGCCATTACCTCTAATGCCGGCTGGGATACCAAAAAACATCTCGATTACCTTACAGAGATCATTGCAGAATTTAAAAAAGCGGGAATCCGTACTTCTGTTTTCCTTGATCCTTTACCGGAGCTTGTAGAATATGCGGCCAAAACTGGAGCAGACAGGATAGAGCTGTACACCGAAGCTTATGCAAAAAACTATCTTACCAATAAAGAACAGGCTATAAAACCTTATTACGACACTGCTGTTGAAGCGACAAATTTCGGGTTGGGAATTAATGCAGGACATGATCTGAGCTTAGAAAACCTGAAATATTTCTCAGATACCATTCCGAACCTTCTGGAAGTATCTATCGGGCATGCTTTGATTTCTGAAGCACTTTATATGGGATTGGAAAATACAGTTCAGGCTTATCTGAAGAGACTGGCAAAATGGTAATTAATAAGAAATCTGAAGTTAGAGATGAGAAGTTAGTACAACTTCAATGATATTAAAAATAGCATAAACAGATTATGCATGATTTATCTAACTTCTAGTTTCTCACATCTAACTTCTAAAAATATGGAAATTTTAAACTCAAAAATATTCGGCGAAAATGTAACGAATACGCCGCTTCTTGTATTTCACGGGCTATTCGGAATGCTCGACAACTGGGGAAGTTTCGGAAAGGATCTGGGAGAATACCTTCCGGTACACCTGATCGATCTTCGAAACCACGGAAGAAGTTTTCACTCAGACAACATGTCTCACGATGATCTTGCGGACGATATTGCCCGTTATATGGATCATTATGGTATTCAGAAAGCGCATGTTTTAGGACATTCTCTGGGAGGAAAAGCAGTGATGCAGTTTGCCATAAAATATCCTGAACGTGTTGAAAAACTGATTGTTGTAGATATTTCACCTAAGGCATATCCGCCGCATCATCAGGGAATTATCAAAGCACTGGAAACCGTTGATTTCAATACGGTAACTTCAAGAAACGAGGTGGAAGCAGTTCTGAACCAATATATTCCCGAAAGATCTACCGTGCAGTTTCTGACGAAAAATCTGTATTGGGATGACAATAAAAAACTGGGCTGGAGATTCAACCTTAAAACATTATCTGAGAAATATACTGAATTTGTCTCCAATGCCATTAAATTCGGAGTTTTCGAAGGTGATACACTGTTCATCGCCGGAGCAAAATCCAATTACATTCTGCCACAGGACGAATTCGGTATCAAGCAGCAATTTCCTAAAGCTAAAATAGTGACGGTGAAAAATGCAGGGCACTGGGTGCAGGCAGAAAATCCGGTTGATTTTGCAAATGTTGTTAAGGAATTTCTTGGTTTAAATTAATTTTATACTTTGATTTTCAATATTATGTTAAAATTTTATTAAAAACATATATTATTTCTCCATGAGTTGAAATTTTTGTACTTTGGATTTTCAAAAAACAATAAAAATATTAACTTATGGAAAACAAAAATTCAAAAAAGAAGCCATTTTTTGCATCATTTTTAGAAAAACAGGTTAAAGATCCTGAAACAGTAAAAGGTGGAGGTATTACTTCCGTATTGGCAGATCAGATTACTACATCCCTGCAGGATCAGATCACGACTCCTCTTAAGGATAATGTTACTACGCCTGATAATGACAATGTAACGATGAAATATCCTTCAGACGGTGATGAGGATGTTTTAGAAGTATGATAATGTACAAGCATTAAGCTAAATTATAATCCAACCAAAACTAAAACATTATGAAAAGCAACAACTCAAAGAAGAAGCCGTTTTTCGCATCATTTCTGGAAAAACAGGTGAAGGATCCCGAAACTGTAAAAGGAGGAAGTGACATCACACTTGCTGAAACAGATTTGATTACAAAGCCAACAATAGACACGGTAACCTCTCCAAAAGATGATATGATGCACACGCTGAAATATCCATCAGACGGTGATGATGATACAATCACTATTCCACTATAATAAGTAGAATATTCAATAAAATAATAGGGGAAACTTAAATAGTAAGTTTCCCTTTTTAATAAAGAACCGGCAAATGATTCTCTGCATTACCCACTCACAGGATTTTTATAATATTGATCTCTTTTTCGAATATCTTAGCTCTAAAAATATTCCCTTTTTCAGACTGAATTCTGACCGCCTGAACCATCTTCAGAAAATCAGTATTCATGAAGATTCATTTGAATTGACTGACGAATCAGGAAATACCATCCATTCTGATGATATCAAAGGCGTATGGCACAGAAAAGCCTGGAAGATCAGTGCTCCCGAAGAACTGGATCAGGATTATGAAAAAATCTTTCTCAACGAATATGGAAGTCTGAGGTATAACCTGATAACAGCTTTAGAACATATTCCCTGGATCAACCCTTATGAAAGTGAAAAAAAAATAGACGGTAATAAGATCTTTCAGCTGAAAATTGCACAAAGAAATAACTTAACCATTCCCAAAACCATTTTTTCCAATGATGAAGAAAAAATAACGACATTTTTCTATCAATACTGCCAGGGAAAAGCCATAGCGAAGCTTCACGGAGTTACTGCCAAAACAATGTCAGGGGAAAATATGATTTCCACTACAGTTATTGAAGAAGAATCCCTGGAACATCTTTCAGATATCGCTTACTGTCCGATGATTTTTCAACCCTATATCGATAAAGAATATGAATTACGAATCGTGTATGTAGACGGTGAGTTTTTCACAGGAAAAATCAATAACAGTGAAAATGCAGACTGGAGAGTAGCCCGTGAAGGATATTTCTGGGAAGCCTACGAATTACCTGATGCTATTAAAGCCAATCTCACTTCCATGATGAAAGAAATGGGACTTTATATAGGAGCGATCGATATGATCAAAGGAAGAGACGGGGCGTATTATTTCCTTGAAGTCAATCCTCAGGGAGAATGGGGAATGCTTCAGAAAGAACTGGGATTTCCCATTGCAGAAAAAATTGCCGATAACCTTATCAAAAGAATTAATTTCCATGAATAAAATTTTAATAATTACCCATACCGCAGATAACTTTTCCATTGAGAAAGTAACAGAATACATTGAAAAAAATAATTGTGAAGTCATTCGCTTTGATGTAGACGTTTATCCATTACAAAACAAACTATCCACTATTTTCCAGGATGGAGAATGGGTAAGTTACCTTGAAACGCCTGAAACAAAACATCGTTTGGATGATATTTCTGCCATATGGTACAGAAGAGCTTACAATATCGGAAAAGGATTAAAGGAAGAAATGGACTCTAAATTTTACGGTGCGGCTATGGGAGAAATCAGAAATACTCTTTTTGGTTTCTTCGAATCTGTGGATGCTTATTCTCTGGGAAAACCAAGTGTTTACAGAAGACTCGACAGCAAGGAAGAACAATTGAAAATTGCAGATAAATTAGGTCTCACCATTCCGGCAACCTGTCTTACCAATAATCCTGATGAAGCAAGGAAGTTTATTGTAAAACATCAGAATGTAGTGGCTAAAATGCAGACAGGTTTTGCCATTTATGAAGATGGGGTAGAAAATGTAGTGTTTACCAATGTTGTTGGCGAAGATAAACTGGAAGAACTGGATTCATTGCTGTATTGTCCGATGCAGTTTCAGCAGATGATTCAGAAGAAAAAAGAACTTCGTATTACCATTGTGGGAAGAGACGTTTACGCATTCGAAATAGATTCCCAGCAGTCTGAAGATGCCAAAATAGACTGGAGAAAAGACGGTGTTAATTTGATTGATAAATGGAGCAGAACAGAACTTCCGGCAGATGTAGAAGCAAAACTGCTTGAACTGCTTGATACTTATAATGTAGATTATGGAGCCATAGATATGATTGTTTCCCCTGAAGACGAATATTATTTTATCGAGATCAATGCGGCAGGAGAGTTCTTCTGGCTGGATAATCTTACAGAAGGAAACCTTATTTCCAAAAGCATTGCAGATGTTCTCTGCGATAAAGCGCCAAGAAGAAATAATGAGGTAATGGCGTAAGCAATAAAGAATTTTAAATATAAAAAGTCCTGAAAGTTGTCAATTCTTTCAGGACTTTTCAGTTGGATACCCTTTTGTGATTTAAATTTTCAGGTTTGTGGTATTCGGAATGATAATATTGGTTAAATTAAGTTGAATTATGCTTTAAAAATCGCAAATTTGCAAAAACGGTTTTTCCAAATAATTTTTACCGATCCGGAAGCATTGCCGGATAGAAAATATTGTTATATTTTAGTCAGCAATCAAGTAAAATAATTAATGATTTTTGTAACGGGGGCTACCGGAATTCTGGGAAGAATAATTGTACTGGAACTTCTTAAAAGAGGGAAAAATGTACGTGCTTCCAAACGGCCGGGCAGCAATTTAAACGAAGTAAAGCATTCATACAGCTTTTATACGGAGAATCCTGACGATTTTTTCAATAAAATTGAATGGGTAAACGTAGATTTTGATGATCTCGATTCTTTAAAAACTGCACTGCAAGGCGTAGATGAGGTGTATCACTGTGCTGCCAAAGTAAGTTTTCATCCAAAAGATGAAAAAGAAATGTACCATACCAATATTAAAGGTACGGAAAATCTTTTGTTTGCCTGTGAAGGATCCGACGTTAAAAAATTCCTTCATGTAAGTTCTGTTGCCGTTCTTGATAATTTTAATGAAAAAGGAGAACTGGATGAAGATTCTGACTTTAATCCAAAACTGGAACATTCTGCCTACGCCATCTCCAAGCATTTATCCGAAATGGAGGCATGGAGAGCCTCTGCAGAAGGACTGAATGTGGTGATCATTAATCCCGGCATGATCGTAGGAAGCGGAAACTGGAACCAAAGCAGCGGTGAGCTTTTCTCAACCTTTGAAGACAATAGCTTTACCTTTTCAGGAGGCTCTGCGTATGTTGATGTAAGGGATGTAGCCAATACGGCTATAGGATTAATGGAAAATAACCTTTTCGGAGAACGCTTTATTATTGTTGCTGAAAATAACAGATATGCAGACCTTGCCAAACAGGTAAGAACCCGCCTGGGACTTAAAGATGCGAGAATTCTTTCACAATCTGTACTCAATATCGGAAGAATAGCCAACACCCTTTTTGGATGGCTGATTCCCAAACTAAGGATGGTAACCCAATCAAATATTGAGGCCATCTCTTCATTCAACACCATTTCCAATCACAAAGTCAGAGAAAAACTGAACTATCAGTTTATTCCCGTAAAAGAAAGTATAGACTTTCACCTGAACAATTATATTAACGACAAAAAGCTGAAGAAATGAATCTTGCAGAGGCAATTATCCTTAAAAATGTAGAAAAACATCCTATAAAAGCGGCCATCGGATTTAAAAAGAAAGATGCCTGGAAAGAGCTGAGCTGGAAAAAATTCAGTGAAATTATTTTTAAAACAGCCAATGCTTTAAAAGAATCCGGTGTTCAGGAGAATGACAGAGTCGGGATTTATTCAGACAACTCATCAGAATGGATGATCATGGATCTGGCTTCAATGGCTATCGGGGCAGTTACAGTACCCATTTATTCCACGAATAATGCTGAACAGGCAGAACATATCATCAACGATTCCGGTGCTAAAGCCGTTTTGGTAGGAAACCAGATGCAGTACGATGCCTGTCTTGAGTTTTTACATAAAGAAGAAAATAACCTGGAAACGATTATTGTTTCCAAAAAAGCAGTTTGGATCAAGAAAGAATTCAACAGTTTTTATCTTGAAGATTTCATTGCAAAAGCTTCACCCGAGCTGGAGATCTGTAAGAAAGAAAATGATGATACGGCCACATTGATCTATACTTCCGGAACTACCGGAATTCCAAAAGGAGTAATGCTTACCCACGGAAATTTCATCAAAGCATTCGACTCACACTTTGAATTTTTTAAGTTTAAAAACTTTGAAGAAGAACTTTCATTGGCATTCTTACCTTTAAGCCATGTATTTGAAAGAAGCTGGAGTTTACTTTGTTTGTACGGTGGTGCCCGTGTGTATTTCCTTGAAGATCCGAAAAATGTTGCCAAAGCACTGGAAGAAGTAAAACCTACCGCCATGTGTGCCGTACCAAGATTTTTCCAGAAAGTATATGCCGGAGTTCTTGAAAAAGCGGAAGAAGGTTCAGCTCTGAAAAAGAAAATCTTTGACTGGGCGCTTAAAACCGGATGGGAAACCGCAGAATTAAGAAGAAATGAAAGGCCGGTTCCTTTTGGATTAAAATTCAAAGAATCTATAGCTGATATGCTGGTTTTCAGTAAAATTAAAAATAAAATGGGTGGCAGACTTTGGTTTTTACCTTGTGGTGGAGCTTCGTTATCACCTGAAGTAACCCGTTTCTTTGAGTCAGTGGGCATTCACGTAACTGTTGGATATGGATTAACGGAAACTACGGCAACATTGACCCTTTTCCCATTAACTCACTTTGAGCATGGAACCAGTGGAAAGCCTCTTCCGGGAGTAGAAATGCGTATCGGAGAAAATGATGAGATCCAGGCCAGAGGGAACGGAATCATGAAAGGCTACTACAATAAACCTGAAGAAACCCAGAAAGTATTCACAGAAGACGGATGGTTCAAAACCGGTGATGCCGGAAAGTTTGATGAGAAAGGAAATCTGATCATCACAGACAGAATTAAGGACCTGATGAAAACTTCCAACGGAAAATATATTGCTCCGCAACAGATCGAAAACCTTCTGACCAATAATAATTTTATCCAGCAGATTATGCTGATTGCGGAAGGAAGACAGTTTGTTTCAGCACTGATCGTTCCTAATTTCGAATTTTTACAGGACTATATTAAGAAAAATAATATTCCTTTTACCAATTGGGAAGGTGCTGTAAAAAATGAGAAAGTAATCGATCTTTACAAAGAGAAAATCAAAGAATTACAAAGCCACCTGGCAGATTATGAAAAAGTGAAGAAATTCACGTTAATGCCGGCAGAATTTGATATCAACACAGGAGAAATTACTCCCACCCTGAAAGTCAAAAGAAATGTGGTGATCAAAAAATATGCGGATATTATAGAGAAGATGTATTAAAAATTTTAATCTCCCTTTTCACGTCAATTACAATTGAAGACGTGAAAATTCCCCTCTTTTGGAGGGGTGGCGAAAATTCAAAGAATTTTTGACGGGGTGGTTCAAAATAATGACTTAAAGTAAACTATGACAACACAGGATTTTATAGGAAAAGAAAATTTCACCATTCATACCCAAACGGTTTCGGAAAGCTGTCCGTCCAATATTGCCCTGATTAAATACTGGGGAAAATATGCTGATCAGATTCCTGCTAACCCAAGCATCAGCTACACGTTAAACCATTGTAAGACCAATACTTCAATGGAATTTACTGCGAATGAACCTTTTTCAGTACAAACTTTTCTGGCTGGAAATGAAGAAGTGAAGTTTGCCGAAAAAATTGAAAAATATTTCAGAAATATAGAACAGTATCTTCCATGGATTCTGAAAGGAAAATATATCATCAGAACAGAGAATACATTTCCGCATAGTTCCGGGATTGCAAGTTCGGCTTCTGGATTTGGAGCGATTGCAAAATGTCTGATGGAGTTGGATGCTTCGTTTACAGGAAAAACGTCTGGAGAAGAATCTTTGAGAAAAGCTTCATTCCTGGCAAGATTGGGAAGTGGAAGCGCATGCCGGAGCTTGTATAACGGACTTGTAGTGTGGGGTGAAACCGATGAGGTAGAAGGAAGTTCAGATTTGTTCGGAGTACAGTATCCCGATGCTGAAATTCATGAAGTATTCAAAAATTTTAATGATTGGGTTCTGTTAATCCATGAAGGGCAGAAAAGTGTTTCTTCAACAGTAGGACACGGCCTGATGAAGACGAATCCTTATGCAGAAAGAAGATTTCAGGAAGCAAGGGAAAACTTTGTTCCCATGAAAGAGATCCTGAAAAACGGAGATATGGAACGTTTTATCAAACTGGTAGAACACGAAGCACTTACATTACATGCCATGATGATGATGAGTGATCCTGCTTTTATCCTGATGAAAACAGGTACTTTGGAAGTCATTAATAAAATCTGGGACTTCAGAAGAGAAACAGAACTTCCTCTATTCTTTACACTGGATGCAGGAGCTAATGTTCACCTTCTATTCCCGAATAACGGATCTGAAGAACAGATTAAAACCTTCATAGAAGCTGAATTATTACAACACACTCAAAAGAATGGAGTAGTGAAGGATATAATGAAATTTTAATAAGAATAAATATTCAATAGAAGTGGGCTTTAGCCCACTTTTTTAATCCTCAGTAACAACCGTTTCCCGTTCTCCATCTTCTTTCTTTCCTTCCTCGATCATGATTTCAGCCTCTGCTTTCTCTTCAGCAGTTGCCGTTTCTATCAGTTCTTCCTGTTCATCGTTGTGATGATCTATGAAAAACTCGCAGTATACCGGAAGGTGGTCTGACCCAAAATTTTCCAATGTCTTCAGCTGTTGGATAAAAATATCCTCACTGTGAAACATCAGATCGATAGGGAATCTTAAAAGACGGTATTTGGCATGAAAAGTAGAAACGAAAGAATGCCCGATTCTGGGATCTATCAGGTGGCTTGTTTTTCTGAACAAGACAGATGATCTCGACCAGGCAACATTATTGAAGTCTCCTACGACAATAACAGGTTTTTTGATATCTTTTACACGCTTGGCTGTACTTAGAAGATCGCCGTCTCTTTCCTTTGATGTTTCTTCTTCCGTAGGACTTGGCGGCGGCGGATGAACTCCAAAGAAAACAAAAGAAAAACCATCAGGGGTTTTCATATGGATCTCAATGCTCGGGATGTCATCAGCAACGAAATAATGGGTTTTCGCTTCCTTAATCTCAACTCTTGAATAAAAATGCATCCCATAGGTATTTTCAAGAGTTACTTTGTGTTGGTAGGAATATTCTTTTTCCAGAGGTCTCATTGCTTTCTCCCAGTCACTGTTGCTTTCCATCGTCATGAAAAAATCAGGGTTATGTTTTTTAACAAGCCCTATGAATTTCTCATACTCTTTATTGAACTGATAGACATTGGCCGAAATAAAATGCAGTTTATCAGAAGACCTGTGAAGTTGTCTGTGTTTTTTTACAGGATAAAAGTGGGTGTATTTAATGAGTGTTTGACCGTGATGAATAAACATGACCAGCAGAAGCCCCTGATAATACCAGAAATATTCTGTAGAGTCTGTGAAAAAGCCTAATACGAAAGTAAAGAAGATAAGGTAGGTAACCTGTATTTTGGCAAATTCAGGAACTCTGAATATCCAGTGGGAATGCTGAATTTTCGGCAGTATTGTCATGACCATAAGAAGTATGGCCAGAATCAGATAAATAATCCACATATAATAGCTCTGATATAATTGGGTTACAATTTAAGGAAAATGAATTTTAAAATTTGTTAATCAATTTAATTTTTATTTTATCTATTTTTAATTATCTAAATCTATACTATGAATAAAATAATGGCATTTCTTGTTCTGATTAGTATTTCGTGCTTCGGCCAGCAGAATACAGATATTGAAAAACCTATCCGAAACCTGTTCCTTGGTATGAAAAATGCAGATCCTGAGTTGGTAAAATCCGCTTTTGCAGAGAGTGCAGTACTTCAAACCATCACAAAAGACGGTACTGTAAAAAGTGATGGTATTTCGGATTTCATCACTTCGGTTTCAAAATTTACAAAAGGAGATCTGGATGAAAGAATTATAGTGGAAGCCATTCATACAGATGGAAATCTTGCAACTGTGTTTACCCCTTATTCTTTTTATTTAAAAGGAAAATTATCACACTGCGGAGCCAATAGTTTTCAGCTGGTAAAGCAGAATAATGAATGGAAGATCCAGTATATTATTGATACGAGAAGAAAGGATAACTGTAAAGAAATACAATAATAAAGTTCAATTGAAAATCAGGTTAAAATAAAAATGAAGATTCACCATATTGCCATCATCTGTTCAGATTATGCCGTTTCAAAAAAGTTTTATACGGAAATTTTAGATCTGCATATCATCCGTGAAGTATACCGTGAAGAAAGACAGTCTTATAAACTTGATCTTGCTATAGGAGATCATTATGTGATTGAGCTGTTTTCCTTTCCCGATCCTCCCCAACGTCCGTCACGTCCCGAAGCATGTGGTTTAAGGCATCTCGCTTTCTCGGTAGAAAATGTCACTGAAAAACGAAATGAACTGGTAGAAAAAGGATTAATCTGTGAAGAAATCCGCATAGACGAATTCACCGGAAAAGAATTTTTCTTTACCCAGGATCCAGACCAGCTGCCGTTAGAGTTTTATGAAATATAAAAAATTAGTGCGCGTAACCTGCAAAGAAACTCACCGCCATAATCGCTAAAACAATAGAAGAAATGACTACATATACGTAGTCTTTTTCTTTTAAATAACCTATTAAAGCGAAAACAATTCTCATAAGAGGAGTGAAGATCAGCAAAAGAATACCCAGCTGAATAATAGCCATTCCTTCTCCTTTGCACAGGGAATCCCAAAAATGACCCCATACTTTTTCAGAAGAAGTACCTACCACAAGGCTGGTATATTTTTCAGGCATTTTAAAACCTTCGAAAAATAACTTGATAAAACCGATCAATGATGTAGCCACAGACAGAATAACACCCAGTCTCAGAAGATTTCCTACCGAACGGTTCAGATCTACATCTGTAAAATTCTTTTTCATTATCTGAAACTTTTGTTGATACCGTTATACATCATATAAATAGAAAGAATGGTAATCACGATGGCAAAAAATACTTTTAATTTTTTGGTCTTCGATACCATCAGGGTTTTTGAGCCGATAAAACTTCCGATAACAACACCAATCAATACTGGTGCTACAATGACAGGAATAATCTCACCTCTCTGGAAATAGATCAGGGCACTGGCTACTGCCGTTACTCCGATCATAAAATTACTGGTGGTTGTAGATACTTTGAAAGGAAGCTTCATCATATTGTCCATCGCCAATACTTTCAATGCACCGGAACCTATTCCCAGAAGTCCGGACATGGCTCCTGCAAACATCATCATCAAAAATCCGGGAACTGTATTTCTTGCAGAATAGCTTTTCAGTACTCCTTTATCAGGAAATGTTCCGTACAATTTCAGTTTTTCCTCCAGACTTCCTTTTACCAAAGGTTCCTGGTGATCAGGTTTCCCTTTAAGATTTAAAATAACGGTTAAAAGAAGAATACTTGCGAAAATAATTCCGATTGTATTGGGGTTAAGCATTCCTGAAACAAGGGCTCCAATAATAGCACCTGCTGTGGTAGCTATTTCGAGAAACATTCCGATTCTCATATTGGTAAAACCTTCTTTTACAAAGGCTACAGCCGCACCGGAAGAGGTCCCGATCACAGAAATAAGTGAAGCACCGATAGCGTAATGCATTGGAACGCCGAATCCCAGCGTTAATAAAGGAATGATGATAACTCCTCCTCCTAAACCCGTAAGTGAACCTAAAAGACCCGCCGAAATTGCGCCAAGGAAGAGTATGATGATTTCTGACATACTACAAATAATACTACAAATATAAAATTATTGTGATAGTCTGCCAAACATTTGAAAAAGATAAATTTAACGTATTTTTGTATGCATGAAAAATGTAATGAAATTATTTTATGTCATCCTCGGGGCAACACCCAAAGGAAGAAATATTGAACAACACGATGTTTTCTTCGGAATCGCGGAAAGTCTTAAGGATCTGGTTCCCGATATGAAAGACTTCTGGAAGGAAGCAGAAGGAAAAATTCACCTGGACTGTTATCAGGAAGTGAAATTTGCGGACGGGTACAAGGTGGAGATTGTAGAAAAGGGAGAGAAATCTTCAGAAGATCAATTATTTTTTCTGAATTTAGGCGGCTACAAACCTGGTTTCTTTGAAGAATTTCATGAGCAGCATTTAATGGTAGGGCAGTCTATGGGTGAAATTGTGAAAAGAGCAAAAGCTACCGGATTCTATCAGACAATGGGGTTTGAAGGTGCTGTAAGCCATATTGATGATAAGCATGGAGTGGATATTGATGATATTTTCAATGTAAGTGATATCCTTCCTGCCTCCATGAAAGAAAAATATTCTATCGTTCTTCATAAGTCTGATGAAGAAAATCAGGAGAACCCAATGGGACTTGGCTATTTAAAAATCGATAAAATTCAATAAGAGTAAATCTAATAAAAATAAAAAATGAAAATAGGAATTCTGGGAGGCGGACAGCTGGGAAGAATGTTAATACAAAGTGCATTGAAGTATGATGATGAGTTTTATACTCTGGATCCGGCTTCTGATGCGCCATGTCATAATATCTCGTATTTTACACAGGGAAATTTCAATGATTATGATACGGTTTTAAACTTCGGAAAAGATAAAGATGTTGTAACCATTGAAATAGAACACGTAAATGCTGATGCACTGGCAGAACTAGAAAAGCAGGGAATAAAAGTGGTTCCTAATGCCAATATTATCAAAACAATTCAGCAAAAAATCCTTCAGAAAGAATTTTATAAAGCTCATGATATTCCAAGTCCGGAATTTCAGGTGGTATGGAACAGTGATGAGAAGATCATTATGCCATTGCCATTTGTTCAGAAGATGAATACAGGAGGATATGACGGAAAAGGAGTACAGGTGATTAAAACAGAAGAAGATTATCAGCATCTGTGGACCGAAGCTTCTGTCATTGAAAGCCTAGTAGATATTGAAAAAGAACTTTCTGTCATTGTCGCAAGAAATGAAAAAGGAGAAACCAATATTTTTCCGGTAACGGAAATGGTAGCTGATCCAAAACTGAATCTTCTGGACTTCAATGTATGTCCGGTTCTTCTGACGGAAGATGTTCAGAACCAGATTGATTCCATTACAGAAAAATTTCTGGCTGCAGTGAACTCTCCGGGATTATTTGCCATCGAATTATTCCTTGATAAAGAAGGAAAAGTATGGGTAAATGAAACTGCTCCAAGGCTGCACAATTCAGGACACCAGAGTCAGGAAGGAAATACCAATTCCCAATTTGAGCAAATGTACCGCGTGGTGAAAAACTTACCTTTAGCGGATACTGATGCTATCACTTACAGCGGAATGCTGAACCTGGTTGGAGCGGAAGGATATGCCGGAAAAGTAGTCTATGAAGGAATGGAAGATGTTCTTAAACTTCCTGAAACGTACATCCACTTATACGGAAAAACAGAAACCAAACCGGGAAGAAAAATGGGACATATCAACGTTCTTGCAGATTCCAGAGAAGAGCTTATGGAAAAGCTTGTACAGGTAAAAGGAATGGTGAGAGTAATTGCGGAGTAATATCAGTGTAAGATAAATAAAAGGGAGCTGTTTTTAAAGTTAAAACAGCTCCCTTTTATTTTTGAACTCATTCAATAGGAACGGGCTTTAGCCCGTTTACAAATAATCACAGATTCAATTGGCTTTAGCCGAAACTTAATTTTAGGTTTCGGCTAAAGCCAATTTTATTTCGATTGTTCACATCGGGCTAAAGCCCGATGCTATTGATTATTGAATTGTTTATTGATGAAAAAAACGATATTCACACATCGATAACCTCCATCATCCCTCTTCCAGCGTCCAATCTCTTATTTAAAAATCTTCTGAATCACATTTCCAATCTCCACAAAATCCCCGTGATTTCCTACAGAACGTATTTCCGGGCTGTTTTTGTCATACTCCGAGAAAGGGAAGATCAAAAGGTAATTATTGTCTTTCAGATTCCTGTTCAACAGCTCAGGGATCAGTCTCATTCTTGGAATATATGACTTCATACCGCGTTTGGCCATCAGAATAATCAAGGCTTCATCATCTTTCAGCTGTGCTGCGGTTCTTTCTCCGTCCTGCCATGTGCTCATAATAATGAATTCAGCTTCTATATTGGCTTTCTTTATGATTTTTTGAAGAATATCAATAATGTTTTCAGGAGCATAAAAAACAACTGTAGCACCGGAATTTCTGGCAATATTCCATACCCTCAGCAATGCATGGAAGAATCCTGCTTCCTGATGAGCATTCTCGGGAATCATCACTGCATATTTCTTAATGGTGGAAAGCGGTTGTGCAGCATGGTAAACCAGTACATTCACATCATCATTCTGAAGATAACCGTTATAAAGATTATATACAAAAGAAGGGGAGAATCCTTTTTCGTCTTCCAATCCAATGATAAGATCCGTTATTTTCTGTTCTTTAATCACATTATTGACCCCGTTGATGACATCATTGTCATATCTTTTTAAAGCCTGTAATTTTACATCTGCTGCCGCGGCTGCATCTGCTGCCTGGTGTAGAAGTTTCTCCGCATTCTTTACCGAAGATTCATTTTTGTCTTCGTTGATGACATTCAAAGCAAAAAGATCTTCTGTATTAGAATGTGCTTTGATCAGAATTCCCAGATTCACCATTCTCTCAACAGTGGCTTCATGGTTGATGGCTAAGAGAATATTTTCTTCTTCATGGGTATTTCCGGAAACAGTATCTTCGTTATCACTCTCAGCAATTTTCTGAGCGCTCGCCATGGAAATAAATGAAGAGATGGTACATGAAATCAGGATAAGGAGAATACTTCCGTTCAGTACGTGTTCGTTTAATAATCTTACAGGTTCTCCGGTTTCAGTTTCGGAGAGGATGATGTTATATCCAACCATTACGGAAGCCAGTGTTGCTGCTGCGGAAGCAGAGCTTAATCCGAAGATCAGTTTTCCTTCCTCTTTGGTCAGCCTGAATGTTTTCTGAGTGGCAACCGCAGAAAGGTATTTTCCTCCGATAGAGGCAACCAGCATAATTCCGGCAACTTCAAGTGTTTCCCAGCTTTTAAAGAAAACTTTAAAATCAATCAGCATTCCTACACTGATCAAAAAGAACGGGATAAATATGGCATTTCCTACAAACTCAACCCTGTTCATCAAAGAAGAAGTGTGAGGGATAAGTCTGTTTAACGCCAGTCCGGCAAAGAATGCTCCGATGATAGCTTCTACACCAGCCAGTTCAGCTAGCATAGCAGCCAGATAAATCATAACCAGTACAAAGATATACTGCGAAATTTTATCATCCACTCTTTTGAAAAACCATCGTCCTATAATAGGGAATACAATAAGTACAATAAGGGCAAAAACGACAAAAGAGACCGATAATTTAACCCAGAATTCTGTTCCCACATCACCTTGAGACATTCCCACAATCACAGCAAGTACCAATAGGGCAAGAATATCTGTGATCATCGTACCGCCAACGGTGATGTTAACTGCTTTATTTTTCGCGATTCCCAACTTACTCACCAATGGATAAGCGATAAGCGTGTGAGACGAAAAAAGACTGGCAAACAGAATGGAAGTCAGCATAGAGAAGTGTAAAATATAATATCCTCCCAGATATCCCAGTACAAAAGGAACTGTAAAGGTATAGATACCAAAGGTGAGACTTTTCCATTTATTCTTTTTAAAATCCCCCATGTCGATCTCAAGACCTGCCAGAAACATAATGTAAAGAAGTCCGGTGGTTCCGGTTACTACAATACTGCTGTCTCTGGATAAAACATTGAATCCGTTCGGACCAATAATCGCTCCGGCAATGATCAGTCCCAGGAGATGAGGAACTTTAATTTTATTAAGCAGCAATGGAGCTGCGAGGATGATGACCAGTACCAACAGGAACTTCAGTACCGGATCTTCTATAGGAAGGCTCAGGTTGTGTATACTCAGTAAAATCATAAGTGTTTATTTTGTGGAACGTACTAACTCAACAGAGAACTTGGCGGTACAGCCATCTGATGTGATGGTTCTTGTTCCTTTGATCTTGTTGTCCGAAATATCATTAAGAAGAACGCTCATTTCTACATTCTTTTTGGCTGTAGAATCTGTTTTGAAAGACAGTCTGATCTCATTGTTTTCAAACTTGCCGGTGTAAAGCCTTACCAGATTATTGTTGTTGATGATTTTGGTAATAGGCTGGGTAGAATCATTATCAAATTCCCAGATATCGGTACGCTGGTCACCTACTGCATACTCGCTGCAGTTGGATTCTGTACAGATTACTTTACCGTTCCAGGGTCCGGAAATTTCTGCAGGCCATGCAGCGGTGATCACTACAGAATCTTTTTTCGCAAAAATACTGTCTCTCATTTTCAGCAGAGACTGATATTCGGATTCTTTTTTTGCGAATATTTTTTCTTTCTCTAATAATTGTTTTTCCCTGTCTGTCAGGTTCTTTTCCTTCTCTTTGTAATCACAGCTTACCAATAGAAAAGAGGCAGCCAGCAATAAAAAAAATGTGTTTTTCAGCATATTGTATCAGTTGGAGTATACAATATAAGAAAAAATGAAGGAAATAGAAAATCCCTATATAACGGATGTGCTTTTAATTCTATTTAATAAATTAAAAAGCAGCGGGATAGACGGGTTGAAATAATGAATAATATTTTCTGATTTACGACTCGATTCTTTGTTTTTTAAACATGGCCGGATTGTAATTGATCACAAAAACCCCAACAATAATAAGTATGGCAGCAATGATGAATTTGGCAGAAATTTTTTCATCAAGAATCAGCCAGCTTAAAAAAATGGAGATTACCGTATTGATGTAAGCCAATATGGATACCTGAACAGGTGAAACTTTGGTCAATGCATAATGGAAAGCAAAAAATGCTGCTACAGAGCCAAAACAGGATAAATAAAGCATCGCAGAAATACTTTTCAGACTCCAGTTTCCGAAATTATAGTTTTCTGAAAAAAGAAAGGCAAAAATAATCTGGATAATTCCCGCAAAGGCAAACTGGTAAAAGAGGTTCAGTGAGATATTCCCGCTTTGAATGTTCAGTTTTTTGGTGAAAATAGTTCCTGAAGCCCAACCTGCAATGGCAATGAATAAAAATAATATTCCCAGTGCATAATCCGGGTTTTTCAGATCATTAATGCCATCCCAGAAAATAAAAAGAATGCCGCTGAAACACAGAACAACTCCGGTAAAAGCCCGCCAGCTGAATTTCTGCAGGCCTAAAGCCATACTTCCGAAAAATACCAGGATAGGAGAGCAGGCACTTATCAGTGAAGTAAGGCTGCTGGTAACTTCCTCTTCCGCTACTGTAGTCATTCCGTTTGCAATCACAAGCATTAATAAAGAGAAGATAAACTGGTATTTCAGGCTTGTCCAGCCTATCCATTTGAATTCTTTTCTATAGGTAAGAATAAGGAACATGATAATCGCTGCAAGGAATTGACGTATTCCTGCTACAAACCAGGCGGGTATTGTTTCTACCGCAACCCTTATTGATAAAAACGTAGTACCCCAGACAATAGCAACGGTACATACAGCCAGTGTAAGTTTATAATCTTTCAATTTAATGTGGTGTAACAACAAATATATCTATTTTCCCAGGAATTGTTATGGATACAGATGTTGTAATTTATAGGAGTACAGATGAAAAATCTGAGCCAAAAAGATCTTTATTTATTCTTTACATTTTAAAAGGCAGATCTATTGAAAAATTAAATTATTTTTGGGATTATAAGCATAAACCGTTTCCCGGATTTTTTGTAGTTTTTCCTCTTTACATTTTTATTTTTTATCTTTGAACATCTAATAAAATTGAAGATGGTAGGAATTATTATGGGCAGTCAGAGTGATCTGCCGATTATGGAACAGGCTGCAAATTTTCTTAAAAGCCTCGATATCCCTTATGAATTAACAGTAGTTTCAGCGCACAGAACACCGGAAAGAATGTTCGATTATGCAAAAACTGCTCAGGAAAGAGGTCTGAAGGTAATTGTAGCAGGAGCAGGAGGAGCAGCACACCTTCCGGGAATGGTGGCAAGCTGTACTACACTTCCGGTAATCGGGGTTCCTATTTTGTCCAGTAATTCCATAGACGGATGGGATTCTGTTTTATCTATCCTTCAGATGCCCGGTGGAATTCCGGTGGCTACTGTGGCTTTGAACGGCGCTTTGAATGCAGGGATTTTAGCTGCAAAAATTTTAGGAAGCGGTAATGAAGAAATCGCTGCAAAACTTCAGAAATACCAGGATTCCTTAAAAGATAAAGTTCTGGGAACTGTGGATGATATTAAAGCACAGCACCCAAATCATTTTGACCAATAAATTATTTCAACTCAAAATAAAAGCCTCACTTTTCAGCGAGGCTTTTTATTTTATTTTTTAATGAATTTTGAAGAGATGGTCTGATCTTTCAAAATGAGCTGCAAAATATAATTTCCTTTCGGTAACGATCCTACATTGATCATTTCTTTATTAGGATTTCCTTCCAGTACAAGTCTTCCACTTGCATCAAAAATTCTGTACTTTTTAATGTCACTTAGTCCTTCAATATGAATATCATCCACAGCGGGATTAGGATATAGTGAAAGTTTTTTATTCAGCCTGACTTCTGATGAGGACAATAAACAGTTTCCTACCGTATCACCAGACATCGTCCATCCTTTATTAATAAGAAGATCCCTTTTATCTGTTGCATTGGAAGCATAAGTCAAAGGGGCTACAATGTCTAAATCAACATTATTGGCAGTATTAGGATTGTCTGCCCATCCTGCCAGTGTTTTACTGAAATTTTCACAATCCATTCCTGTCTGCATCAAAGCCTGGGCTCCGTTATTAACGCTGGCAAGATTCCAGCTTGCAAGGGAATGATTAAAGTTGGGTGTTTCCTTAAGAATCTGGTCTATTCTGGTAACCTTGGTCATATCCCAGTTTTCAAGGGAATGACTATAGGCCGTGCAGCCATGAATAGCATGGGCCATATTGGTAATTTTAGAAGTGTTCCAATGGTTTAAAGATTGATTGAAAGCAGAGTCAAAATGGAACATAAAACGAATGTCTTCAAGGCTTGAAGTATCCCAGTTATCCATAGGTTGATTATAGTTTGGGCAAAGAGCAAACATCCATTTCATATCAGTTACGCCCGAAACGTTCCAGTTGTTTAAGGTCTGGTTAAAATGTGCTCTTCCTGCAAACATAAAACTGAGATCAGTTGCAGAGGACATGTCCCAAGTATTAAAATATGGAGGATTGAACTGATCAGAAACTGAGCTGATAACGGTGTCAAAGATCAGGGCAAACATGAATCTGAAATGCTTAACTTTAGAAGTATCCCAGTTTTGCATGGAGCTTGTGCCTGTAAAGCTTTTTGTACCATAAAACATATAAGAAGCATCTTCAACATTACTTAGATCGGGAATATCTGTAGCAGTGATCTGAACAAGTTTACATTGGCTGAAGGCATTGTTCATCGATGTCCACACAATGTTTCCCCATTGTTCTATTTCCAGTATCTTATCAGCGCTTCCGTTGACCTGCCAGATCGGGAAAATCTGATCCGGAAGCTGAGTTTCCTGTACATCTCCGAATTTTATTTGTTGAAAAACGCCATTTCCGTTACTTACTTTTACTCTGTACTTGGCATCATTTTTTTCTGCGATCGACATACCAAAGTCAATAAGAACCTGTTTTGTGGAGGTTACGTCGAGGAGGGAACCGTTGTGTTGGGGATATCCTACTTCTTCCCAATAGATATCGTAGTTTTCACCAATTCCGGGAAACCATATTTGTTGGGAACTTGCCTGATAGGGAGCACTTACAGTGATTGGCTGTGTTATTATAGAGGCGGGTTTCCAGATCGTGATAAATTCATTCTGGGCTTTCGCCATGAATACCAGTGTAATACAAAAGCTTACCAAAAAATTTCTGAGTAGCATAGGGAAAAATTTATGGTTATTTTTTAATGAATTTTGAAGAAACCGTTTTTTCTTTCATGACAAGTTGTATCATATAATTTCCTTTTGGCAGAGTACTTACATTGATAATATCATTATTAGGATTTCCTTCTTTTACAAGTCTTCCGCTGGCATCATAAATTTTATATGCCTTAATATCAGCTATTCCATCAATGTGAATATCATCTACAGCAGGATTAGGGTAAAGCAGAGTTTTTTTATTCAGCTTTATATCCGATGAAGATAATAAGCAGCTTCCTGGAGTATCACCTACAAATGACCACCCTTTGTTGATCAGAATATCTCTTTTGTCTGATACATTGGGGGCATATTTTAGTACTGTTAAGGAACCTAATGAGATATTGTTCGCTGTATTGGGATTGTCTGCCCATCCTATGAGTGTTTTGCTGTAATTTTCACAATTAAGTCCTGACAGTGTTAAGGAGCCTGCACCATTAATAAGTGAAACCAAGTTCCAGTTTCCTAATGGCTGATTGTAATTCGTTGCACCATTCAGTATATCATCGATTCTCTTTACTTTAGTCATGTCCCAATTTTCTAAAGACTGATTAAAGGATGTACAGCCATGAAATATATGCGCCATATTGGTCACTTTGGAAGTATTCCAGTTTAATGGCTGATTGAAAACAGGAATCATGTGAAGCATAAAGTGCATATCTTCAAGATTTGAGGTATCCCAGTTATCCAGACGTTGATTAAAACTTAAACACTGTCCGAACATCCAGCTCATATCGGTCACCTTGGAAACATCCCAGCTATTAAGAGACTGGTTGAAGACAGTTCTGTTTCCAAACATATAGCTGAGGTTGGTGGCTGAAGACATATTCCAGCTGTCAAGATAAGGCGGGTTGAATTGCTCTATCAGCCCTGCTGATGGGGGAGTATCAAATAAAAGTGAAAACATAAAACTGAAATTCTTAATTTTTGATGTATCCCAGTTTTGCATAGAACTGGCACCCTTAAAGCTGGTTGTGCCATAAAACATGAAAGAAGCATCTTCCACATTATTAAGATTGGGGGCATCGGTTGCTGTAAGCTCCATAAGCCTGCACAGACTGAAGGCTCCGTTCATAGTAGTCCATGAAATATTACCCCATTGTTCTATTTCCAGTATTTTATCTGAACTTCCGTTGATCTGCCAGATAGGAATGATTTGCTCAGGACCAGGAAACAATTGAGCAGTTCCGAATTTTATCTGCCTGAACATTCCGTTACCATTCGTAACTTTCACTCTGTATTTGGCATCATTTTTTTCTGCGATCGACGTACCGAAGTCGATAAGAACCTGTTTTGTGGATGTTACGTCGATGAGTGAGCCGTTGTGTTGCGGGTAACCTACTTCTTCCCAGTATATATCATAATTATCACCAATTCCGGGAAACCATATCTGCTGTGTGGTTGCCTGATAGGGAGCATCTACATTTACCGCCGGTAATACAGTAGAGGCCGGCTTCCAGATAGTAATAAATTCATCCTGAGCCTTCACCAAGAAGACCAGCATAAAAAAAAATAATGTTGGAATTTTTTTTAAAGTCATGTTTATCATTTTATGGGTATTAGTTGTTGTCTTTGGCTATTGTTTAATAATGGAGAGGAGAGATCCTCTTATCCGTCTTAACTTGTTGCTGAACGGATATGGAATTATGATCATGTTCCTATATGACTTTACCGGATGTGTTTTTTGTGAAATGAAATGATAATATATGGAGAGAGAAAAAAGTGAAAGTTTTCGTGCATGTCATTAGTTTGTGAAATAAGCAATGCTAAAATAATAAAAAACTTAATATATTTTCAACTTAAATGTAAAATTTATAGTATTTTATAAATTTTAATGAATTTATGTAAATAAAAAAACTCTCCGTTTTGGAGAGTTTGCTTTATTCCTGAATCATATTATCACGGGTGTTTTTCTGCACTGCGATGGCTCCGAAGAGAGCCAGTAAAAAGGCAAAGGCATAAAAACCTTTTTCACTTGGAAGGATGGTGGCATTCCAAAGTCCGATGGCCAGTAGTACAATCGATGATAATGTTGCAAACCAGCAGATTCCATAATAAATATCGGTTACCTGAATGTTTTCTAATCTGTCACGTACTGCTTTCTGTAACGAAACCACAGCAAATAAGCCATAAAGAAGGATGGTGAAATAATATCCTTTCTCATTCAGCAGCATTTCTGCTCTTGCAAGACCGACAATAAAGCCTATCATTCCTGCTCCCAACGCTACCCACGAAGCAGCCACAAATGCATTCGATACTCTTTGTTTTTTCATAGTTTAATGTTTTGTTTAAGAGGGCTAAGATATTCATTTTTTATAAATAGAGCTCTGATAAAGGGAAAATATGGGAAAAATTCTGAATAGAATGATAAAGTGGTTTTATGTTTCGGCTAAGCAGCTCCTGTTGAATAATATAAATCTATCTATGATTTATCATTCATCATTTATATTTTCCTAGCCCCGATAGCAGCGGTTACCCCGGAACTTGTGCTGAGGCCCTTCGGCTTCGCTTAGGTTGAAGGTGCTGGCGTGAGGAGTATGAGCGGATAGCGGGAATCAGCTCATCAAAAAACTCTCCAAAATGGAGCGCTTTGTTTTACTGAGTGATATATTCGTAAGTATATTTTGCATAATCATTATTATCCAGTTTTACCATGACCTGAGTTGGCAATTGATTACTATTATATTCTATCTGATAGGTGAAATTCATAATTTGGCTCCAGTTTCCAGTGCCATCTTTGCCACTTATTTTTACTGTGGTATAATTATTTTGACTTAAAAACTCTGCTCCTCCCATAATCATTCTAAAATATTTGCCCACCAAAGAATAGGGATTTATCTTATTATCATATGAAAATTCTTTTTTATTAGTATGTGGACCGCCAATACCATCACTAACCGAAATTTCTTCCGAAACATTATCACCACTATAAGTATATGACATGGTAGACGGGATGGGACAACTGGAAGACTCACAAGTAGAAGTAGCAGTAACTTTACCATTAGTATAAGTCATTGTTGTATTATAGTGAGTATCTGGATCTATTTTCTTGATCATCGTAAGCTGATCACCATTATAAGTAAAGGTTTTATAATAAGCTACGGTACCATCTGCTTTCTGGTAAGTAATTTTTGAAGGTTTTCCGGCACCATCATATTCCAGAACGGAGGTTGTGGTTTCTGATGTAATTTTATGTAATTGTTTCTGACTGTTATAATCTAATTTTGTAATGCTGGTTTGTGGCCCGGAGGGACTTGTATAATAAACTGTAGTGACTTTACTTAATAATATTTGAGAATCAGAAGGATTGGGTTCATTATTTTCGTCATTATTGCTACTGCAGTTGAGGAATAAAAATGAGCTCATCAACCCGATAAATAATTGTTTTTTCATGTATTTAAAAGTTTTATTAAATAAGGATTAAATATATTCATTATTTATAAAAACAGGTCTAGATGATGACGAAAATATCAGGTAAAAAAAACTCTCCAAATTTTGGAGAGTTAAAGTCTTATTATTGAGTGATATATTCGTAAGTATATTGAGCTGAAAGATTTCCGTTGGCTTCTTTTGAAATCACCTCAGTAGGATAACCAGCGCTGTTGTATTGAATGGTGGAAGCTCGGGTTTGATTTTGGATCCAGACTCCATTACTTTTATAGCTGATTTTTTCCGTCAGATAATTGTTTTGACTTACCGCATAAGCTCCTCCCATCATAATTTTTAAGTATTTGTTGATATTGATGTATGGGTTCTGTTTATCATCATATGAGTAAACAATTTTTGTGCCGTAACTGGATCCTCCACCTTCTGAAATTTCTGTTGAAATATTGTTTCCATCATAAGTATAAGTATCCACGATGGGGTTGGAGCAGGCTGGTGACTGGCAAAGAGATGAAGAAATTACCTGTCCGTTGGTATTATAATTATAAGTAATGGTTCTGTTATAATCCGGGTTATTCGTGTAGATTGCCTTAACTGATGTAAGCAGATCACCATTGTAAGTATATGCTGAATAATAGTCTACCGTACCATCTGGTTTATAATATGTAGTTTTAGTTGGTTTTCCGTTACTGTATTCAAACTTGGAAGTTCCTAAAGCTGACGATGTTTTGATAAGTTCACCCTGATTATTGTATTCCAGAGTTTGTATGCTTGTCTGCGGCTGCGATGGATTGTCATAATAAACTATTGTGACTTTGCTTAATAATACTTTAGAAGAGGTATTGTTTCCCTCACTATCATCATTACTATTGCAGCTGTTAAAGAAGATTACGGAGCCCGCGAGCCCCAGAAATAAGAATTTTTTCATGTTATTTTTTTAGGCGACAAAAATAAGAAATGCTTTATATGCTGCATAAAAAAATCCCACTATCTTACCAATAGTGGGATCATATCATGTTTTGTTAAGATCTTAGTATCTGTAGTACTCAGGCTTGAATGGCCCTTTTACGTCTACACCGATATACTCAGCCTGCTCAGGAGAAAGAGTTTCAAGCTCCACGCTTAATTTCTTAAGGTGTAAAGCAGCAACTTTTTCATCCAGGTGCTTAGGAAGCATGTATACTTCGTTTTTGTAAGCTGCAGCGTTATTCCATAGTTCGATCTGAGCTAACGTCTGGTTAGAGAAAGAGTTAGACATTACGAAGCTTGGGTGGCCTGTAGCACATCCTAAGTTAACCAATCTACCTTCTGCAAGGATGATTACTTCTTTTCCTTCGATTGTATAGATATCCACCTGAGGCTTCACTTCAGATTTAGTATGACCATAGTTTTTGTTCAACCATGCCATATCGATTTCATTATCGAAGTGACCGATATTACAAACGATCGCTTTATCTTTCATTTTAAGGAAGTGCTCTCCTCTTACGATATTGAAGTTACCTGTTGTAGTGATAATGATATCAGCATTGTCTACCACAGTATCTAATCTTTTTACTTCATAACCGTCCATAGCAGCCTGAAGTGCACAGATTGGGTCGATTTCCGTAACAGTAACGATAGAACCAGCACCTCTGAATGAAGCAGCAGTACCTTTACCTACGTCTCCGTATCCGCAAACTACCACTCTTTTTCCAGCAAGCATTACATCTGTAGCTCTTCTTACTGCATCTACA
Organism: Chryseobacterium sp. CS3K3.1; assembly: GCF_059515165.1. Classification (NCBI taxonomy): domain Bacteria; kingdom Pseudomonadati; phylum Bacteroidota; class Flavobacteriia; order Flavobacteriales; family Weeksellaceae; genus Chryseobacterium; species Chryseobacterium sp. CS3K3.1. The sequence continues at coordinate 84,425 of NZ_JCAKRV010000003.1, read as the reverse complement.
GCAGATTCTTTACATCCGTATTTGTTGTCGAATTTAGATTTAGTAACCGAATCATTTACGTTGATGGCAGGCATTACTAAAGTTCCGTTCTTCATTCTTTCGTAAAGTCTGTGAACCCCTGTAGTGGTTTCTTCAGAAAGACCTTTGATATCCTTTGTGAACTCAGGGTATTTATCAAAAACCATGTTTGTTAAATCTCCACCATCATCCAGAATCATGTTTAATGGTTTTCTGTCTTCACCGAAGAATAAAGTCTGCTCAATACACCAGTCAAATTCCTCTTCATTTAATCCTTTCCATGCATACACCGGAATTCCAGCAGCAGCAATAGCAGCAGCAGCGTGATCCTGTGTAGAGAAAATATTACAAGATGACCATGTAACTTCAGCTCCTAAAGCTACAAGAGTCTCGATAAGCACAGCCGTTTGGATGGTCATGTGAAGACATCCTGCGATTCTTGCTCCTTTCAGCGGCTGAGATGGTCCGTATTCTTCACGGATAGCCATCAAACCTGGCATTTCTGCTTCTGCAAGGGTAATTTCTTTTCTACCCCATTCTGCAAGGGAGATATCCTTAACTTTATAAGGAACGTATTGTGTTGTAGTACTCATATGTAATGAATAGTTTTAAAATTCAATTGATAACGAAAGGCAAAATTACGATTTATAATTAAGATATAAAAACGGCAAACCAAGTTCGGTTTTATGAGATTAAACATGGATTAATATTATTTAGTCTTAATATAAATAACTAATTTTATCTGATAAACAAATATATTATGAACCAAACCCATACAGAAAAGAAAATCAAACCTGTTGCTCCCAAATTACAGGAACTGATCAATGCTTCAAAAAGTGTAATTCTTGCTACTGTTGATGCCGAAGGGAATCCAAATTCAAGCTATGCACCTTTTGTACAGGTTGATCAGACATTTTATATTCTGGTATCTTTCATGGCAAAACATACTAAAAACCTTGCTGCCGGAAGAAAAACATCTATTATGTTTATTGAAGACGAATCGGCAACCAAGCAGATCTATGCGCGCGAACGTTTAACCCTTGAAGCAGCTACTTCTCAGATCGAAAGAGATTCTGAAGTATGGAATACTGTTGTTGGGAAACTTAGAGAAACTCACGGCAAAGTAGTAGAGGTAATTTCCGAAATGGGAGATTTTATTTTAATTGCATTGCAACCTCTAAAAGGATCTTATGTAAATGGTTTCGGAAGTGCGTATTTTGTAAATTCGAAACTCGAAATTGTAGAGCACAGAAATGATGCGAATCATCAGTCTAAGTAATTAGCTGGAAGCTGGGAGAAGGAAGCTGGAAGTTATAAAGATTAAGGAAACAAAGAGTCTGTTTTTTCCTCAACGGATTCTTGGGTCTGAAAATTCTTTTTACCACGAATAGTAACTTCCATCTTCCAGCACCCCTCTTCCATTCCTTTCAACTTCCGCATCTTTTCACTATTTTTGTCCAATAAAAAAAGAATGCCCCTCTACAGAGATTTTTCAGATGACAATGCCACCATTCTGGTTTGGAAGTATGATGAAAGTGAAGAACTTGATATCAATGAACTTCTTGAACCGGAAAATGCGGAAAAAGTAAAAGATTATCATCCTAAAAAATTGCTGGAAGTTCTGATGGTGCGCAAGCTTCTGAAAGGATTAAAACCCAATTCTAAAATTTTATACAAAGAAAGAGAGCCTTTTCTTTCTCCCTACGATGCGGAAATATCTATTACGCACTCTTTTCCTTTTGCGGCGATTGCTGTTTCTAAAAATAAAATAGGAATTGATATTGAAAAATTCAATCCTAAGATTTTAAGGGTGATTGATAAATTTACCTATGAAAATGAGCGTGGATTTATTCCGGAAGACAAAGCAGATACTTTCTATACCATTATATGGAGTGTAAAAGAAAGTATGTACAAAATTCATCACTCAAAATACTGGTCTTTAAAGAAAAACTATGAAGTAAAACCTTTTGAGCTGAAGCACCTTCATAAAATAAGCTGCCGGGTATATGACGATCAGTTTTCAGATGAATTCAAAGCCAGGGTAGAATTCTTTGACGATTACTGCTTTACGATTGTGGAGGAGTAGGCTCAGTTTCGTTTTTATATTTTTCGATCACTTTTCTCTGTTCCTTTGCGACATCATAGATCAGCTCCAGAATATCGTGGATATTTTTAAGCTCGGTTAAATGTGAAATTTTATCAGGATCTCTTCGGTCAATAATTTCATTTTCTTCAATCTCTGTTTTTCTTTTCAGGAGCATATCTTCAATGGAGGAATCTTCCGGCTCAAGGCGGCTTTCCATTTTCAGGGTTTCATTAATATCATTTCCGTTGAGAAGAGTAGAGGTTTGCTGCATTTCGGCCTCAATCTTTCTGCTCCAGCTTTCAGCATCTATTTCAGGATACTGCTCATTACTTTTTGCATATTGGGATAGGGAAGCCGTATAGGCAGTAATCAGGTGGGATGTTGCCACAAACTGGTGTACCACTTCCAGTTTTTTCTGCTGATTTTTAGGATCAGAAATCATTCTTTGAAAATTATCGGAAAGGTTAGCCAAAGAAATGATGGCATTTTTTCGCTTTACCTTATAATCTTCGAGATCGAAATTTCCCTGTAAGAATTTGGAAATCACACTCTGGAAGTAGATAAGGTTGTCCGCGGCAGATTTCTTCATCAGATCCAGGTTTTGCGTATGTTCCCAAACCGGCAGTACAATATATGACACGGCAAAGGCAATGATCCCAGCAATAGCAGTATCCAGGATTCTGTCTTTAAAAATAACATTGACTTTCCCCGGGTTTAAGAAATTAAAGCTGAGGAATACATAAATCGTCATGAATAATACCGCCCAGAAATACCGTCCTTTCAAAAAGCTGAAACACATGATCATACTAATAAGCAGAATAGCAAATAAAACGCCGTTAATATGGACAAAATACAGAATGGCATACGCAATACTTGCTCCGGCAATGGTTCCATAGAGACGCAGCAGGTTTCTCTGCTTTGTAATAGAGTAGGCCGGTTTTAAGATGGCTGTAATGGTAATTAAGATCCAATACGTGTGTCCCAGTCCCAGAAAATCAAACATAGAAAAAACGTATCCCAGCAGTAAAGCTGTTGTAATTCTTATGGCATGACGGAAATGGGAAGATGATAATGAAATATTATTTCTCAGAACCTTAGCATTCAGTTTAGGTTCATTGGGCATGAATTTCTTAAGATCCAACCCTGTAGATAAACTTTTCGCCAGTTTGATATCCTGTGAAAATACTTTATAGATCTCGTTGATTTCTTTCGTGATTTCATAGATACGCATCAGGATCTGGCGCAGGATCATGAAATTTTCCAGATTGTCGGGAGAAAGCTGTTTATTTCTGAGTTCGAAATAATTATAATTTAAGTTTTTTAATTCCTCTTCCAGATTAAACATCGACCTGGCTCTGGTACCACTTTGCAGGGCGATTCCGATATTGGTGATCTCTTCCGCCAGAAGGTTCAGATAATCGTGGATATTCACCAGGATCATACTGTCTTCAAAACTCTGCTGTAATTTTTGATAGTCACTTTCCGAGGTCATCAGTTTTTCATGAAGGTCCATCGAATTAAGGAACATCAGCATTAATAAGCGGCTGGTGGTCGTAGATTCATTGACGATTGTTCTGGTTTTGAAAACTGTTTCTCTGGTATCTTCCTGAAGGTTTTTTATTTCAATCTGCTTGGCAATAACCTGAGTGGTCAGCTTATTGAAATCCGGATTTTTCTGATAATAATTGGCTTTGATCTTTAAAAACTCAGCCAGCTGAAGATAGTTTTCGCCAATCATCTGGCTTGCCAGCTTATAAGGACGGATGGTGGTTACAATAAGGAATATAAGCAGAAACCATATACAGCCGGAAGCAAATATCAGCAGACTTTTGAAAATATTGCTTCCCGTAAGATGCCCGTCAATAAAGATGGCGAGTACCACAAGGGATAATGAGCCTACAGCAGCTAATCTCTGGCCATACACGCCGATCAGGGAGAAAAACATCCCGAAGACAATGACTTCCAGAATGACCAGTACTTTAATATTCATCACAAGACTGGCAATAAGTGCTACAAAGACAAAACAGCAGATCGCAAAAGTAAGAGCATTTCTTCTTCGGATAAAAGGACCGGGCTGGTCGGTAAGGGCTACAAAGCTGGTTCCGAGAGGGAAAAGAAAATATTCTTTTAAAATCCCGAAGTGGGCGAGGACTAAACAAGGCAGAACAGTAGCTAATGTAATTCTGATCGCAGAATATACATACTGACTGGTTACAAATTTTTTTAGTTCCGCCGAATAGTTCATATTACAAAAATAGCTATTGAATTTAAGAAAATTGCCATAAATAAGAGACTTTTATTAACTTAAATATTATATTTTTTTTAATTGAGCTGTAGTATTATTTAAAATAAATTGACAGATGAAACATATGAATGATTCGCCTATCACAATTCGTCATTTTTTAACACAACAGCTAACAAATCCTGTTCCATGAATCCTTACCTTAGCTTAAATCAGTTATAAATAATTATTTTATGAAGTTCATCAGTAAAAATATAGTGGCCATTTTGTTTTCTATGATCATGTTAAGCTGCAGTGCACAGAGCAAAAACAGCTATAAAGCAAAGAAAATATATGAATCAAAAACCTTGATCATTACTCAGATTTCAGAAAATTCTTTTATTCATACCTCCTTTAAACAGACCAATGATTTCGGGAATGTACCTTGTAATGGTTTGATTGTAAAAGATCATCACGAAACCGTTGTTTTTGATACACCTACCGATGATAAAAGTTCAGAAGAACTGATACAATGGATTAATGAAAATCTTGATTCGAAAATTAAGGCCATTATTCCAACCCATTTTCATGATGACAGCTTGGGAGGATTGATGACTTTTCATAAGCACAATATTCCATCCTATTCCTACGTGAAAACAATTGAGCTGGCCAGAGAAAATAATTTTGTTATTCCTGAAAACAGTTTTAATGACTCTGTTATTTTAAAAGTCGGGGATAAAGATGTCATTGCAAAATTTTTCGGTGAAGGGCATACAAAAGACAATGCTGTAGGTTATTTTCCAAGCGAAAATATTTTATTTGGGGGCTGTTTGTTAAAGGAGCTGGAGGCAGGTAAAGGATATTTGGGGGATGCCAATGTTTCTGCCTGGTCCAATACCGTTGAAAAAGTAAAAAAAGAATATCCGGATGTGAAAATTGTAGTTCCCGGACATGGCGAATATGGTGAAGGAAAACTCCTTGACTATACGATTACATTATTTAAAGGTCAATAGTGAATTTTTGCTTCGCAAATTGAATGGTGAATGGTTGCAGTAGAAAAAAATTGACAAGCGAAGCAGATTGACGATTGACTATTCACGAATCCAAAGTGAATGGTGATGAAAAAAATTGACAAGCGAAGCGAATTCACCATTGACGATTGACATAAAAAAAGCCTCAATACAAAAATGTATGAGGCTTTTTTTATAGAGCTGTTGCTTTTATTAACGATCGTTGTTGGATGTTTCTTCTCCGATGTTCCAGGTAAGACCGAAACGAAGCGTGTTATCCAAAGCACTGTTGATTTTAGACATGTTGATCAGGTAAGAAAGGTCAAGTCCGAAAGAACGGTATCTTAGCCCAACCCCTGCAGTTGCAAACTGTCTTGCTCCCTGCTCTTCACTTTCATGGAAGTAACCTCCTCTTACAGAAAATGCATTGTCGTAGGAATATTCCAAAGCACCACTGTACATGATACTGTTTTTATTTTTGAAAGATTTTCCGATACCAGCCATTGGCCCTACATTAGGAATCTGATAAATAGGCTGTCTTGTATTCGGGTCAATTCCGGCATACTCAGATCCCGGAACCAATAGTTTTGAACCTTCCACAGAAATTCCTACTCTGTTCATATCATCCAGGTACATGTCATATCCAACCCCTAATCTTGCCATGGTAGGAAGATAAGATCTTGATTCTTCATTCCCTGTATAATCCAGTTTCGGACCTAAGTTCTGAATGGCCAAACCTGCATTGATTTTACCATCATATCCGCCAATACTGGAGAATCTTGGAGAGGTATAGTATCCTGAAACGTCTACTGCAAAACTGTTCGCAGCCTTAAGTGTTGTATCTGTGTTGAATCCTCCGGCTAAGTCTGAACGGATAAATCTACCGGTAACAGCTCCGGAGAATGAATCAGAAAGTTTCAAAGCGTAGGCAACGTCAATGGAGAATTCATTTGGTTTTGATGTACCCATAGAAGCGATTTCCGTACCCACCAGTTGAGTCAGGTCTACCTGTCCCATATTGAAATAATAGATACTCGCGGAAATTGTAGATCTTTCTTCCTGCCCCAAAAACTTATGGAACGAGGCATATAATAAGAATACATCATTGGTAAGTTTTCCCATGTAAGGCGTATAGTTAAGACCTACGGAAGAACTTGTCCTGCTGAAAGGGTATTTAGCCGCATTCCAGAATTGTGAAAATGCATCCGGAGAGGTTACCACCCCTTGATCTCCCATACCTCCCGATCTTGCATCAGGTGCAATTCTTAAGAAAGGAGCTCCGGTAAGAACTGGGTTTACTTTACCTAAATCTTGCGAATAGCCTAAAAAACCAGCACTCAAACCAAATCCTAATAGCAGTTTAGTAGTTAAATTCATATGTTGTCTTTTATATATTATCAGTTTTTTATTAATATTATTGTCTATTGTTTTGTTTTATTATTTCAAAAGTACCATTTTTTCTACAGCTGTAGCACTTCCTTTGCATTTTTCTTGATTTTGACTTTTTGCAAATATCTTAAAAATATACGTACCTTTTGCTACAGTAGCTCCAAAATCATCTCTTCCGTCCCATTCTATCGCCTGACGAGGGGTTCTGAAGCCCTGTAGGAACGGTTCTGCAACCACCGGCTGCGATAAAGTTCTTACCAATCTTCCGGTTATTGTATAAATTTGTACGTTTACATCCAGAATGTCATCACAGTTGTGCTCAAACTGAATATAGGTTTTATTGGTAAATGGATTGGGCCAGTTCAGCGGACGGTTTATTGTCAGATGCTGGTCAGATTCATCTTTAACTTCAAAATTTAACGTAGCAGTTGTAGAATTATTGTTTATATCCCAAACTTTAAATGTTAATTGATGCTGTCCTATTGCAAGATTTCTGAAAGGGTAGGTTACATTTCCTTTCTGGTATTCGGCAAGACTAGGATTTAAACATCCGTTTCCTTCTCCCGGAGCATAAAAATCATTTAAAACAACAGTATTGATAATCTGCCCGTCAAGATAAACTGTAATATCATGCCCTACACCGGATCCTGTTGAATTGATTCCTGTATCATCGGTAAGGCAGGCAAGAAGCATAGGGTTCTGATTGGTAATTCCACCATCTGCAAAGTTGGTGTTGTTCATATACAGTTTTACTTTTGGAGGCTGATTATCATTGATTCCGTTTGGATTAATATCGCCTACCTGTACAGCCTGATTGTTGAAAACATCCGTTGATTTATTATCTGCATAGGCTAGTATTCTTCCCTGGCCTACAGCATAGTTAATGTCTTTTGGTACATAGAATTCAGCAGTGAAAACCCCATTTACAGCAGTTCCTGCAGATTTTACAATAGCACTTCCTTCCTCGGTATACTCTAACACCGGAGATAAAACGCCACTGTTATTTAATGTTTTTTTATTTAATCTCTTATCAAAAATATTGATGCTGACCTTTCCGTTGAAAGTATTGTTCAGTGTTCCGTTCGGATTATTGATATGTCCTTTGATTTTTACAAAATCCAGCCCTCTGATCAGTCCCGGAACAGGAGTTTCAATATTATCAATAACCAGAAGTCTCTGTGGTCTGCTTAATTTCATGGCAGGATCACCCAGTAAGTTTACTTTTAAGTGGTTACTGTTTGGTCCTTTTTGTTTTTTAGCAATTAAGTGTGCATTTCCCAGCGTATTAAAGTCGTCATTGGTTAACTTAAAAATATTCTGAGTAAAAGTATTGGTAAAATCACGTCCATAATCAACCCCGATAGCACGGCTGGAAGTAATCATGGTGGAAACACCTCCCTGCTTCATCTTAATAAACTGTTCTCCTACAGAGTTGGTTGAAGGTTCGTCCCATAATGTAAACTCACAGGTAATGGTAGATACAAACGGGAATCTGCTGTATACATTAGAGAAATTGTTGGCATTCTGAACTTCTGTGCTCGTAAGTACTCTTTCCTGCGCCCAGCCGTTGATTCCTCCGTGTCCGAAATAAAACAGGTATAAGCTGTTTCCGATAGCATTGGAAATGGCCTGGTTTACCTGCGGATATCTTCGCCCTCCTGAAGTACTCTGGGCGGTAAAGGCATCCATGTATAATTTTTTAACATTATACTCTTTAAGTTCCTGCTGACCCGGCTGTTCAAATATGCCGGCAAGGGAGCTGTTCATGACACTGTGGAAAGGACTTCCCCCTTCGTTGTTATCATCCACTACAAAGTCAAGTCGCATACGCCAGTCTCCAAACGGGCTCGACTGTCCCTGAAGGGAATTATAGTAAGCCAGTGTTTTATTGATCATATCTCCGGCTTCACTGGCATTGGCTGCCGGAATTCTGCCAACCGGAAGATCCGGAAGGTTGTTTTCAATTAATAATGTATTCTGCGGCTTGGTCATTACGATATAGTCATCCGTCACAAAAGAGGATACATAATCGGAAGACTGCTCACTCTGATAGCTGGCAACAACGTTTGAATTATTCGGAACCCTGTTTTTATAATCGTATGAAGCATCCCCAAGGATAAATACATATTGAAGTCTTCCCAGAGGAGTATTGAGTTTGCTTACGAAATCTCTTATCGCGGTAAGATCTTTACTTCCGCTGCCATATTCCTCGTAGATTTTATTGATGTCAACAATTTCTACCTTATAGTTATTCTTGGTTTGATGGTAGTTGGCAATTCTCTGTGCCTGGCCCATCATTTCAGGAACGGTAAGGATCAGATAATCTACGTTTTGTATTGCGGAAAGATTCTGATTGGAGATTCTTCCCACAAACTGTGGACTGAAAGCCGCATCAGCACGGAAAGCTACAAACTCATTGTTGAAATTCTGATCAGCAGCCGTATATGCAAAGTTGAAGGAACCGGCTCCTGCCTTATTCACTCTTCTGTTAGCATTGGTAATATCCGTTACATCCCATACCTGTTCTATAGCAGCAGCATTACTGATACTGAAACCATAGTCTGTATTGCTTCCACTGACAATCGAATAATCCCTGAAGTTCATCTGTGAACCATTGAATGCAAGATTTTCCTTATACTGAACCTCTACATAATCAAAATAGAAAGTTCCATTCGGATTCTTGGAGATATCCGGATTATAAACCAGTGTAAACTGATTTCCGGTAAGATTGGTTAATGTTCCAGTATAAGTTACCGGATAGAAGGTATACTGATAGGAAGAAGTGTCCGTCGGAATTACCTGCAGCGGGTGCGGATTTAAATTGTTGATTTTAAAATCTATCGTATTCTGCTGGGAATTGTACGCTACCACCTGGGTTCTGTATCGTATGACATCATTCGCCTGTATCGGGGAATTGGTAGTAAATGTTACTGTTTTTTCATTGGTGAAAGGAGTATCTTCTACCCATGTTCTTCCTACTTTTAGCAGGTTTTTCTGATCTTTGTTGATCACCTGGTAACTGTCATACCTTGTAATCAGCTGGGCAGGAAGGTTTCCGTCTACAGTCGCAACCCTTTTTCCCGCACCTTTATCAAAGTTGATATAATAATAGGAGAAATCCTCATAGATGTTTTTGACATTATTGCTTCTTTCACTGAACCGGGTATCGTGTCTTTTAAAACCGTTCCCGTTGGAAGTATCATAAAGGTTGTATCCGTCTGGACCTTGCGCATAGAAAAGAGCGTAGTCATTGTCATTCCATACCCCGTCATCTTCACCTACCACCTGAATGGCATTTTCCTGTAAAGCACCATATCTTGGATCCTGATTGTATTCGGGAAGCATGACCCCTCCGTTTCCATAAATTCTGAAATTCTTAGGATTTACAGAACCCGGATTGATTCCGTTGTCTTTTAAAAACTGGGAAGTGATTTTGAATACTCCGGACTTGTCTACCTTTATTTTATAAAAATTTCCACTTGATAAAGGATTTCCTGTGGTTCCTATTTTATTAACAGTTCCTGTGGTATTGATAAAAGAAGAAGCTTCCGAAACATTAAACGAAGATAATCTCTGAACACGGCCTTTTACATTTTTAAATAAAGCAATACTAATGCTGGCATAGCTTTCACCCTCTAAAGTATAATAGGAAACATCTGCTACATCATAATCCGGAAGTCTGCCTTTATCCAGCTCAAACAAATCCTGGTTTGAAACGTTTTCCCAGACAAGGTCTGAGATTTTTAATTGCTTTTCTCCGATTTTTTGCTTGCTTACGATAAAAACATTATTTTGGCTGTAAGAAAAACCTTCATTTTTAAAATTAGGAAGATTTAATTTTGTGTCACCAAAATCCTGGATTTTAGAACCGTTCCATTCTATGGTGTTTCTTTGAGCGTAAAGTGTTGATGCAAAAGCGATTAAAGATAAAATCGTAATTTTTCGTTTCATGTTTACTATTGAAATTGCTAAATTACAAAATAAATGAAAATTTTAGAATTAAATTGTGATACAATAAAATTAATTTGTTAACGTTTTTCAAAAAAATCAAATGTTTACTTGATTTATTGAATAATTTATTTTTTCTTTGTACTTTGAAAATATTTATATCGACTATGAAAAAACTAAAGTTGTTTTCATTAATAGCATTAAGTTCTACACTTGCATTAACCAGCTGTGGCGGATCAGGAACCAGCAAAGGTGGCGGTACCAAAAAATTTGTCAGCAAAACAGGTTGGAAACCAAACGAAAAACAGGGTTGGTTTTTTGCAGGAAAGCAACAGAAGCAGAAGGGTTGGCCTGGGATGGTATATGTAGAAGGTGGAACTTTTACAATGGGATTAGTGAAAGATGATGTTATGCACGATTGGAATAATACACCTCGCAGAATGCAGGTAAGTTCATTCTTTATCGGAGAAACTGAAATTACTAACTACGAATACCGCGAATACCTTACATGGTTGAAGTATGTATTCCCACCAAGTGACCCGAGTTTTAAGGAGATCTATAACGGTGCTTTACCGGATACCTTATTATGGGACAACAAATTAGCAAGAAACGATTATAACGAAACTTATCTGCGTTCTCCGGAATTTGATTACTATCCGGTAGTAGGAGTTTCCTGGACTCAGGCAAACAGATACTGTGAATGGCTGTCTGACAGAGCCAATGAAAAAGCTTTGATGCAGGCTGGTATTATTGCCAAAGATTTGTATATCAACGAATCCAACAACCAGGGTGGAACAGCTTTCAACATGGATAAATTCAAATCGAATGATCCTGAAATGCAGGGATATATCAATGAGAAAAGAATGCAGCAGAAAACTGGTATGAAAACGACAAACCAGAGATTGCTTGCCGCTAACAGAGCTCCGAATTCTGCAATGGTACAGAAGTTCAGACTTCCTACTGAAGTAGAATGGGAATATGCAGCTCTGGGTATGGCTAAAAACAGAGAATATAACCAATATCTTGGTAAAAAACCTCAAATTGAAAGATTAAGAGGTTCCAAAGGAAGAGACAGAGGAATGTTCCTTGAAAACTTCAAAATGGGTAGAGGTGATTATTCTGGTATCGCAGGTTGGAAAAACGACGGATCAGCTCAGACTTCTGATGTAAGACAATATCCATCTAACGATTTAGGAATCTACGGTATGTACGGAAACGTTTCTGAATGGACGGCTGACGTTTACAGACCTATCATCGATGAAGATTACAACGATTTCAACTACTACAGAGGAAACATGCCTCAGGCGATCGTAAGAAACGGTGACGGAACTTATAAAATGATCGATGAAGGTACTATCAAGTATGATACGTTAGCAGATGGAAGATTAGTTTACAAAGGTCTTCCGGGACAATTCGAAAGACAAACTATTGCTGACTACAGAAACTACAGAGACGGTGACAGACAGTCTTCTTTAGAATATTACAGAGCTTCTGATTCTGCTGCCGGATTCGATATGTACAACGCTCCTAAAACAAGCTTCGTTGTAGATGGAAGCGGTAGAGTAAAACTACAGAAAGATACTAAAGACAGAACTTCTGCAATCTCTAACGAGGTTAGAGTAGTAAAAGGAGGTTCATGGCAGGATACAGCATACTGGTTGGATCCGGGACAAAGAAGATATAAAAATCAAAACAGAGCTTATGGTTGGGTAGGTTTCCGTGTTGCACAGGATGCCAGAACTAACGATAAGAGTAGAACTAGAAGATAATATTTATCAAAAAATACTTATAAAAAACCTTCCGGACTTTCGGAAGGTTTTTTTATTTTTGAACCATGAAACCGCTTGGGCTGAAAAGCCTGAAATACTCGTGTAGATTTGGCGGTTGCATGTCACTTCTTAAAAAAAAATATATATTTCCACATGAATATAGAACAGTTTTATCCTTTATTTCTGCACGCGGCAAAAGTAACCATTGACAGCAGAAAAATAGTAAAGAATGATATTTTCTTTGCCTTTTCCGGTGAGAATTTCAATGCAGCTACGCTGGCAGAAAAAGCCATTGATGACGGAGCTCTGGCAGTGATTGTTGAACTTCCGGAATTTGAAAACAGAGATAAAAACATTTTCTATGTTCCGTCTACGCTGGAATTTTTACAGCAATTGGCAATCTACCACAGAAGCCAGCTTCATATTCCTTTTATCGGACTTACGGGAAGTAATGGAAAGACAACCACCAAAGAGTTGATTCATGCGGTCCTTTCTGAAAAATTTAATGTTCAGTATACTGCTGGAAATTTGAATAACCATATCGGAGTTCCGTTGACCATCCTTTCCATTAAACCGGAACATGAGATGGCTGTAATTGAAATGGGAGCGAATCATCAAAAGGAGATTGAATTTCTGTGTACCATTTCACAACCTGATTTCGGATATATTACCAACTTTGGGAAAGCTCACCTGGAAGGCTTCGGAGGTTTTGAGGGAGTAATTAAAGGAAAGTCTGAGCTTTATGATTATCTTAAAAATAACAACAGAACGATTGTTGTGAATGAAAACGATCCGATCCAGGCTGAAAAGACTGAAAACTATTCACCTAAAATTACTTTTGGGAAAGAAACATCGGATTACAACTTTGAATCTTTTTCCGCTGAACATTTTGTAGGATTGACTTATCAGGGAGTAAAAGCCGTTTCAAAACTGACAGGAGAGTATAACTTTACCAATCTTTGTGCTGCTGCCAGTCTTGGTCTTCATTTCGGAATCAGCTTTGAAAAAATAAAACATGCTCTGGAGCTGTATACCCCCACCAATATGAGATCTCAGGTGGTGAAAAAAGAGGGCAGGACTTTGGTGCTTGATACTTACAATGCCAATCCAAGCTCTATGACAGCTTCTTTAAATAATTTTATCAGTTTTGAAGGCAGCAAAACCATTATCATCGGAGATATGCTGGAATTAGGTGATGAAAGTGAGAAAGAGCATCAGAACATCTTAAAACTGGCTCAGGACCTTCATTTTGACGAGATTATTACGGTTGGTAAACATTTTAAATCTGTGAATGCTTCAGATTTTGCTTTTGAAAATACAGCAGCATTAATAGAATATTTACAACAGAATCCAATTCAGTCTGAAAACATATTGTTAAAAGGTTCCAGAGGAATTGCTCTGGAGAAAGTAATCGACTTTATTTAGAGTAGGGAAGCCGGAGGCTGGGAGAGGGAAGTTCCTGAAGGCAATCAAAGAGTGTTCTCTTTTTTGTACCATTTTATAAATTTTCATTGTAAAATGATCACCGGAAAATGAGGATGCTTGATCGTAACTTCCAGCTTCACTCTTCCAGCCTTCTTACTTATTTCTTCAGCTCCCAGAATTCTTTTACGATCAGTTTGATATTTTTAAAAGTACTCGGGAACACTTCATTTTCAATTTCTGAGGTCGTTTTCCATGCTACTTCGGTAATACCTTCTTCTATCTGCGGTTTGGAGGTATCTTCTCCATCAAAGTTCATTTCAAACCAATGGGTGCATTTTAAGATTTTCTCCCCGTTTCTTTCTACATAGATATGATAAGTCGTGTTGATGAATTGTACAAGCTCAACATCACTCAACCCTGTTTCTTCCTCTATTTCCCGTACGGCAGACTCTTCTCTGGATTCTCCTTTTTCCATTTTACCTTTGGGAAGATCCCATTTGCCTAATCTTCTGATGAAAAGAATCTTACCTTCAGGATTATTAACGAGACCACCTGCAGCCTCTATAATTCTGAATAGCTTTTGAAATTCATGCCAGATTTCTTCCAAATTCTCTCCATACACATTAAGTTCCTGCACAGAAGTATTCTCCAGAAGATCCAGGGCGATCTCTAAAGTTGTATAATTTTCGTATACAAGCTTTTTTTCAAGTTCTTCTGGATGCTTAGATAGTAATAATTTTTTTTCGTTGACAAAAACTTTATACATTTGTAATAGTTAAGAATTTAAATACAAAAATAAAAAATGAATTTAGAAGGACGAAAGATTATTGTCAATAAATCATCTAAAGAACTTACAGAGTTGCTGAAATCACCTGAAAATTATAAAGATTTTATGCCGGACGGTCTTCAGAAATTTGAAACAAGAGATAACGGATTTAAATTTGGATTACAGGGAATGCCTGAAATCGCTTTAAAAATAGATGAAGTGGATGATCAGAAAGCTGTTTTAAGATCTGCAAGTTCAAGTCTGGACTTCTCATTAACAGCTACATTGAACCCGATCAGTGAAAACCAGACTGAAGTTCAGATGTTATTTGAAGGAAAATTCAATCCATTCATTAAAATGATGGTAGAAAAGCCTTTACAGAACTTTATCAATACGCTTACCGATAAAATCGAAGCTTATAAATAATAAAAACCTTCATTTTGAAGGTTTTTTTATTTTACAGGAAAGTTGGCGAAAATAAAACAGGTAACCAATAAATACCTGTTTTTAAATTATTAACCTATCTCTGTCAATAATAACGGCTTCGACAGGCTCAGCCTGACAACGTTTAAAAATTTCAGTTGGTATGCGACCTGTCACCCTGAGCCGATCGAAGGGTTCCCAATAAGAAAACCGTTATTAATCACTAATCTTGAGTATTAATTAAAAGGATTAGTCAATTATTATATTATAATTTTCTTTGTCAATGTCCTTTAATAATGAGTAGATATTTTGAAACATGCCTGAGCATTACTTTTCCTCATCCCTATATATTTCAACATTTCCGTCTTTCATGATAAATCTGTATCCGAAAGGTATTGCCAGATATTGTAAAATATCTGGTCGGGCAAAGGCAACATGATAAAAATGTACCATTTTTAATGACTTAATATTGCCATCGTAATCATCTGTAATAAGGTACCATCCACTCTCATCATGAGGTGAATCATATCTTATTCCTTCAACATCCTTTCCTTCATAGACACCATCTGAAATAACAATTGACTGATTGAAGTTTGGAAATAGAGGAATAAGATCATGTTGTAAACACATTTCACTTTGCTGCCTAACAACTGAAATTGCTGTATCACAACCTTTATTAAAGCCACTACCGTCTAAGTTTGCTTCATATATTTCATAACAACTATCTTCATCCAACCTAAATTGTAAAAGCCACGAATAATAGCCAATATTTTGGTTTTCAGAAATGATTGGTTTACTATCTACAATGTAATCTATAATGTACTTAATAACCCCTATATAGTTTTCAGGTAGATTATTACCAATAGTAACTCTAATTTCTTTAGATATATAAGAATATAATCCTTTTGTTTTCACATAAGTGTTATTATTCACATTAATTTCGATTTCTTTATATAATATCATATTTTTATTTAATGATTTAATCACTAATTTCAGGAGAATGCCACACCAAAGGATTCGTTTGACAATTTGAATTTTGCTTTATTAAGCCCTTTGAAATCATTAGGATTGAAAAGCAACCCTGCTCACCGAATTCTTCCTGTTTTGGAGCATTTGGAGAATTGATTTTATTACTGGCGCAAAGTCAGGAGATTTTGCGCAGCTGGGCTGATCGGTGAAATAAAAATATGAAAAATATCTAAGCAATAACTCCCGAACAATGATCCGCTGTACTTCCGGTGGCAGAAGACAATACATTGATCTCGTTATTCATCTTTAAAACGCCCATAAAGGCAAAAATCAGGGCTTCTTTATAATCGATAATCTCTTTTTCAGGGATGATCACTTCGGCTTGTGTTTTTGCTCTTATTTTTTCAATTAAAAAAGTGTTGTAAGTGCCTCCTCCAGTGATAAGGATGTCTTTTATACTATATTCATTGATGACATTGGCAATCTGCTGGGCAGCATGTTCTGTAAAAGTGGCCAGAGCATCTAAGGCTTCAATATTTTCAAGAAGGGGAAATATATGTTGATGGCACCATTCTATTCCCAATGATTTTGGATGCGAAATCTGGTAGAAATCCAGGCTGTTAAGCTGGTTCAGTAAAGTCTCATCTATCTTTCCTTGTGCGGCCAGCGCTCCGTTTTCATCAAAATTTTTATGAAGCTGCTGGGCCAGATGGTTCAAAACAATGTTCACGGGAGCAATATCAAAAGCGATCCTTTTCCCATCCCATTGTAAAGAAATATTGGAAAATCCACCTAAATTCAGGCAGGCGCTGTATCCGGAGAAAAGTAATGCATCACCTATAGGAACCAGAGGAGCTCCGTTTCCTTTCATCAACACATCCTGGCTTCTGAAATCATAGATAACAGGTAATCCGGTTTCCAGCTTTATGGCTCTGCCGTCACCGATCTGCAGGGTGAATTTCCTTTTAGGCTGATGAAAAACCGTATGCCCATGAGAAGCAATCAGGTCGATATTTTCAAGCTGATGCTGATGAATAAATGCTTTAACCTGCTGCCCGAGATAAAAACCATACGCTGAATGCAGTTCCAGCAAACCTTCGGACGAAAGATGAATGGAGTTTCTAAGTTGGGTTTCCCAATCCTCAGAATAGGAGAGTGTTTCGGCTTTCAGGATTTTAAAAGTCCATGTGTCCTGCTTTTCAAATTCAGCAAGACAGATATCCAGACCATCCAGACTTGTCCCGGACATCAGTCCAATAGCCACAGCTTTCATTCTTTTTGGATTTATTTTTTATTTTCAGAAATTCTTTTTGAACTGAAATCTCCGGAATTGTTATAGAATGTGTATTCGGAAAAGTCATCTTTGGCAGTCATTCCATTGGCACCTACCAGGGTAGAGCCGTCTTCCATGGTAACATAAACCGTATCTTTGGTGTAGATTCTGTTTCTTTTCTGATCCCAATAAATACTCTGCATGGCAAATCTCTGTCCTTCATTGGTCTTTATCCTTACATCACCTTTGGCTTCGTAGAATTTTTTATATTCGAAAATACGGGCATATTTAGCGGTAATTCTTCCCGGAACTTTAGGTTTCTTTTTATCAAAAAACTCAATATCAATTCCTTTTCGGGCTACCACATACGGGCTGTCGATCAGTTCGTATTTTTCAATGATGGGGGCTTTGGCTTTTAAAGTCACAAAGCCGGAGTCACGCTGTATAATATTGGCGTTGTTGATAATCTGTGAAGGGAAATTCTTGCTTTGGTTGCCATTTCTTTTGGTAAGATCCTCCTCACAGGATGTCAATATAAAAAATATAGCACAACTAAAAAGGCATGCTATATTTTTATATGATATTTTTTCTGAAAAATTCATCTTAGTTATAAAGAGTCTTTCTGAACCATTTATCAGCGAAATTAAAGCCGATTCTCAGGTTGACAAAGTTCTGGTTGATCAGGTTGTTTTTAAGAGTTCCTCTTTTACCCACTTCCAATCCGATTTCAAGACCACTCATTCTTGTGATACTGCTGTTCTTGAACGGTAGCATTACCCCGGCTGAAATACCGAACTTATTAATGCTGTTTCCTTCCAGTTTAAGATTTCCTCTTTCGTAGAACGCTCCATATCGGTAGATCACCCTTGAGAAGTAGTTTCTGAAGTTATTATAGTTAGGAAGATACCATCCACCTGCAGAAATCCTGTAAGTGTCCTGGAAATCAAAGGTTTTACCGAAATAAGAGATGTCTTCTCCTTTTTTATAGTCAAGCTGTCCTGATACGAACCAATGGTTTTCACTACCATATCCCACTCCTAATGAAGCCTGTAACGGAAGAAGGTTTTTAGATTTTGTTTCTTTTTGCTCAATAATGGTTTCCGATCCGCTAAGCTTGGTGGTTTCCTGAGCATCAGAGTATCTGTAGGTACTGTTGACGTACTGTGTCGTCATATTACTGGTATTCCCAAAAGTAGCAGTAGCTCCCAATGTGAACTTCTTATCAGTACGTGTATTTAAAGTCTGGTAGCTTGTACCCAGTGTAAAATTAAAGTTTCTGACTCTGTTTTTAGTCTCATAGCCATTAACATATTCACCTACATAAGTCCCAAGGTTACTGTTGTAAGCACGGAATTCATTAAGGTCGTTAAGGTCTCCGAAATAAAGGTTGGCTTTTGCTCCTACGGATAATTCCTGATTGATCTTATAAGACACAGCAAGCTGAGCTGTATTTAAAGTTCCACTTCCTTTAAAGCTGTTTTTGTAAAGAGGAGTTTTATCTTCTGTAAACTGTTCCGTTACGATATCGTAGCTTTTAGAACTGTAAGGCTGATAAGAGATCCCCATTTTCACTTTTGAAGATAATGGAAATGCAATCGAAATATTGGAAAGGTACGTAGAATGCTTTGTAGATTTCATATCGTTATAGTTCGATTTGAAATAATTGTTTTCGTTGGTAGCTTCCAGTCTGATACTCGTAAGTTCAAAATTGGCGTTGTTTGCCGGGTTGGCAAAATTGAAACTACTGGTAAAATCACTTATAAAAGCAGTAGATATACCTCCCATAGAAGCAGTTTCGATCGTATTATCATATTTCACATCTCCAATTCCATAAGTTGCATAAGGGGAGTTGCTTAGACTCTGTGCATTCAGAAAATATCCAACTGATATGAATGATACTACAAAGATTTTTTTCATTCTTGATTTTTAAAACAATGCGCAAATATCTTAAATATTAATGAATTGTAAAAATTATATGTGGTTAAAGTTTGTTAAGGGCTTTCCTTTAAAAGAAAAATGCAAATTTTCAGCCATAAAAATAGCAATTCTGTTTTACAAAAAAAGACTGTCCTATGATGAACAGTCCCGGTTTATATGAATAAGCATTTATACTATTATTTTACCTGAAGTACGGAACGGCTGTGGCTGAAACACTCAAAACTGAATTTTCCGTGGTATTTTCCCATTCCCGAAGTTCCTACGCCCCCAAAAGGTAAATAATGAGAACCTACATGGATAATGGAACTGTTGATTTCAGCATCACCGCTTGTGGTATGGTTTAAAACATAATCTGCAAATTTCTGATCTTCCGTGAAAACATATAATGCCAGAGGTTTGGGACGGCTGTTGATTTCCTCCAGAGCTTCTTCAATATTATTATAGGTCATAACAGGAAGGATAGGGCCGAAGATCTCCTGCTGCATCACCTGATCATCCCAGTTCACATTATCCATTAAAGTAGCTTCAAAATGACGGGTTTCAAGATCATAATGTCCTCCGTAAATTACTTTTTCCGGAGCAGCTTCCAGGTAACCTGACAGATGTTTAATTTGGTTCTGGCTTACAATTTTCCCGATTTTCCCTAAAGAATTCCCTTCATAAGTTGTATTTAAATGAGCTTTAAATTTTTCTATAAAGGCATCTTTTACCGATTCATGGATATAGATATAGTCGGGAGCAACGCAGGTTTGTCCGCAATTTATCCATTTTCCGTAGGATATTCTTGCCACAGCTTTATCCAGATCGGCATCTTTATGAACAATGGTGGGAGATTTTCCTCCAAGTTCCAGCGTAACCGGAATTAATTGTTCGGCAGCGGCTTTCATCACAATTTTCCCGACATTCGGGCTTCCGGTAAAGAAAATATAATCGAAAGGTAAGCTGAGTAAAAGAGTATTTTCCTCAATAGCCCCCTGAATAACGGCTACATAAGATTCATCAAAAGATGCTTTCACAATATCTTCAAGCACCTGCGCGACATGTGGTGTATTTTCAGAAGGTTTTATAATGGCTGTGTTTCCGGAAATCAAAGCTCCGATTAACGGACTGAATGTTAACTGAACAGGATAGTTGAATGGACCAATAATATAGGTAACCCCATAAGGCTGATATGTTACTTTACTTTCCACTTCCGCACCTGAAGGATGTGGTTTGGAAGGTACAGAAGTCGGTTTTGCCCATTCGTCAATATTTTCCAGCAAATAATCAAGTTCGCTGATCACTATTTGAATCTCCACATATTCCGCTTCTTTTCTGCTTTTTCCCAAATCTGTATCCAAAGCCTCACAAAGTGCATCGGTATGCTGAAGAAAAACATCCCGGAATTTTCTTAATTGTGCTTTTCTGAATTCAATATCTTTTGTCTGATTAGTTTTGAAAAAGGATTTCTGCTGTTGAAATATCCCTTTGATTTTTTGTTCCAGGTTGGTATCCATTGGTATATAATTTAATATTTGAATTGGTGTGAAATGGTAATAAATTTACAAATAATTTCACTCTACAAATGTATTGCTTAAAATTAAATTGTGTAAAATTTAATTTTATATTTTATTCTAATCCTATTATTGATATTACCTATAATATGACACATTTCTTTTGGACCATTAAGATTATATGAAGGTGCTACGAATATTAAGATAAGCTTCTCTTCAATCTTTAGATCAGAATGATTCATCTTAATATAC
This sequence comes from Chryseobacterium sp. CS3K3.1, assembly GCF_059515165.1. NCBI lineage: Bacteria > Pseudomonadati > Bacteroidota > Flavobacteriia > Flavobacteriales > Weeksellaceae > Chryseobacterium > Chryseobacterium sp. CS3K3.1. The sequence goes on along the minus strand of NZ_JCAKRV010000003.1, from coordinate 63,445 downwards.
TTTATTTCTTCAATCCTTCTTAATGGTTTTATTACATCCTGCATTTTTAAAGATGTAAAGAAACTCAAAATGCATGATCTATATTTTTATCCATTTTAAGCAGACTTAATTTTATGAAATGAAATAAGATTTTTTATCTTTGAAACATGAATTGGGAGAACATCGCCGGACAGACTAATCTGAAAAAACTTCTTAGAGAAAGCATTGCTGAAAACAGAGTGAGCCATGCCCAACTTTTTGTAGGAAAGGAGGGTTACGGAACACTGCCTATGGTATTGGCCTATGCACGGGAAATTTTCAGCCAGGAAAACGAACATGCTGCTGCGAAGGTTGAGCATCTCAATCACCTGGATCTGCATTTCAGCTTTCCGGTTTTTACGGATAATAAAAATTCATTAAGCAAAAATAAATTTGACGAGTTCAGAGAAATGATCCTGGCTTCTCCTTATGCAAGCTATGACGACTGGACTGCTTTTTTAGAATCCGAAAATAAACAGTTATTTATTTCTGCCGATGAAGTGGATGATCAGAACCAGAAATTTTCTTTAAAAAGTTTTGAAGGCGGAACCAAAATTCTTATTGTCTGGAGAGCAGATAAAATGAATATCGCGGCTTCCAATAAATTTTTGAAATTTTTAGAGGAACCACCCGCAAAAACGGTCATTCTGCTTACTGCCGAAAGTACCAATGATATTCTTCCTACCATTCTTTCCAGGACACAGATTGTAGAGATCCCGAGAATTAATGATGAGGATATTGAAAACTACCTTAAAAAGAACTTTTCTGTTTCCGAAGATAAGGTAAGAGAAATTGTTCATGAGGCACAAGGAGATCTCAATGATGCCATTAAGCTTCTGAACTCAGGAGACAAAAGCAATGAGTTTGAAAAGCTTTTTGTACAATGGGTAAGAGATGCATTTATGGTAAAAAAGAAACCGGAATATCTCCGAAGTATTATTTTATGGGCAAGGGAAATTGCTGGGTGGAACAGAGAAAAGCAAAAAAACTTCCTCAATTATTGTTCTGAAATTTTCAGACTGGCGCTGCTTCAGAATTATCAGTCCGAAAATCTGGTTTATAAAAAGATCAATGCGAACGGTTTCAATTGGGCCGGTTTTTCAAAATTTATCAGCGGAGCCAATATTGAGAGCATTTTAGAAGAAATCAATACTGCTGATCTGCACCTGACCAGAAACGGAAACCCCAAAATCGTCTGGACCGACCTGGGAATAAAATTATCAAGATATATTCATAAAAGCACATAAATAAACTCCGGTAAATGCCGGAGTTTTTGTTTTTGTCCTGTACAGATTATTATTTCAGCTCTATTTTCCTTATATTTTTACGTTTGCTTCAATTGAATGCATTCTGAAATATTAAAATTATCGTTCAGGTTTTCCCGAATATTAATTCAAAATAAAACTCTTTTAAATTAAAAACTGCCTTTCCTGCGCTTTCAGCATATATTATAGAAACCGTCTTTTCTTTGCAATAAATTAAATCTATATTAAAAAATCAATCAATCGTTTGATTTGAATGAAAACTTGTGTACATTTGCGCCCTGAAAAATGAACACTAACATGATTTCAAAAGAAGAAAATATATTATTCGCTGCCGAGAAGCTCTTTGCAGAACAGGGATTCGAAGGAACTTCCACCCGGGAAATTGCAAAGGCGGCGAATGTAAACATCTCTATGATCTCATATTATTTTGGCTCTAAGGAAAAACTTTATGAGAAATTAGTGGAATACAGAATGAATGAAGGTCAGTTTTTCTCAAAAGACCTTTTGGGAAGAACAGACATCAACGATTGGCAGAAGATTGAAAGAGTCATCGATCAGTTTTCTCACAAGATCCGGACTCAAAAATGCTTCTACAGGATTATGCAGAGAGAGCAGCTGCATACCAAGAATCCTCAGATTGTTGAATTTTTGAAGCAAACCAAAATGGGATTCCTTTCTATGTATTCACAAATATTGGAAAGTGGTCTTAAAAATGGAATTTTCACCAAAAATCCACCTATTTATCTCCTTCATTCTACCGTAAGCGGAACCTTGTTTTATGCATTCAATGCAAAAGAAATGTATAAAGAGTTCCTGAATGAAACAGAAGATGAAGAAGCTTTTGATGAAAAATACTACACAGAACTTAATAAACATATTAAATATTTACTAAAAGACCTTTTAGGTTATGAAGAGAATAAATAACTCAGTGATTGCATTATCACTATTCGTAGGAATAGCAAATGCGAATGCTCAGGAGAAAAGAACACTTACTCTTGACGAGGCCGTGCAGCTGGGAATCCAGAACAGCAAGAATCTCAAGATCGATGCAGCCAAGATCGAAGAGGCTACAGCTGATCTTTTGGAGGCTAAAAACAGACAACTGCCGGAATTAAAGGTGTCTGGTAGCTATATGTACCTTCCGATAAAACCGAATGTTGATATCAAACTTCCTGGTCTTGCAGGAGGAGCTGGCGGACCTGAAATACATCAGGTAGTTTACGGTTCTGCTAATCTTAGCGTTCCCATTTACAGCGGTGGAAGAATCAAATACGGAATTCAGTCAGCAAAATATCTGGTGGAAGCTTCTAAACTAAGCACTGAGAATGATAAAATTGCCATTGCTTATAACGTTGCCCAGGCTTATAATAACCTGTTTAAAGCCAACCAGTCCATCAAGGTTTTTGAAGAAAATCTTGCCGCTTCTCAAAAAAGAGATGAAACCTTCCTTAAAATGGAAAACAATGGTTTGATTGCAAGAAACGACAGATTAAAGGCAAATCTTCAGACCTCAAATATTGAACTTCAGCTGTTGGAAGCCAAAAATAACTACAATATTGCCAACATCAATATGGATTTATTGCTTGGTCTTCCCGAAACAACGGAACTGGCAGTAGATGAAAATTATATTGAAGAAGGAACAGATGTAAAACCTGTTGATTATTATGTTAATGAAGCCAGAGAAAACCGTAAAGATTTACAGGCTCTGGCACAACAGAGAAAAGCGGCGGAATTAGGTTCGAAAGCAGCAAAAGCAGAAAATCTTCCTTCCATCGCATTTACAGGAGGTTATGTAGCAGCGGATATCCCTAAGTTTCTTACCGTATACAATGCCATCAATGTAGGCATCGGGGTTTCTTATAACCTGTCCAATCTTTGGAAAGAAAATTCTTCATTGAGACAATCGCAGGCGAGAGAAAAGCAGCTTGCCGCTACTGATGAATTACTGAATGATAACATTAAGCTTGATGTCAACAGAGAATATCAGAACACAGACTATTCAAAAAAGAGAATTGCTGTTTTTGAAAAATCGGCGGAACAGGCTAATGAAAATTACAGAATTACCAAAAATAAATACGACAACGGGTTGGCAACCATGACTGAATTGCTGGATGCAGACGCGGCACAGATTGCTGCCAATGTTGGCGTGATCAATGCTAAGGCAGATGCTGCACTGGCATACAGAAAACTATTACAGATAACAGGAACTTTAACAATTAAATAATCAGATCAAAACCAAAATGGAAAATAATAATACACAGGCAGCTGAACCTAAAAAGAAAAAAAGTTTAGTTTTTCCTATCATTTTAGCGGCAGTAGTAATCGGAGGAGGAATCTACGGGTACAGAGCCTTTACTTACGGACAGTATCACGAAGAGACTGATGATGCTCAGATTGCTTCCAATATGGCACCGGTAATTTCTAAAATCTCCGGCTATGTAGCTCAGGTAAAAGTAAAAGACAACCAGTTTGTGAAGAAAGGAGATACCTTGGTGATTTTGGATAACAGAGATCAGAAAATGGCTCTGGAACAAGCTCAGGCAGCTTTATCTACAGCCAGAAGCAACATTTCAAATGCAGAAGCGACTACAACGGCTACTTCGAAAAATATAGGTTCTTCAGAAGCAGCAGTAGTAACGGCTAATGCTCAGATTGAAGCGGCAAAAGTAAATGTATGGAAAACTTCTCAGGATCTTAAGAGATATGCTAATCTTGTAAAAGACCATTCTATTACAGAACAGCAGTATGAGCAGGCTTTGGCTGCAAAACAATCTGCTGACAGACAATTACAGGTTTTGGTGGACCAAAGAAATCAGATTGCCCAGCAAACTCATATAGCCTCTTCTCAGACGGCTGCCAGTTCACAACAAATCAGCGTGGCAGGTTCTGTTGCTAAACAAAGAGAAGTAGATGTAGAAAATGCAAAACTGAATTTGTCATATACGGTAATCCTTGCCCCTGAAGACGGATACGTTGGAAAAGTACCTACGCAGGCAGGTCAGTATCTGCAGGCGGGAGCTCAGTTGTTTGCTTTGGTTAAAAACGACCAGAAATGGGTGGTGGCCAACTTTAAAGAAACACAGGTAGACAAAATGGTAGAAGGCCAGAAAGTGAAAATTGAGATTGATGCTTTTCCTGATCAGGAATTTGAAGGAGTGGTAAGCTCATTCTCTCCCGCTACAGGAGCTACTTTCTCTATTCTTCCTCCGGATAATGCGAGTGGTAACTTCGTAAAAGTAGTTCAGAGACTTCCTGTAAAAATTGATTTTGTAAATCTTGACAAGAATATTGCCAAAAGATTAAGAACAGGAATGAACGTGAAGGCAGAAGTTGCTTTGAAATAACATTTAAAATTGTTAAAAGTCAACGAATTTCGCTGTCAATAGTGAATCGGCTTTGCTGTCAATTAAAACGATAAGCTATACAATTCACCGTTCACCTGCGAAGCAAAATTCATCATTGATTTTTCACATCAAAAAAAACTTATGCAAGATTCATTAGTAGAATATGGAGCGCGGAGAGTAATCATTACGATTACGGCTATCCTTTGTGCCCTTCTTGAAATTGTAGACTCCACGATTGTCAATGTTGCCTTGAATGAAATGAAGGGGAATCTTGGAGCTACGCTTTCAGAAGTAGGATGGGTTATTACGGCGTATGCCATCGGGAACGTTATCATAGTTCCGATGACGAGCTGGCTTTCACAGCAGTTTGGGCGTAGAAATTACTTTGCGGCATCCATCATTATATTCACCGTATTTTCATTCTTATGCGGAAATGCGACCAATATCTGGGAACTCGTGTTCTTCAGATTGATGCAGGGAATCGGGGGGGGCGCCTTACTGGTAACCTCACAAACGATTATTACGGAATCGTATCCTATTGAAAAAAGAAGTATGGCTCAGGCTATTTACGGACTTGGGGTAATTATCGGTCCTACACTGGGCCCGCCTCTTGGAGGATACATCGTTGACAACTTCAGCTGGCCCTATATTTTCTATATTAATATTCCGATTGGGATTGCAGCAACGCTGATGACGCTTCAGTTTGTAAGAAGTCCGAAATATGCAGAAAAACGTAAAGCTTCAGATGTTGACTGGCTTGGAATTGCGCTGCTGGCAGTTACAGTAGGCTCATTACAGTTTATTCTGGAAAGAGGACATGAAGAAGACTGGTTTGAAAGTGGAATGATCGTGGCCTTTACTGTAGCAGCAATTTTAGGATTTATACTCTTCCTTTGGAGGGAACTTACCTTCAAGTACCCGATTGTTGAGCTCAGAGTGCTTAAAAACAGTAACCTGAGAATCGGGACTATGATGTCATTTGTTCTTGGATTCGGATTGTATGGTTCTACATTCATCGTTCCTTTGTATACCCAGAGTATTTTGGGATGGACAGCCCTTCAGTCGGGAGCGTTGATGATTCCGGCTGCATTAACGACAGCCTTTATGATGCCTATCATCGGGAGACTACTGGCAAAAGGAGCAAAACAGCAGATCCTGGTTTCATTAGGGCTCTTTATCTTCTTCGTTTACAGTTTCTGGGGATACAAAATTCTGACCCCGGATACCAGTAAAGATGCCTTCTTCTGGATGCTGATTGTAAGAGGAGCAGGTCTGGGATTATTATTTATTCCGATTACCTCTTTGTCATTAAGTACCCTGAAAGGGCAGGAGATCGGTCAGGGAGCAGCCTTTACAGGAATGATGAGACAGCTGGGAGGATCTTTCGGGATTGCAGCGATCACGACCTTTATTGCCAATGCAGGGCAGAAGTATAGAAACAACTTAATTTCCCACCTGGACGAAAACAGTTTTGATGTTCAGCAAAGACTGGCAGCATTGAAGGCCAATTTCATAGCGAAAGGGATGACTCCTGATGCAGCAATGAATGCCGCTTATAAAATGCTCGATTTATCCGTAACAAAACAGGCCACTGTTTTATCTTATATGGATGTATTTCTTTACCTCGGAATCGTATTCCTGATATGTATTCCGTTTATCTTACTGGTAAAAGAAAGAAAGAGCAAAGAAAAAATAGATTTGAGTGAAGCCATGCACTAGATTTAAAAAAAGACCTTCGGAATTTCGAAGGTCTTTTTTTATTGTATCTGCCTTAACATGATAATAAACAATACTTTCTGTTTTCATTTTGTTAAATAAAAAATAATATCACTTATTGGAGAGTTTATTTATTTTTTCTAGCTTTACATTACCAAATGAAAAAAATATGAATAAATTCCCTCACCTTTTAATAATCCATTCAAAAAGGATTTGCCGGAATGCTGTATCACACTTTATCTGATTTCCGGTTATTGAACTGAAAGATCTGGCTGTCTTTCACTTTGCTTTTTATATTTTTAAAGGCAATTTCCCAATATCCGAAAACGATATAAAGTATTGTATTCCGTTTTATTATTTAGCTAAATCATGATTTCAAGTCACTAATAACTTATTATATATGAATCAAATTCACCTGCCGGAAACTTACGCGGCATTATCAGATTTCAGAAAAAATGATATCTATCTCCCTGAAATGAATCAGGCTCAGATTATTGCAGATTTCTTTCCCGGAACTTTCACAGAGCTTACGCAGCGCCTCTCTGATATTACAGGGGCTTTTTACGGAGGCATGCTCAAACAGATCGGGAAACTTTACGGACCCGAAGCTATTGAACAGCTTTCCAGTACCTTTATGTATGATCTGGGATCAAGAATGACACTGAGGAATCTTGAAACAAAACCCAATCTGCAGCCTGGAATTCCGGCCGTTGCAAAAATATTGATAGGAGCAGTTTTTACATCCAGTCCCGAATACAATTTTGAATTTAAAGAATTAAATGACTACAAATGCGAATTGCTTATTAAAGGAGTAGACCGTTACCACAAAATCACAAATAGCCTGCAAATTGCAGGTCTGTTGAATTGGCCAGTCATAAAACCTTTCATACAGGGCGTTTGCGACACCATGGGGCTGGATGTTTTATTGGATATAAAAGTACTCAAACTTGATCCGGACAGCAAGTGCACTTATCATGTTATAGTTTCTGAGAAATAACCTCCGACATAAATAGTACCTGGAAATTGTACAGGCAGCATTCAATAAGAGCGGACCTTAGTCCGCTTTCTCTATACTAAATCAAGGATAGGTTTCAGCCTAAACATGAAACCCGTGTCTCGCACCCCGCATCGCTAATCAATCTTTTCTATCCATTCAATACCACTCACATCAATCAGTTTCAGACTGTAGATATCATTTTTTTGAAAAATATCATCAATATTCAGTGTCACATCTGCTTTTGCTCCTAATGGAATTACCAGACTGTGCTTTCCTGGTTTCACTTTGGCAACATAATGATTCTGAATATCCTCTTTAGGAATTCCGGCAAGTTCTTTATGATCCAGTTCCTTTAAAATCTTTCCGTTTTTGTCGAGGATATGAATGCCTATCAGAAAAGAACCATACACATCAGCACCTTCCGTCCTGTAAACTTCGAACGTTAACTTTGAGTGCTGATGAGAGATTTTTGAAATTTCCAGCTTGGGTCTTACCGATTTATTGTGAAGTGTTCCCCACACACCTCCATGAAAATACTGATTGGTAAAAAGAGTTAACCCCAATATGATGAGTGAGCCCGCCAATACAAAACCCTTTGGATTTGACACAGGAAAATTTCCTGAGCCAAGCCATTGAAACCATTTTTTTTGAGTGAATTTTTTGTTGTTTTTCATAAAATAATGATCCAGAGAATAAGGACCACTTCCTGTAAGAAACATGACAAATCCACCGGCTACGCCCAGTACACCAATCTGCCACTCATCAAGGCAGGTTGTTCCCAGCCAGCCGGAACCTAATAAAATCCCGAGAGCAAGACTGAAAATGCCAATACTCATCAGCCGGGTAAATAAACCGAGGATGATGAATAATCCGACAATTGCCTCAATAATGGTAAAAATCATCATGGAGCGTTGCAAAGCATCAGGATGAGTCACCAGATATTCAATAACAGGTTTTATTCCGAGTGCATTGGGCAAAAAATGATTGAATTTTTCCCCGATATATCCCTTTTCGTCAGGAATAAGTTTGTTTTCAAGGATAAGACGGCGCCAGAACGCTGAAAAGTAGGTCCATCCGATAACCATACGGAGGGATAAAGTATATAATCCGGCCATGTCTGAAGACTGGCTGTTTAAGGTATGTTTCATTGAAATTAATATTGTGTTGTAAAAAAACTGATTTTTTATAATCTGACTTAAAAAGTCTAAACCAGATGAAGTCTCAGTCTTTTAAACAGAATATATTTCGGAGGGCTGTTCCCGGTAGAATGCCCGGAATAGTTATTGAGAAAAGATTTTTCTTCAAAAAGATTGGCTGCAGCTGAATTAAAACCAGATAGAAACTTATGGTACTGGTTTTGAAGTTTGGTTTTTGAAACGGCAGTTTCTGAAGAAGCAAAAGCGGTATCACAGCTGAAAGAGAGCGATGAGGTTGTTTTTACCTTATTAAGCCCGCTGATGTACTGAATATCAAAAATATCAAGGACATTTCTTTTGACTGAGCACGGAGACAACGAAAACAACAATATAAGCATCGTAATGACACCTTTATAAATTTTCATATGAAGTCCTGAACTGGGCATAATTACAAAACTACGCTTTATTTCAATATGTATCAGCAGACTTTTAATTAATAATGGATTCTCTTAAAAAAAAATTGTGCTATTAAAATTTAAAAATAAAAAACACTACTGACGGACAGTTGTCACAATCCCGCTTTATCTTTACAGTCTGAAAGTTTTACAAAATAGAAAATATACTGAAATGAGTTACTGTTTAGCAATAGAAGGAATGCAGCCTGAAAGCAGAAAAGAACTGCACAAAAATTATCATGACAACTATTATGGGTTTCCCATTCACGATGATAATGAATTGTTCGGAAGACTGATTCTGGAAATTAATCAGGCAGGACTAAGCTGGGAAACGGTTCTGAAAAAAGAAGACAGCTTCAGAAAAGCTTATGATCAGTTTGATATTCAGGAAATTGCGGCTTATACAGAAGAAGACCGTGAAAGGCTGTTGAGTGATCCTGGAATTATCAGAAATAAATTAAAGGTCAATGCTGCCATTGAAAATGCTAAAACAATCATTGAATTACAAAAGGAATTTGGTTCCTTTGAAAAATGGCTGGAGCACCATCATCCTATGACATTGCAGGAATGGATGAAGCTGTTCAAAAAAACATTCAAATTCACTGGCGGGGAGATTGTCAACGAATTTCTGATGAGTACCGGATATCTTCAGGGAGCTCATCATGAAAGCTGTCCTGTTCACCCAAAAGTACTGGCACAAAAACCTTTGTGGAAAAAAGCTGAGGAAAAGTAGAATACGGATTATTCTTCAATTAACAAGCCGGGATTCTACGGAATTACATATAGAACTGTTTGACACTATGCATACTTGTGTCATTCCGCAGGAATCCAGCTTCCGAAATTAAGAATAGAAAAAGAAAGTCCATTGCTATTGAACTGATCACATTTTAGGTGCTTGCCTTCGCTAATGTAAGATCTTTGCGAAATTCCTTTAACCCAAGCCTTTTATTTCTTTTCCATAATCTGTTTATGCTCATTACCCCATTTTTCAAACTCAAGAATGATGGGCTTCAACTTATAACCGATTTCTGTAAGCTCATATTCTACCCTTGGAGGAACTTCTGCATAGACTGTTCTGGTAATGATTTTATCCTCTTCCAGCCTGCGAAGCTGAAGGGTGAGCATACGCTCGGTAATGTTCTGAAGCTTTTTTCTAAGTTCTCCAAATCTCATTTTTCCATTGATCAGATAACAGCATATGGCTAATGCCCACTGCCCTCCGATAATATTGGAAGCATAGATTTCCGGACATTCATCAGCAAGAGCTTTTTTATTGGCAAAATTGGTTGAGGTTTCCTTTATTTTAGTCATTACTTACATTTTTTATAGTACCATACAATAGGTTGCTAATGTACGAAATGTAAGTAACACGTTGTAATTTTGTGATCGAAATTTAAACATAATGAGAACATTAGTGATTGTGACGCATCCTGATATTGAAAAATCAGTGATCAATAAAAAATGGATCGACGAGTTAAAAAAATACCCTGAAAAATATACGGTTCATCAACTGTACAAGGCTTACCCTGATGGAAAAATCAATGTGGCAGAAGAGCAGAAGCTGATGGAATCGTATGACAAGATTGTATTTCAGTTTCCTTTTTACTGGTTCAGCAGTCCGCCGCTTTTAAAACAATGGCTGGATGAAGTGGTTTTATACGGCTGGGCGTATGGAAGCAACAGCGGTTTCAAACTGGCCGGAAAGAAAATGACACTAGCTGTTACCGCAGGAATAGATGAAGATGGATATTCTGAAACAGGGGAATATAAATACACGATGAAGGAACTTTTCAGACCTTATGAACTGACTTTCGATTATATAAAAGCCGATTATAAAGAACCTTTCGTCTATTACGGAATTGAAAGAGATTCTTCCGATGAATGGATCAACAGAAGTGTTCCGATGTATCTGGATTTTCTGGATAATTTGTAACCAATAAAATGAAGTTGAACTTGAATTAAAACGGGTTCAACTTACTTTTCTCTGTATTTTTTTTTAATACAGAGAAAAATACTTGAAAATCTTTACCCCACTGTAGGCGTATCCTCTTCTTTGAGTATTTTTTTCTCCTTCATCGTAAGCATCATTCTTTCATATTTGTACTTTTCCCAATCAAATGTGTTGAGAAAATCAAGGGCAGCCTGAAAACCTCTGTTGAAGAGTTCTTCCTTTTCTTCTCTTTTCATAAAGAAATTCAGCCAGCTGCTGGTCCCACAGTTAACGGTTTGTATACTGTATAGCTTATAAAAAGTATGTTTGGTAAGGAATGTTTTATCATTAAACCCTTTCAGAGTGCTGATGATATTTCCTGCGTAGCTGAACGGTGTTTTAAGGATTTCTTCACTGGTTTTCCCTTTTTCAGAAAGAATGGCAGAATCACTGGTTAGCTGTACCCCAAAAAGAGGCATTCTCGGATAAAAAACTTCATCAGCGTGAAAAAGATCAATAGGGAAGTTGGAGATACTGCCGCCATCAATGAAAACTCCTGCTGGGTTTATATTTTCAGGTTGGGTATTCATCCAATACCTCCAGGCATATTTTACAGAATCATCGTTTCTGTTAATTTGTTTCTGGAAAGGTTCAAAGAAAAAGGGTACCGCCATAGAGGCTCTTGCAAATTCAGCCGGACTGATGTGTTTCAGTTCCTCTTCGGACCAGTAGAGATTGGCCATCGTAGGAAGTTCTACCTTAATTTTAGCATTGATATCAGTGGTAATAACCACATATTCTGAGGTAAGAAGATAAAACGGATTGTTTTTATAATAATCATTATTGACGGCACTTTCATAGAAAATTCTGTATCGGGTCTGGTCAATGTGTTCCTGATTTTTGATTCTGATCTTTTCGATGCTTTGCAAAGCCATCTGATAATATTCCTGCCCGTTCCCATAACGGTAGCTGAGATTGAGGTCTTTTTCTTTCTGAATGAATTTTTTATTGAGATCGGCAACTGTTTGTATTCCAAATTGGGCCAGCGCATTCTGCATGGTATTCTGAAAAACATTTCCGGGATTCAGTCCGCTGTTTTCCTTTCTGAAATTATTATAAAGCTTTTTAATACAGAAAAAGAGAATGACAGCCGGAATCAATGGAATCAGGAACATTAGTTTGGCGTTCAGTATGGTTGTGGGAGGAGCCAGAAAAGGAATACTCAGCAGAATAATGAAAAGAATGACCGCAATGATGGCATTGATCTTAAAAAAATCTTTGTTGTTCAGCATTGCATGAAGGGTCGTCTTTACATACGTTTTCCCATCCATAAAATCTGCAAAATTCCAGCTGAAAAGAATATCCTTAATCAGCTCACTTTTAGGTTCTTCTTTGGTTTTGCAGGCTGCAATAAGCATGGTGTTAATAGCTCCGGCACTCGTTCCTGCTACTTTCAGAAAACGGATCCCGAATATTTCCAGACCATAAAGATAACCAACCAATGCGCTTCCCCACACACCGCCACCTTCCTGTACAAACTCTATATACTGATTACCAGACTGATCCAGAAGATCAGAGAATTCTTTAGCAGCTATATTCCCGTGTAAGGCAAGCAACTTATCTTTGGATGCCTGTGAAAGAGAAGGATCTTCCAGAATTTTGTTGAGGTTTTCAGTAGTCATGGTATTTTGTTTTGAGGGTGTGCCGGTAAAAGACAAAGATCATCAATTGGGTGATCAAAATCTTTGTGTCTTTGTATTGATATAAAAATGAATCACCACTGTTTTCGCCTTACATAAATAAATGTACTGATCACAACCGTAGCCATCGCTCCCAATGTTACAAAATATCCATACTTATGATGAAGCTCAGGCATATTATCGAAATTCATTCCGTAAACCCCGGCAATGAAAGTGATCGGTAAAAAGTAAACAGAATAAATGGCCAACACCTTCATCACCTGGTTGGCTTTTTGGTCCGAAAGTGCCAGGAACATGGAAATAAGGTTGGTAATCTGAATGTTTAAATGATCAAAATCGGCAACGACATCCTTATGCTTATCTTTCAAATCGACAATTTCTGAGTCCTGTAAATTCAGCAGTTTAAATTTATCAATAGCATCCGTAGAGATTACCAGTACGCGGGAATTCAAGCCCGATTTTCGTTTCAGTTTGTAGAGACGGCGGATCTGGCTCGTATGATTCGTGTTTTTAAGAAAAATTTCATTCTCTATATTGTCCATTGTTTCGAACAGACTTAAGGATTCATCATCAAAACTTTTCATAATTAAGATAGCAATCATCAGGGTGATTTGCTGAGGAGTAACATCTTCCTGAATCAGAGAAACATTTTTCTTGGTCTCTGTAATACTCCTGGTTTTCATCCTGTGGATGGTAATAATGGTATTTTCCACCAGAAAAATTCCAATCTTGGTGCTGATATCACTGATGGTATTGAGATTTTTCCTTTCCAGCTCTGTACTTTCACGGAGTAAAAAGAATTTTACATTCCCGTCTTCTTCATATTTTGGAAGGTGATTAGGATCCATCGTATCTTCCAGAAGAAGGTTGTTGATTTCATATCTTTCATGAAGAAATTTCAGGTCTTCTAAAGTAGGAGCCTCTACATCTACCCATTCGCACTGGGAGGTTCTGTATATCGTATCAATTGGCATAAAGTAAAAATACTAATATTTTGAAAAACTATGTGTTAAATAAGTTTTATCTTTGCCAAAATTAAAAAACTATATGATTAAAAGTACCATAAAAGGGGTGGGATTTTATGTTCCAGATAACGTTGTTACAAATGATGATTTAGCAAAACTAATGACTACCAATGACGAATGGATAACGGAAAGAACGGGTATCAAGGAAAGAAGACACAGAAAAAACAGATATGACTCTCAGGAAACCAGCGCTTATCTAGGTTTTAAAGCTGCAGAAAAAGCCATCCGCAATGCTGGTCTTACCTCAAAAGATATTGATTATATTGTTTTTGCAACGCTTTCACCGGATTATTACTTTCCGGGATGTGGTGTCTTGCTTCAGGACATGCTGGGATGTGATACGATCGGAGCACTGGATGTAAGAAATCAATGTTCAGGATTTGTATATTCTATGAGTGTGGCCAATGCATTCATCAAATCAGGTACTTATAAAAATATTCTTGTGGTAGGAGCAGAAGTTCATTCTTTCGGATTGGATTTTTCTGACGAAGGTAGAGGAGTTTCTGTTATTTTTGGTGATGGGGCAGGAGCAATTGTTCTTTCTGCATCAGAAGATGAGAATGCAGGAGATATTTTAGCGATGAATATGCATTCTGAAGGAAAATATGCGGATGACCTTTGTACCCAGTTCCCGGGTTCAAAATTCGGATGGAGCGACAGAATGAGAAAAGATCCTGAAAATGTAACGAATAAAGAAGTATATCCTATTATGAACGGAAACTTCGTATTCAAGCATGCGGTAACAAGATTCCCGGAAACCATGATGGAAGCTTTGAACAAAGCCGGAAAGACGGTTGAAGATCTTGATATGTTTATTCCACATCAGGCAAACCTGAGAATTGCTCAGTTTGTACAGGAGAAATTCGGATTACCGAACGATAAAGTCTTCAACAACATCCAGAGATACGGAAACACAACAGCAGCTTCTATTCCGATTGCTTTAAGCGAAGCAATTGAGCAGGGAAAAATCAAAAGAGGTGATCTTGTCCTTCTTTCAGCATTTGGAAGTGGATTTACCTGGGGCAGCGTTCTGTTTGAATACTAAGAGAAGCTTTATTTTCAATTATACCACAACTCAAGTGCTCAATTTCTATATTTTGGAAGGGGGCGGAAATTCAAAGGATTTTTGACGGGGTGGTTTTATACATCATAAAAAAACGCAGAACTCTGTTCTGCGTTTTTTTATGATAGACCTTAATCAATTAAAGGCTTTTCAGTAATTTTTCCGTATCTGTAGAATCCTGTCCTGTACTTTTGGCCAGTTCAATAGACTTTTCAGCCCATATTTTTGCATTTTTCTTATCACCTACCTTATTGTAAAGATTGGCTAAAGTATCTGTATTGGCAAAGTTTTGGTTTTTCTTTACAGATTCCTGTGCCCATGCAATGGCTTTTTCCAGAGAAGCTTTATTGCTCACATTCTCAAAGAAGTTCCATGCAAGAGAGTTCAGTTCTTCAGAACCTGCTGCAGAATAATCTTTGTAGATATCAAGGATCAGCTTTTCATACTCAGGAATATCTTTATTCTTTAAAGCTCTGTTGGCTTTCATTCTTTTTAAGATCTTGTCAGCCTCTTCTTTGCTTAGAAATTTCTGTGCTTCGGCCATAAAATAGCTGTCATCCCATTTTTTAGTATCCGGATTATAAGCTTTTTTAGAAATAGTATTCAGCTTGATATTTTTCTCAAACTTTTCATATTTATCTTCCGGGAAGAACTTAACGATATCAGCTTTTTTATCCTGGAAAATTTTGTATAAAGGACTGTCTGTAGTTTGTACTCCTGAAAGAAGCATTTGGATATCTTCCTGATCTAAGCTTGCTTTCTGTTGAAAATAACGGTTAAGAACTTTTCCGGCAAACTCGGCGTCATTATACATGGTAAGCCCGGCAAGATTCTTTAAAAATTCAGGATTCTTTTCTCCCTTTTCAAACTGCTGTTTCAAAGAGGTTAGTCTTTTATTGGGATCTTCAGCGTCTTTCGCAAACTGGATAAAGTCTTTTTCTTCCACATATCCTAAAGTTCTGTGCACAGCTTCACCGTTTCCGTCGATAAACAGGTAAGTAGGAAATGCTTTTACATTATATTTTCTGGCCAGCTCAATTCCTTCTCCTTTTTCCATATCAATTTTCGCATTGATAAAGTGGGAATTATAGTAATCTCCTACAGACTGAAGTGGGAAAATATTTTTAACCATCAGTTTACAAGGTCCGCACCATGAAGCATATGCATCAATGAAGACCAGTTTTTTTTCTTTTTTTGCTTTGGCAAGAATGGAGGCAAAATTGCCTTCTTCAAATTTAATTCCCTGTGCCCATGCAAGGACTCCTATAAAGATTGAGGAAAGTATGGCTATTTTTTTCATAAAAACTTTTTATTCCCTGCAAATGTAATAAATATGACGACACCTGAGCCGTCCATATTAAAAATAATTATACAGGAATTTTGGTTTTAAAACAGAAATCAGTTTATATTAAAGAAAACCATATATTATTTCTGTCTTATTATTAAAATTAATGTAAATTGGTGTTTTTGGTTAAATGATTAAATTTCAATATAATGTTTTAATAAAAAATAAAATATCACTAGTTTTGTAAAAAACAAAAAGACACTCCGTGAAATCAATGATGAATTATTATAAAATGAAAATAATAATTTGTTTTTCTATGCCTAAAAGTCTTTTGAAATTTTTGTTTTTGCTGGCAACAGCAATTCCCATATTTGCCCAGAAAAAAAATAGCTTTGATCTTATCTGTGAAAGGACTTCTTCTTTTACAGCCTATAAAGATTTACCCAAAGCCATCAAAACAGCAGATTCTCTCTATATGAAGGCACAAAAGCCATCAGAGAAAATTAAGTGTCTTATCCTTTCTTCAGAGCTGTACCATCATGCCGGTGAACTTAAAAAAGCAATCTGTTACAGTGAAAATGCCCATTCGGTAATCAATCTGACTAATGATCCTGAATGGATGGCTGTAGTAACCCGATTACTTGCGAGACAATATAGACAGGTAGGGTTATACGAAAGATCCAAAAAATATATTATAAAAGGACTGCAGGCTTCAGCCCGGATCACCGATTTTCAGAAAAGTAATGAAGCCGCAGGACTGCTGAATCAGGAAATGGCTTTTTATGAAATGGAGATGGGGAATTATCCTAATGCCATACAGCATATCGAATCCTCCCTGAAATATTTTGAAAAAATCAACAGTTATAATGAAAACAGAACCGTAGCGGCATCTTATCAACTATTGGGAGATGTCTATTTCAAGCTTAATAATTATTCCGTCTCTGAAGATTACTATCGAAAAGCAGAAGGATTGCTAAAGAAAGGAAGCTGTACGCTGGGATTGGTTTATAATGGCCTGGGAGGAATCCGTTTGAAGCAGAAAAACTGGAAAGATGCTGAACTGTATCTTAAAAAAGCAGAAAAAATTGCCGATACTTCCCGAAGTCTTAAACTTAAAAAAGCAGTTTATTCCAATATTAATGATTATTACGAAGGAGTTGGGGACAATTTCAAGGCTTCTTTATATGCGGTAAAATATGTACGTGCCTATGACAGTATTGCAGCGCGCAACCAGAGTTTTGCCATGAAAGATTTTGAAAATCCCAAAGGAAAAGCTACCAAAAAAAATACGCAGATGAATGGAGTGAAGAATGCAGCTATTGTCATTCTGTCCCTTTCATTGGTTGGCCTGTTTCTTTTTATTAGAAGGAAACAGAAAAAACAGCGGTCAAAACTTAGAAATATCATCAGAACCCAGTTGAACATGATCGGTAACAGGACACACTATCCTTTAAAACAACCTGGTGATTTTGAGTTTTCCAATATTTTTGTGGAAGAAATTGATGAAAAAGACTCCGAGACAGACCGAAGAAGAAATGACTCTCTGATGACCCCGGAAACAGAATCAAAACTGCTGGAACTGCTTGAGGATTTTGAAAAAGGTAATCTCTATAACAATAAAGGCATGTCCCTGTCCTTTCTTGCCGGAGAATTGAACACCAATACAAAATATCTTTCTTATGTGATCAATCAGCATAAAAATGCTGATTTCAAAACGTATATCAATCGTTTAAGAATCAACTATATTGTAGACAAACTGATCAATGATGAGAAGTACAGACAGTATAAAATAAGTATCCTTGCTGATGAATGCGGATTTTCTTCCCACAGTAAATTTGCTGCAGTCTTCAAGGCGGTCACAGACTATTCTCCATCAGCATACATTAAATATCTGGATAGTGAAACCCGGTCAGATAAAAAATAGTCATTTTCCCGAAAATGATTAAAAACGGGCATTTTATCCAATTCTATATTGCCATTTTCACGAAAATGAACAACCTATTATTTTAAAGGAACCCTCTGCTATCATATCTTTGTGGCAGTTTCAAAGTACACAACAGTTCTGTTACAGCTTATCACTTTTATTTCATTTTTGAACTAAGATCATTATAAGAGAAACTGCCATTCCCATTTTTTTAACTTTTTAAGGAAATATTCTGACCAGAATATCTGCCATATCCTATAATCGGGGTTGATTGCCCGGTTTTTTTTCAGTCAAGTTTTTTTAAGTGCAAATCCACAGACGTCTGTGGATTTGTGATTTTATTTAACTTTCGTACTGTCGGTTTTTACTTTTGAAGAATCCGAGGAAGGGATTGAATTCGCTACAGCAGAATCTCCCATTCTGTTTCTTAAGGAATCTTTATTGTGAGCTTCTTTATATTCCTCTCTTTTTTCTTTGTTTTGAGCACAGCTTCCAAGGAAAAGAAGTCCAAAAACTGCTCCTATCCATAATTTTCTCATAATAGTTAATTTTGATTGTTGATGTAATCAAATATAAGGATTAAAAGATAAAAGATAAAAGATAAAAGATAAAAGATAAAAGATAAAAGGTGTTCCTTTAAATTTTGGATTCAATAGGGGGGAGCTTTAGCCCCGCCGTTAGAAATAATATATAATCACCAACTGTAGTCAAAAACCTGGAATAAGCGTCTTTTCAAGCCAAAATTTGAATATCCAATATTTATGGTTATCCAATAAAAAAATCTGCAGCGCTTTCATCTGCAGATTTTCCATTTTAAATTAAACGTATATACATGTTATTTGACAGGAGACGTTGCCATAGAATCCCTTTTGATCATGATTGTATCAGGATTCGTCCTTTTTGTAGTCATCGTATCAGTAGTTGTAGGCGGTATACTTTTTTGGGTACTGTCTACTGTTGCTGAATCTCTGCTACTTGTTGACATTGTCGATTCTTTGGTTCCACAGCTCACTGCAAATATTCCTATTCCGACAGCTGTTAGCAATAACTTTTTCATATTATTTTATTTTGGGGTGTATAATAACAGAAAATCAATAATTATTCCTAACAGGACATTGAAAATCGTAAAATATCGGTAAAGTTTGTTAAAAGATGTTAGTGCAGCTATCGGGTTTCGGGATACGAGCTACGGGGATATGCGAGATTCGAGTTTAATGTTTAATGCAGTCCAAAAAATTATTACCAAAAATACTCTAATATTCTCAACCCCTCAACCCCTCAACCCCTCAAACTCTCAAACTCTCAACCCCGAATCCCGCACCTCGTATTTCAAATCTCGTACCCCGAAACCCCACAAAAAAGCCCCGAAACCGAAATTCCGAGGCTGTATTCAAGGAACAGACAACAAATTACTCATTGCTCATTACTTATTATTTATTAATTATCCCAGGTATGGATATTTGTAGTTTTTAGGAGAAACAAAAGTTTCTTTTACGCTTCTTACAGAAACCCATCTTAGAAGGTTCATTTTAGAACCTGCTTTATCATTTGTTCCTGAAGCTCTACCACCACCGAAAGGCTGCTGTCCTACTACGGCACCCGTTGGTTTATCATTGATGTAGAAGTTACCTGATGCATTTTCTAAAGCTTTGTAAGCTTCAGCGATTGCGTAACGGTCTTGTGAGAACACAGAACCAGTCAATGAATAAGGAGATGTTGAATCTACAAGCTTCAACGTTTCTTTCCAGTCCTGATCTTCATATACGTAGATGGATAAGATTGGTCCGAAGATCTCTTCAACCATACTTTCGTAATGAGGATTTGTAGTTTCAATTACTGTTGGGTGTACGAACCATCCTTTAGAATCATCATATTTTCCACCGATTGCAACAGTAGCTTCACCTGAAGCGTTTGCTCTGTCGATATATCCTTTACATTTTTCGAAAGAATTCTTGTCGATTACAGCGTTGACAAAGTTAGAAGTATCTTCCGGCGAACCGATTTTGATAGTGCTCATCTGCGCTTCCATTACTTTTTTCACATCAGTCCAAAGAGACTTAGGGATATAAGCTCTTGAAGCTGCAGAACATTTTTGTCCCTGGTATTCGAAAGCACCTCTTACCAATGCAGTAGCTACAGCTTCCACGTTAGCAGACGGGTGAGCAATAACGAAGTCTTTACCACCAGTTTCTCCAACGATTCTTGGATATGTTCTGTAGTTGTGGATATTATCACCGATCATTTTCCACATTCCCTGGAATACTTTTGTGGAACCAGTGAAGTGAAGACCTGCAAAATCCGGGTGAGCCAAAACTTTCTCAGCAGTTTCTTTTCCGTCTGTAAAGATCATGTTGATAACCCCTGCAGGAAGACCCGCTTCTGTTAATACATCCATAATTACTTTTGCAGAATATACCTGCTTGTCAGAAGGCTTCCAAACCACTACGTTTCCTAGCATCGCCATACAAGTAGGAAGGTTTCCGGAAATCGCTGTAAAGTTGAATGGAGTTACTGCAAAACAGAATCCTTCTAATGGTCTGTATTCAACGCGGTTCCAGATTCCGTTATCAGAAACCGGCTGCTCAGCATACATTTCTGTCATGAACTCTACATTGAATCTTAAGAAGTCGATGAACTCACAAGCGGAATCAATTTCAGCCTGGTGTACGTTTTTAGACTGCCCGATCATTGTTGCTGCATTAATCACATCTCTGTAAGGTCCTGCCAAAAGATCGGCTGCCTTTAAGAAAATTGCTGCACGCTGTTCCCAGCCTAGTTCATTCCATTCTTTTTTAGCTGCCAATGCCGCGTTGATAGCGTCATCCACATGCTGCATACCACCCTGGTAGTAGAATCCGAAATCATGAGCATGATCCTGTGGAGACTGAAGCTGTACTTTTGTTTCAGTTTTTACTTCTTTTCCATTGATAATCATTGGGATTTCTACCTTTTCAGCCCACATTTTTTTATAAGTGTCGATAAGGCTTTTAACTTCCGGAGATCCCGGTTCGTATGAGTTTACAGGCTCGTTTACCGCTAATGGTACTTGCGAAATTGCTTTTGACATATTACGTTTTATTATTTTATTAAATTAATAAGATGTGTATACAAATTTACGATAATTATAAGGAAAGAAAAAATGCCGTCTTTTTTTGTCAGATAAACCAGAAAACAGATCTGATACTATTATTTATGCTTTTTCTGAGATAAATTTTTATTAAATCTTGATTTATTTTCAGAATTCTTTAGGTTTTAGAAAAAAATACACCATTTTGTTATAATTATAGGAATTAAGGCAATAAAACATTTGTCATAGTTTAAGAATTGCTGTTAATGACTGTAAATAAAGGGTTTATGTTACAATGTTAAAATTATATAAATTCACTTTTGTTGCGATTTTGAACATTTTAAATAATTTTTTTGATAGCTGGAGGGATCAGATTGTTCTAATTTTACATCATTATTATCAGGTATGAAAAAAAGAGTCTTATTTTTCTCTTTTGTGATATTTTTCTCAGCTTTGTGTGCAGGTCTTTTTGCACATAAAGGGAAAACTCAGCCATATTCTGATATCCTTTCAAAAATTCATCTTTTACAGCAGAAATCTGATCAGCAGACCCAGCCTGAACTCTATAGTTTTTCAGATGTGCAGGATGTGCAGGATTCCAACGACTGGGAGAAAGTAAAATTCGATTACTCAATACTTGCACAGCAGTGGCTGCACTATTTCTTTGCACGTTACACTTACAATACACAGGTTGCGGCTGTTCAAAACCGCGTTTATATTACGGCACCAAGATACATCCTGTATCACTGTCTGCAGGTAGCGGGCTGCTAAGCCCTTTTCTTAATTTTTAATGATCCGTTGTGGTTTGTATTCATGTCAATACAGATCTGAAAACATCATTTCCCATTTTACATTTTTGAACAGGTCTGTTTGCCTTTACGGAGAGGTGAACCGGATATTGTTTGTCCAATTTTAAATAAAAATATTATGCACTTAACACCAAGAGAAACGGAAAAGCTTATGCTGTTTCTGGCAGGCGAACTCGCTCTGAAAAGAAAGGCAAGAGGCCTTAAATTAAACTACCCGGAATCCATTGCTCTGATCAGCCACTTTCTGCTTGAAGGCGCAAGAGACGGGAAAAAAGTAGCCGAACTGATGCAGGAAGGCGCAAATCTCCTTACTAAAGAGGATGTAATGCCGGGCGTTGCGGAAATGATCCACGATGTTCAGATTGAAGCTACTTTCCCGGACGGAACCAAACTGGTAACCGTACACAATCCAATCCGCTAATACTACTGATTATGATACCAGGAGAAATTTTTGTAAAAGAAGGTACAATTATCTGCAATGAGGGCAGAGAAACTGTGAAAATAAAAGTAACCAATACAGGAGACAGGCCTATTCAGGTAGGTTCACACTTCCATTTTTTTGAAGTTAATAAAGCGATGAGCTTTGATCGTGAAAAAGCTTTTGGAAAGAGACTGAATATTGTAGCAAGTACTGCAGTACGTTTCGAACCGGGAGAAGAAAAAGAAGTGGAATTGGTAGAAATAGGAGGAACCAAAAAAGCAATGGGCTTCAATAATCTTGTCGATGGGCAGGTAGATTCTGAAGAACAGAAAAAAGTAAGCCTTGCAAAAGTTGAAGAGTTAAACTTTAAAAATCATTAAGATGAGCTTACACGTAGACAGAAAACAATACGCCAATATATTAGGTCCTACAGCGGGAGACAAAATCAGACTGGGCGATACTGAAATTATTATTGAAATCGAGAAAGATTTCACCCATTATGGTGACGAAGCTGTTTTCGGAGGTGGAAAAACCGTTCGTGATGGTATGGGGCAAAATGTTACCGCTAAAAGAGACGAAGGCGTGCTGGATCTTTGTATCACAGGAGCTGTGATCATTGACCACTGGGGAATTGTAAAAGGTGATATCGGAATCAAAGACGGAAAGATCGTAGGAATCGGAAAAGCAGGAAACCCTGATACGATGGATGGTGTAAGTCCTAATATGATTATCGGGGCTTCAACTGAAGTTCACGGAGGAAAAGGATATATTGTAACTGCCGGAGGAATTGACACTCACATTCATTACATCTGCCCTCAGCAGATCGAAACATCCCTATACAGCGGAATTACCACAATGATTGGAGGTGGTACAGGTCCAAATGACGGAACCAATGCTACTACCGTTACCCCGGGAAAATTCAACATGCAGAAAATGCTTGAAGCAGCAGAAGAATATCCTATGAACCTTGGTTTCTTCGGAAAAGGAAACTGTTCAGCTGAAGAACCTATTGAAGAACAGGTGGAAGCCGGAGCTTTGGGAGTAAAAATTCACGAAGACTGGGGAGCAACTCCTGCAACGATTGATGCTGCACTGAAAGTAGCCGATAAATATGACGTTCAGGTGGCTATCCATACAGATACATTGAATGAAGGAGGTTTTCTTGAAGATACGATGAGAGCAATCAACGGAAGAGTAATCCACACTTTCCACACAGAAGGAGCAGGTGGAGGCCACGCACCGGATATCATTAAAGCAGCCATGTATCCGAATGTATTGCCGGCTTCTACCAATCCTACACGTCCTTATACCATCAATACCATTGATGAACATTTAGACATGCTGATGGTGTGCCACCATTTGAGCAAAAACATTCCTGAGGATGTAGCGTTTGCAGATTCACGTATTCGTCCTGAAACCATTGCAGCAGAAGATATCCTTCACGATATGGGTGTTTTCAGTATCATGAGCTCAGATTCTCAGGCGATGGGAAGACCGGGGGAAGTGATCACCAGAACATGGCAGACGGCGAGCAAAATGAAAGAGCAGAGAGGTGATCTGGCTGAAGATAAAGATAGCGGAAATGACAATTACCGTGCAAAAAGATATGTGGCAAAATATACCATTAACCCAGCTATTGCACACGGGATTTCAGAATATGTAGGATCGATTGAGGAAGGGAAATTAGCGGATTTGGTGATCTGGAAACCGGCCTTATTTGGAGTAAAACCCGAAATGATTGTAAAAGGAGGATTTGTCATTGCGGCTAAAATGGGAGATCCTAATGCTTCTATTCCAACGCCTCAGCCTATTATTTACAGAAATATGTTCGGAGCCCATGGAAAAGCTAAGTTTGGTACTTGTGCGAACTTCGTTTCTCAGATCTCAATTGACAATGGAACCATTGCTTCTTATAAACTGGAGAAAATGATTCTTCCTGTGAAAAACTGTAGGAATATTTCCAAAAAAGATCTTATCCACAATGATAAGACGCCTTTAATAGAAGTAAATCCAGAAAACTATAAAGTAACGGTAGACGGAGAATACATCACTTGTGAACCGGCAGAAACACTTCCTTTAACACAGTTGTATTACTTGTTCTAAGATAAATTTTACAAATAAACCTAACAGGTTTCAAAAACCTGTTAGGCTTAGCCAAAGTTTATCCGATACAATTTAAAACAATTATAGAACTAAGTTTAGAATGAAATATTTAAATAAAACAGTTGTTTCTCTTACTGTTGCCGGAATGTCATTACTTCCCGGTAATGTAAGTGCCCAGTTTCTGGGCGGACACAGATTGAAAAGTGATGAAGACGGACCCAAAGGACAGTTTATGGTGTACGGTTCATTAGACTATTCAAAACTTACAACCCCATCAAGCAGCAGCAGTACCGTTTCCAGCGCACCGCTTGGAGTAGGGTACTTCATCAATAATAATGACCTTGTCGGAGTTAATTATGCTTACTCGCAGAATACAGTAGATCACAATGTAGTTTACAAACAAAATGAAGCGGGAATCTGGTATAGTCCTTCAGTAATGCTTGGAAAATATTTTGTGTTGATTGGTCAGGTGGATGCCCACTATGTTTGGGGACAGCAACTTTCAACAGCAGCGGATGCTATGCAGAATTTTAACGGATTCCGTCTTCGTGCCTATCCTTTGATCGGAATCCTATTAGGTGGCGGCTGGGCACTGAAATTCAAATTTGCAGAACTTTCAATGCTTCAGACCAAAACAAAAGAAGAAGGCTGGACGAAAAGCTATGTAGCGGGAATCAGCGGTTCAACATTCGGGGTGGGAATCTCCAAAAACTTAGACTTCAGAAAAAAATCCAACAATGATAATTAATCAAATCATAGGCAATCTTGCTGAAAACCCTACGGAGAAAACCATAGACTATCTTGATCTGGAATGGTTTGAAACCACCAAAAGAATCCAGCGTAAAAAAACCAGACAGGGAACTGATGTTGCCATCAAGTTTCTCAGAGAAGGACAACGATTATGGGAAGGGGATATTCTCTTTGAGGATGCCGAAAAAATAATTGCAATCAATGTTCTGGAAACGGAAGCCATTGTGATGTCACCAGCTTCCCTGCTGGAAATGGGTACTGTATGTTATGAGATCGGAAATAAACATATTCCGCTTTTTATTCAGAATGACAAAGTGTTGCTTCCTTTTGAAATGCCGATGTTCAGATGGCTGGAAGCAAGCGGCTTCAAACCGGAAAAACAATCGGTGAAACTGCTGAATCTTCTTAAATCTAATGTAGAACCGCATGGACATGGAAGTCTGGGCTCCACAATCTTTACAAAAATCTTAAAAATGGCTGCTCCGAAAGATGAATAATATGAATTTCCTGTCAGGACTGCTTCATCTCGCAGATCCTACACTTCCCATCGGAGGATATACCCATTCCAACGGACTTGAAACGTATGTGCAGGAAAGAATTGTACATGATCTGGCAACCGCGAAAGAATTTGTGCAGAATATGCTTCAGTACAACCTTAAATTCAATGACGGCGCTTTTGTAAAACTGGCTTATGAAGCAGCAGAAAAGGGAGATTTGCAGCAGCTTTTAGAACTGGATAATGAATGTAATGCGATAAAATGTCCAAAGGAAATTCGCCAGGCGAGCCAGAAACTGGGACTCAGACTCATTAAGATCTTCAAAAGGAGAGAAAGTTTCCCTTTCATGGAAGCTTTTGAGAAAGCGGTTCAGCATAAAGAAGCCAATTCTCATTACTGTATTGTATTTGGAGTATATGCTTATCTGATGAAAATTCCTTTGTATGAAGCCCTTTTAGGATTCTATTACACTTCAGTTGCCGGGATGATTACCAACGCTGTAAAACTTGTTCCTCTTGGACAGCTGGATGGACAGGATATTTTATTCTCACTCTACCCCGTCATGGAAAAAACTGCTTTGGAAACTATGGAACTAGACAGAGATCTTGTGGGGCTTTGTAATACAGCCTTTGACATCAGATGTATGCAGCATGAAAGATTGTATTCAAGACTTTATATGTCGTAAGACAAAAGTAAAAAGACAAAAGTAAAAAGATAAAAGTTAAAAGGGAGGAAAGGCAAAATGATGGATAACGATTGTAGAGCTAAGAAAATGAAAATCTTATGACTGATTGGGTGGTGTGTTTCTTAGCTGAATGAAATGCCTTTGCGCCCTTTATCATATTCTCAATTAATAAAAAATTATACGTGAAACAAGGTGCTGTTTGCTAAGTGAAACACCCTTGCCATCGAAAAATATTCACAGTAAAGAAAACTTAGCGCCTATAGCGTTAAAACAATAAAATAAAATTTAAAGAAAATGGAAAACAGAAAATATATAAAAGTAGGAGTGGCAGGACCTGTAGGTTCAGGAAAAACTGCATTATTGGAACGTTTAAGCAGAAAATTATTCGGGACTTATGATCTTGGAGTCATCACGAATGATATTTATACCAAAGAAGATGCTGAATTTATGGCGAAAAACAGTCTTCTTCCCCACGACAGAATTATCGGGGTAGAAACAGGAGGCTGCCCCCATACAGCGATCCGTGAAGATGCAAGTATGAACCTTGAAGCGGTAGACGAACTGGCAGCGCGTTTCCCGGAAATCGAACTGGTTTTGATTGAAAGTGGTGGCGATAACCTTTCTGCAACATTCAGTCCCGATCTTGCAGATGTTACCATCTTTATCATCGATGTAGCAGAAGGCGAAAAAATCCCTAGAAAAGGAGGACCGGGGATTACAAGATCGGACTTACTGATCATCAATAAAATTGACCTTGCCCCTTACGTAGGTGCCAGCCTTGAAGTGATGGAAAATGATGCCCGAAGAATGAGAAAAGGGAATCCTTTCGTATTCACCAACCTGAAAACAGATGAAGGATTGGATAAAGTAATAGGCTGGATTAAAAAATATGCCCTTTTAGAAGAAATTGAAGAACCGAATCTGGTAAGATAAATGGATAGTCATTTAAAAATTATTGCAGGATTCAAGGGAGGAGAATCCTATGTGAAAGATCTTTATGTCTCACTTCCTTTCAGAGTCGTTTCTGTAGGACAGCGAAAAAGTGACAAAAAGCTCTATCAGATGGTGATGAGCTCCTCTCCGGGAATTCTGGATGGAGATCACTATCATTTGGAAGTTACCCTTGAAAAAGGAGCTGCGCTTCAGTTGCAGTCACAATCCTACCAAAGGCTTTTCAATATGCAGGACAAAGCACTTCAGGAACTCAATGTATCTATGGAAGATGAAACTTCTTTCGCTTATGTTCCTCATCCGATAGTTCCCCACGAGGATTCGAACTTTAAGAGTAAAGCGAATATTCATATCGGGAACAACAGCCAGATCATCATCAGTGAAATTATTACCTGCGGAAGAAAACATTACGGTGAAGTTTTTAAACTGAAACGTTTTCAGAACGTGATGGAAATCTACCACAACAATAAACTGGTTGTGAAAGATAATGTGCTGATTCAGCCTGAAATGATTCCGATCAGCAGCATTGGAAACCTGGAACAATATACCCATCAGGGAACCCTTATTTTCTACAGTACAAAAGAAAATGTAGATAAAAACAGATTGATTGAGGAAATTATTGAGGCTGCGGCACAGCATGGTGAAGAAATGGAGACAGGAGTTTCTGCAATGGAAGACAACGGTTTTGTAGTAAGAGCTCTGGGACATGGAGGCGAAATAATGTATAATTTCTTTCTGCATATTCAGGAGGTTCTCTGGTCATTGGAGTAAAAAGAGATCCTTGTCAAGGATTCTAATATATTCAATAGAAACGGGCTTTAGCCCGCGAAATAAAAATTAATCTTCCATTGGCTTTAGCCAAAACTTAATGGAGAACAATAATAGATAAATAGAAAATGGATAGTACAGTTTGGGCACTTCTTTTGAGCGCCGTTTCAATAAGTTTTATACACACCGCCTCAGGCCCGGATCATTACCTGCCTTTTATAGTGATCTCAAAATCCAAAAAATGGAGTGGAATGAAAACAGCCATCTTAACCGTTGTCTGCGGTTTCGGACACGTATTCAGTTCCCTGATCTTAGGTTTTATCGGGGTGTTCCTGGGGTGGCAGCTGAATAAAATCTCATGGTTTCAGGATATCAGAGGAAATTTTTCCGGATGGGCACTGCTGATCTTTGGCGGTGTTTACCTTGTATACGGTCTCATTCAGGCGATCAGAAACAAACCGCATAAACATTTTGATGTGATGGGTGACGATGTATATGTCTACGAACATAATCACAGCGAAATTGTAATGCCTCAAAAAAGAATAAAAGTAACACCGCTTGTCCTGTTCATGATTTTTGTGATGGGACCAAGTGAACCTTTGATTCCCTTATTATTTTATTCAGGAGTAAAACATTCCATGTCTGAAATTGCTGTATTGGTAACCTCTTTCACCGCTACAACGGTGTTGACCATGCTTGGAATGGTTCTTTTGGGACGCTATGGGTACTCAACACTATTCAATACCGAAAAACTGGAAAGATATATTGGCGTGGTAAGCGGAGCAGTAGTAACTGTGTGCGGAATTGGAATGGTCTTTCTTGGATGGTAAACGGGTTTCGGGATTCGAGTGGGAGAGTTTGAGAGTAAGAGAGTTTGAGAGTTTTGATGTGGATTCCGAAACCCACACCTCGCAACCCGCAACAAAAAACAACCCGCAACGAAAAACAAACAACAACCCCATTATTAATAAATTAAAAAAACTATGG
The DNA here is from genome assembly GCF_059515165.1 of Chryseobacterium sp. CS3K3.1. Lineage (NCBI taxonomy): Bacteria > Pseudomonadati > Bacteroidota > Flavobacteriia > Flavobacteriales > Weeksellaceae > Chryseobacterium > Chryseobacterium sp. CS3K3.1. The sequence goes on along the minus strand of NZ_JCAKRV010000003.1, from coordinate 34,549 downwards.
ACGAATTTTTCAAAAAACTACCCTTTATAGACAATATTTTAAAAGGAATCGGGCAGATTATGCTCCAGGAAAGCAGGTGGACCGGACTTCTGTTTCTGATAGGAATCTTTATGGGAAGCTGGCAGTGTGGAGTGGCCGTATTGCTTTCAACAGCAGCCGGAACTTTTACTGCAATGAAGCTTAATTACGACAAATCTGAAATCAATGCCGGACTTTATGGTTTCAGTGCGGCTCTTGTGGGAGTGGCGCTGTCCTTTCTATTTGAGACAACCTTGCTGATCTGGATTTTAATTGTTTTGGGCGGAGCGTTAGCGGCTGTGATTCAGCATTTCTTTATCCAAAAGAAAATACCGGTGTTTACTTTTCCTTTTATTATTATTACATGGGTAATGGTATTTGTACTCCACCATTTTACTCATATTCCACCCTCTGCGATGTTGAGCGCTGAAGTAGTGCCTACAGAATATGATGATTTTCTTGCCTGTACCAATGGTTTCGGTGAGGTAATCTTTCAGGGAGGAATCCTTTCGGGAATGATTTTCTTCCTTGCCGTTTTCATCAGTTCGCCAATATCAGCTTTATACGGATTGGCAGCATCTATTTTGGGGGCAGGATTATCACAGTTGAATGGCGAACCCATCAAAGAAATCCACATGGGATTATTTGGATTTAATGCAGTGCTTTCCGCAATTGCTTTTTCCGGAATCAAAAAAACGGATGGTTTGTGGGTCTTGATCGCCGTTCTTATCACCATTGCGATTGATGATCTTTTAATAGACAATCACTGCCTGGATATTGTGGGGGGAGTATTTACTTTCCCATTTGTAGCCGGAACATGGATTACACTTTTGATTCAAAAAGTATTTCTTAAAACAAAAAATAAAAAAGTTGGAGAGTCTTAGAGTTGGAGGGTTGGAGGGTTGGAGAGTAAGAACGTCCAAGGTTTAAAGTTTAAAGTTTAAAGTTTAAAGTTTTTTCACAATGATTGACAATTCACTTGCGAAGCAAAATTCACTATTGACATTCCTCTAACTTCTAACTTCTAGTTTCTAACTTCTAAAATTTAAATATAATTAAACTAAAAAATGAAAGTAACAAAAATAGCAGCCGTATTTCTGGCTATGGCATTCAGTGGAAAAATGATGGCGCAGGAAGCAGAAAAACAGTTGTTGATCAAAGATGCAGATGATAAATTTCCCATTGCAGATGCTTTGGTAAAATACGACCACGGAAACAGCCATACCCATACGGGAACAAACGGTACATTTGCCGTTTCTGTAAAATCCCTTCCTGATACCCTTGTGATCAGCCGTCAGGGATACGATGAGGTAAAATGGGTAGTGACCAATGATGATGATAAAAATAAAGTTATTTTTTTACAGCATAAACCTTTTCAGATTTCTGAAGTAGCCATCAATCACAGTTCATTTCTGTCTGCTATTACAAAGGTTGATCTGAATAAATTTCCGGTTAACTCAGCGCAGGATTTGTTGAGAAAAGTTCCGGGACTTTTTATTGCTCAGCATGCCGGAGGAGGAAAGGCAGAACAGCTTTTTTTAAGAGGATTTGATGCCGATCATGGTACAGACGTAAGCGTCAATGTAGACGGAATGCCTGTGAATATTGTTTCCCATGCCCATGGTCAGGGATATTCTGATCTGCACTTTGTGATTCCTGAAACCGTTAATAATATTGATTTTGGAAAAGGAGCTTATTACATGGATCGCGGAGACTTTAATACAGCAGGATATGTTGACTTTCAGACGTATAATGGATTGAAAAACAGTATGATTAAACTGGAAGGAGGTTCTTTCAATTCAAAAAGAGTATTGGGAATGTTCAATATTCTGCATGATGATCTGGGAAGAAAAAATGCCTATATAGCTGCAGAATATAATTATACAGACGGCCCTTTTGATGTGAAACAGAATTTTAACCGAGTTAATATCTTCGGGAAATACAATCAGTGGCTTACGGATAAAGACTATTTCAACATCCAGTTTTCAACATTCAATTCTTCATGGAATGCTTCCGGGCAGATTCCGGAACGTGCTGTAGATAAAGGAATCATCGGCAGATGGGGAAGTATAGATCCCACAGAAGGCGGGAAAACTTCCAGAACAAACCTTCAGATGAATTTCAAGCATATTATTTCTCCTTCCGAGCAGATTGATGCCATGGCCTTTTATTCAAAATACAACTTCAACCTGTATTCTGATTTCACTTTCAATTTAAAGGATAAAGAGCATGGAGACGAAATTCAGCAGACGGATGGAAGAAATATTTACGGTGCTGAAGTAAAGTATACAAAGACTTTTTCCTTTGTCAACAGTTCTTTAAACTGGACTTCAGGAATCGGATTAAGAAATGATGATATTAATACTTTGCAGCTTAATCATGTTTATCACAGAGACCTTCTGCTGGACAGATTGTCAGATGTGACAGGAACAGAAACCAATCTTCATGCCTATTCAGGATTGATCTGGAAAACCGGAAAATGGACCATTAATCCGGCTTTGAGAGTGGATCATTTTATCTTTAATATGCACAATCTGCTGGATGTGGAGCAATTACCTTCCGGACAGTCAAAAGAAGCAACAAGATTAAGCCCCAAACTGAATTTCTCCTATGCTCAGAATGACAATGTGATGTGGTTTCTGAAAACAGGAATGGGCTTTCACTCCAATGACCTAAGAGTAGTTGTTCCCAATAAGAGCGAAAATACCCTTCCATATTCTATTGGTGCGGATTTCGGGGTGAGATTACACCCGTTCAAATCCTTGATCATTACTCCGGCATTATGGTATATGGATCTTCAGCAGGAATTTATGTATGTGGGAGATGATGCAGTAGTAGAGCCTTCCGGAAAATCAAAACGTTTCGGGGCTGATCTTGGTGTTCGTTTCCAGCCGTTGGAAAACTTTTACCTGAATGCAGATATCAATTATTCCCACGCCAGATTTACCGAAGAAGAAAAAGGCCAGGATTATGTTCCGTTGGCTCCGGTAGTCACCAGTACAGGATCTGTCAACTGGGATTTCCTGAATGGCTTTTCTCTGGGACTTCAGTACAGATATCTGGGAGCAAGACCCGCTGTAGAGGATAACAGCATCAGAACGAAAGCCTATTTTGTAAATGATTTGATGCTTTCTTATAACCGTCAGAAATGGGGAGCGAATGTTCAGCTGAACAATCTTTTCAATGTAAAATGGAACGAAGCTCAGTTTGCCACAGAAACACAGTTAAAAGGAGAAGCAGAGCCTATTACAGATCTTACCTATACACCGGGAAGCCCTTTTGGAGTAAGAGTAGGCGTGTATTATAAGTTCTAAACAGGAGAGTGGGAGAGTAGTAGAGTGAGAGGGTGAGAGAGTTTGAGAGTAGAAGGGTTGAAGAGAGTAAATTATAGGTTTCGGGATACGGGTTTCGGGGTCTTTACTACTTACACTTTAGCTTTTTCACTCTCTTACTTACCTCCTTTGCTTTAAAATATTTTGTATAACTTTAAATAATCATAACAAGGATATGGAAGTACTATCCAATTTTCAATATAAAAAGCTTTTTCTGCCGAATATTACGGAAAAGATATTAGCCAATAATGCTGATATACAGCTCTATCGGATAGAGAATTATCTTAAAGGTATTCTGATGCCGGTCATTCCGTATCGTACTACATTTAATTTTATTATTTTCGTTACTAATGGGCATATCAGACAGTACCTTGAAAATAAAGAATATCATGCGGAAAAAGGAGGCGTCATCTTTATTAAACAAGGAACAATCACCGCAACCGTAGAGCTGTCAGACGATATTGAAGGTTTCTTCCTTGCCTATGAAAATAATATTTTGTCTGAACAGGAACTGCCCAAACATAAAAGCAGTATTTTCTTCATGACTCCCTTCCTGAATCTGGACAGCCTGACGTATGGAACCATTACACAGCTTCTCCCGATTATGGAACAGGAATTATGGTTGAATAATCTCAATATCAATGATGTAGTGGTGACAATGCTTCATTTGATTCTGATCAAAATGCTGAGCACAGATTCTGATACCCATCACAAATCTGCAACACGCCCCATGGAACTGTCTCTTCAGTTCCGTGATCTTTTGTTTAAATATCATGTAGGAGAAAAAAGAGTAGCTTTTTATGCTGATAAACTGTCCGTTACGGAAAGTTATCTGAATAAATGTGTCAAAGGAGTTACTCAAAAATCACCAAAACAATGGATCAATGAGATTGATATCAATTACAGCAAAGCATTGCTTCACTCCAGTAAAGATATTGCAGAAATTGCCTATGAACTGAATTTCCATACCGCATCCCACTTTACCCAGCTTTTCAAAAAAATTGCAGGAATTACGCCAAAGGAATACAGGGTTCAGTTTTTGAATAACAGCAGGATTTCAGTCTGATATAAAGAATCGAATTTGTGTAATGTCAATGGTTAATTTTTGCTGCGCAAGTGAATAGTCAATGATGCTGAAGTACAGAATAAAAAATTCACTGCGAAGCAAATTCACTATTTATTATTGATTGGTCTCCCTTACATCTTTTCATTTTCCAGGATCTTCAGCACCAGTCTTTCTTCTTTTGTAAGATCGGCTTTTCCGTCATTTTCTTCTATCACTTCCAGTTCATCAAGATATTTTTTGATGGTATTATTCTCATAAAGGTTGATGACTAAAGGATGAACATAATACTTTCTGCAGACAGCCGATGTATTTCCCAGGTTTTCTGCCACGATGTCCAGGGCTTCTTTTACCTTCTTTTTATATTCACTGTCGTTTTCTGCATATCCGATTTCTTTAAAAGCGATCAGGGCACTTACGGTTCCGGACCATGTTCTGAAATCCTTTGCTGTAAAATCTTCACCACTGATCTCTTTGATATACTCATTCACCATCCCGGAATCTACAGAATGACGGTTTCCTTCATCATCAAAATATTGAAAAAGTTCTTTCCCGGGAATATCCTTGCATTTCTGAATAAGCCTTGCCAGCCTTGGACTCCTGAGGTCGATTTGATGCATGATACCTTTCTTTCCTTTAAAAGAAAAAGAAATTTTTTGTCCTTTTACCTTTACATGTTTATCCTTTAATGTGGTCAGACCAAAAGAACCGTATAATTTTTCATATACATTATTCCCGATACGGATATTGGTTCTTTGCATAAGGCTTACAATTAAGGCAAGGATTTTTCGTTTCTCAAAATTTCTCAGGGCAAGATCCTGTTCTATATGCAGACGGATGTCCGGTAATGCATACCCGAACTGAAGCATTCTGTAAAATTTTGTATGATTTCTTAAAGCACTCCACAGAGGGTGGTAGCGGTATTGCTTTCTTTGCTTTACATCAAAGCCTGTGGCCTGAAGGTGGCCGTTGTCAAGAGCACAGATCCATACATTTTCCCAGGCAGGCGGAATGACCAGTTTATTGATCCTGGTAATTTCTTCTTTATCCTTTATTTTTTCGCCGTCTTTATAATAGGAATATTTCTTTCCGGTTTTCTTACGGGTAATTCCGGCGGTTTCCGCATCGGTGGTATATACGAGATGTACCGCCTTTGCAGAAGCTTCCGGATCCTTCATTATTTTAACAATTTTTGAAGGCTTAAGGTGAGAAATGATCTCCAAATCTGTATTCTTCTCCATAAAGCATGGTTAAGAGTTTTTACCCTTCGAAAAAATCAGTAAAATAATCCCTACTATCACACAGACTATGATTATTCCCCACCACATTCCTGCCTTAAAAATTGTTTCTACGGCTTCACAACTTGTTAATGTCAGTATACTTAACAGTATAATACTGTAAAAGCTCCATTTTTTCATAGGTATATATTTTGTTGGTGTGTTAAATTCTGAGTCGGTCAGCCCTCCATTTTTTGATAGACCTTTTAATTTCATCTCCTGAGATGTTTTCATGAAGTGCCCTGTATAAAAGCTCTTTGAATTCATCATCATACGTAAATCTCAGGGCAGCAATCTGATCGAATTTCAGTTTCTCAGCAGTTTCATCAGACCTTTTATTGAAGATCTCGAAATAACGCTGTTTAAACTCCAGTATCACCATACGGTTTTGAAGTCCCAGCGCGTAATACTGCCTTGTCATCAAAGCCAGGTAAAAAAGCAAAAAAATCACGACAGAAAACAGTATCCAGATCAGCTTATTTCCCGGGTCATCCCAGATTTTGTAAATTCCTAAAATCTCCAATATTATTAGCAATGGAAGATAAATAAAATGATGTGGCGGATAAAATTTCCTGTGGTTATTGTAGTTTTGCTGTTTCATGCAATAAAATGTAGCAATAATCTTTCCAAAAATTTATTATTTTGATAATGTGGTAGTTTTTTTTACTTAAAAATGATGTATTTTATGAAATATATTTAGTGGTTGGTTTTTTACTGACCTCTTTGACAATAAAGAATTATAAAGCAAAATAGCGGGTAGATTTACCTTTCAGACATCAAATTTTTTGTAACTTTCGGTGGTTAAAAATAAAAAGAATGACTTCAAAGGAAAAAGTTGCTGCGCTTCGTGAAGAAATGCAGAAAAATAATGTTGATGCATTTATAGTATATTCTGCAGACCCGCATATGAGCGAATACCTTCCTGGAGAATGGCAGGAGAGAGCTTGGCTGTCAGGTTTCTTAGGTTCTGCCGGTTTCGTGGTGATTACCAAAGATAAAGGCGGACTTTGGACGGACGGAAGATACTTTACACAAGCTGCTTTAGAGCTGGAAGGTTCCGGAATTGATCTTTTCAAAGATGGAATGGAAGGAACTCCCAATTATATCGACTGGATTATTTCAGAAATTCCTGCAGGCGGTAAAGTGGCGGTAAATGCTGTTGCAGCCTCTCATGCCAACTGGGAACTGCTTTCTCAAAAATTCAACTCCAAAAATATTACGCTGTCAGATATTCCGCTTTTAAAAGAAGTATGGAAAGACAGAGGAACTCCATCTGCTAACCCGATTTTTGTACATCCGGTAGAAAGAGCCGGTAAATCAGTATCCGATAAAATTGCTGCGATCCGCCAGAAAATGGAAGAGCAGGAAGCTACCGTACACATTATCTCAAGTCTTGATGATGTAGCATGGACACTGAACCTGAGAGGAAGTGATGTAGAAAGTAATCCTGTATTCTTAGGATACATTGTGATTACTAAAAACGACGCTGTTCTGTTCACAGGATTAGAAAAGATGGAAGTGGCTGCGAGAAAACAAATGGATGATTCCTTTGTGAAAATGATGCCTTACGAAGAATTTTACAATTATCTGAAGACTTTCAAAAACGAAAAAGTTCTGGTTTCTCCGAACAGCAACCAACAGATTTTTGAAACATTAAAATCAGACAATCAGTTTATCAAAGCTCCGGTTCCGGGGAATCTTATGAAAGCCCAGAAAAATGAGGCTGAACTGGAAGGTTTCAGAACAGTAATGGTAAGAGACGGAGTAGCCATGGTGAAATTCCTTTATTGGCTAACGCACAATGCAGGAAAAGAAGCCATGAATGAGTATTCTATCGGACAAAAACTGAGAGAATTCCGTGCAGAAGGTGAAAACTTTGTAGGAGAGAGCTTTGGATCTATCGTAGGATATAAAGATAACGGTGCTATCATGCACTATTCTGCCAAAAAAGAAGGAAGCAAAGAAGTGACCAACGAGGAAACAATCCTGGTAGATTCAGGAGGCCAGTACCTTGAAGGAACTACAGATATTACAAGAACTTTTGCCTTAGGAACTCCTTCGGAAGAGTTTAAAAGAAATTCGACATTGGTGCTACAGGGATTGATCCGTTTATCCATGGTGAAATTCCCGAAAGGAACAAAAGGAGTGCACCTTGATGCTATTGCAAGACTTCCGCTATGGATGGAAGGTAAAGATTTCAACCACGGAACAGGACATGGGGTAGGAAGCTTCATGAATGTACACGAAGGGCCGCAAAATATCAGAAAAGATCTGAACCCTCAGGAACTTCTTCCGGGAATGGTTTGTTCAAATGAACCGGGTTACTATCTGGAAGGTCATTATGGAATTCGTCATGAAAACCTGATTGCAGTAAAAGAAGCAGAGAAAACAATTCACGGAACATTCTATGAATTTGAAACATTAACATTCTGCCCGTTCTTCAAAGATACAGTGGTAAAAGAAATCCTTTCAGAAAGCGAAATCGCATGGCTGAATGGCTACCATAAAACTTGTGAAGAAAAGCTTGCTCCACATTTAGATGGAGAAGTTAAAGAATGGTTCCTTCAACTGGTAAGCCCTCTTTAATAAAGATTCAAAGGTGAAAGCAGATGACAATCATTACTTTAAACCTTGAATGATAAACATTAAACTGAATATTGTTAGATAATCCAAAAGCCCTGTAAGGTATTTCCTGCAGGGCTTTTCGTTTTATAAAACCGTATTTTTACGGATATAATTACAGGGATTCCACTGATGCATAAAAAATAAGGTTCACCTATCTTTGTTACAACAAAACATCATTCATATCTTCATAAATAACTCAAGTAAATTCAAAACGGTAGATCATCTCGTCCTGAGATGATTTTTTTTGTTTTCAATTGAAATTTATCAATATGCTCCTGCTTAAAAAGTGGTTGCTACAAAAGTGTCATTCTGAACACAGACTGAAAGTCTGCGAACGCAGTTCAGGAATGTAGTGAAGAATCTCATGTATTTGTTTATTAATGAGATTCTTCCTTCGTCAGAAATCGAAGATTCGACGTAGTCAATGACATAGACCAAATTATTTCACTTTTGAGACAGTCTCCGTCTTTGCCTGTTTACATTAAAACTCTGCAAAAATTAAAACTCTGCGTTTATAAACAACATTTCCTCCATCTTTTTATTTATTTTCGCTGAAACTTATTTGATATATATAATGGAACGTGACTATTTCCGAAGCTTTAATCTGTTTTCAGAAAATGAAATTGAAGAATTTCTGAAGCATTCCGAATTCAGGCATATCAGCAAAAATGATTATTTCATACAGGAAGGAGAGCTTTGCAAGGAAGTAGGATTGGTGAAGTCCGGTATCTTTCGTTCCTTTTACACCTCTGATGAAGGAAAAGATATGACGTATTGTTTCCGGTTTCCCAATCATATGATCGCTGCCTATTCCTCATTTGTTTCCGGATGCCCAAGCAAAGAAAGTATGCAGGCTATTACTGATGCTGAGTTGATTATTCTTAAAAAAGATGCGGTAGATGAGCTGGTTCAGAACAGTCTTAACTGGACAAAGTTTTTAAAAATAATTGCAGAGCAGGAATATCTTGAACTGGAATCACGGTTTTTTCAGCTGCAGAGAGACAGCGCAGCCCAGCGCTATCAAACACTGTTAAAGAATCATCCTGATTATATTCAAAACATTCCATTGCAGTATCTGTCTTCCTATCTCGGCATTACGCAACGTCACCTGAGCCGCATCAGAAAGGAAATTTCTTTTTAGACATTTGTCCTGCTTATTGAAACAGCAGCGCTCTACTTTTGTCAAAAAAAGTTATGGAGCAAAATATTCTTATAATTGGAGGAAATGGATTGGTAGGTAAAACAATTTCCCGGATTTTGAAATCAAGAAATCCTCATCTTACTGTTTTTATCGGAGGGAGAAAAGGTGGAAAAACAGATAAAGACCTGAAGATCGATGTCACAGATCCTTCCTCGTTTAAAGTGATCTCAGAGAAAAAAATACATCTCATTATCCTTTCCGTGAATGATAAAGAAGATCATGTACTTCGTTTTGCGATTGATCACCACATAGACTATCTGGATATTACAAAACCTACTCCGGCTTTGGTGAAGGCTTATGATATTGCCGGTAAATCAGATGTTAACAGCAGAATTGTTTTCAGTTCAGGCTGGATGGGCGGAATTGTTCCGGGATTAGTCAATACCTTGTCAGATTCCGGTGATATTAATGAGGTGAAACTGTTTGTCTATTATTCCGTAAAGGATCTTGCAGGCGAGAGTTCAGCTCACTTTATGGCAGAAAATGTAGCCGTTCCTTTTGTGCATTATAAGAACGATAAACCGGTTTCTATACGGCATTTTCTTGATACGGAAACCTTCAATTTTTCTTATGGAATCGGCCATAGAACTGCCTATAATTTTGATGTGCCGGATCTGTATATTCTCAACAAAGTGGAAAGAATTTCCGATGTGAGTGTGAAGATGACCTACAATTCAAAATTCATAACCTGGCTGCTGGGAGCATTTCAATATCTAAGAATCTACAATATTCTGTCTTTAAAAGAAAGAAAAATGATTTTTGGTTCAAGTGGAAACGGAGATCAGGCGGTCTTTGAAATTGTAGTCGATGATCCGTCAGGACAAAAGAAACTGAGTTTGCAGAGTGAAAAAGGACAGGCGGAACTGACCGCTTTATCTGCTGTTCTGCACACCGAAGAACTGTTGAGAAATCCTCATGAAAACAAGGTGTATTTCAGCCATCAGCTTCATGATCCTTTATCATTAATGGCACAGCTTAATGCCTATGATTCTATCAATATTAATGTCAAATCATGAAAAAAATAGCTATTATCAACGGACATCCCAATAAAGATTCCTTCAATTTTGGGGTGGCAGAAGCTTACAGGTTGGGAGCCTCAGAAACAGGAGCGGAAGTGAGGGAAATCGTTATACGGGATCTCAACTTTAATCCCAATTTACAGTTTGGATACCAGAAAAGAATGGAGCTTGAGCCGGATTTACTGAAAGCCTGGGAAATTATTCAGTGGGCAGATCATCTCGTTTGGGTACATCCGGTTTGGTGGGGCGGATTTCCTGCCTTAATGAAAGGATTCATAGACCGGCTTTTTTTACCGGGAATGGCTTATAAATACCGGGAAAATTCGGTATGGTGGGACAAGCTTTTAAAAGGTAAAACAGCCCATATCATAACAACATTAGACCAACCGGGATGGTATTACCGTCTGTTTTTCGGAAGACCCAGCGTCAATCAGCTTAGAAAATCTATTTTAGAATACTGTGGGGTAAAACCGGTGAAGGTGACTTACGTAGGTATTATCAGGAATTCTAAAGATGAACAGAGGACTCAATGGCTTAGAAAAGTGAAGGAATTAGGAAAGAAGCATAAATAGTTTGCACCTTATTTTTTAGGTAACGGAGAATGATAACTTTATCCGGTAATAATGTCTTTTATTATCAGATAAAGTTATCATTATTAAAGTAAAAACACTTTTGCTGCTCAATTTTACAGTCCTTTTTTCCCTTCCATCCAGTAGGCTTGTGATTTGATGCACTTCGGGGAAACGCCTCTGGCTTTAAGGAATTTTCTGATCAGAGACATTCGTCCTCCGTTTCCTGTGAGATAAAAAATAACCTCATCATCAGAGATGGATTCTTTTTCTTCCAGCAGAAAATCATTCAAAGCTTCAATCATTCTCATGGTATTGTTTTTAGGACAGTGATAGCCATATAAGCTGAGCTTTTCAAGAGCAGAGCAATCATCCAGCTCATGAAGGCAAATAAATAAAGAACCGGATTCCTCCACCGCTTCCTTGATCGAAAGAGAACTTCCCAATGATGTTTCATCTCCCAGAGAAAAATGAATCCGGGCACCTGGAGTAAAGAATTGTTTTCCTCTGGGCATTAAAAGTTTTATGGAATCTCCTTTTGTCAGTCCGGTCACAAAATGACTTCCTGCAGCAGACCTGTCATGCAAATGAAACAAAACATCGAAAGTTCCTGCTTCTTTGTTAAAATTAAAAGGAGAATAGTTACGGAAATCCCTGTCGTTGATTCTTATTCCGATGGCATAGGCAGGTTCATAAGGAACATTCTCTAATTCTGTTTCAAAGCGTATCAGTCGGAGATCATTGGTAATCTGTTCTATATGGCTAACGGTACATTCTTTAAATTTGGAGGACCAGACATTTTCTACGGTGTCATTGACCCATTTTGGTAGGCTTGGCATAAATCATTTTTATTGCAAAGGACGTTGCAAAATCAGAAAATAGCGATAGCGGTTTCGGGGAATTAATTGGACTATTCGTGGTTAAATATCTATTGGTGTTGATTCCGGAATTCTGATGGAGACTGATCTTCCAGTTTGGAAAACAAACGGCTGAAATAGGTATGATCACAGTATCCCAGTTCATAAGCCACTTCCTTTACACTGAGATTGGTAAAGACCAGCAATCTTTTGGCTTCGATTAAAATTTCCTGATGAATCCAGTGTTGTGCAGGCTTTCCTGTGACCTCACGAACCGTTTCCGTTAAATATCCTCTTGTAATGTTCAAAATTTCTGCATATTCAGATGGACTTTTCATGGTTTTGAAATTTTTCCGGACAAGAGTCCTGAATGCTCTGGTTAATTGTAAAGCACGGTTTTCCTCTGAAGCCGGAGAAGTACTTTTCTGAGAATACAACTGGGCAAACATTCCGAGAAAGGCATTAAGCAGTGATTGAACAATGAGAAATCCTTCTTTAGTGGAAAGCATTTCGTTCGTATATGAAGCATGAAGTAGGCCGGCTGTCGTATTGAGGTTTTTGACAAGGTTCTTATCCAAAGACAGCGGTAGTATTTCACCCAGAGATTCATCAAAAAAAGAACGTACAGAATCCGGAACAAGTTCTGCTTTTACCGCTACAAACCATCCGCAGACCTCTTTCATGAGAAGCCCCTGATGTACCTGTCCCGGCAATACACAGAAAATAGTGGATTCTTTCGCTTCAATAGTTTTAAAGTCAACCATCATTCTCACATGACCGCTCTCCATACAGGTGAAAATATAATGACTGTCCCGGTGTATACCTTTGTCCAGAAGAATATCCCCTGAATCATAAGGCTGTTTATCCATCCTTTTGATATGGAACTGATGATGGGTAATACCATTTAAATCATAGGTGGGAATGGTTTGTTTCATCTTTTAAACCTGTTGTGATGAGGATAATACGGAATGGTAAAATTACGTATTTTCACGGTTTTACATCCCGGATTTTAATCTCAAATTCGCGGTGCATAATCATGATGCTTTCTTCAAGTCAGATTTTATATGAATATACACCGGAATTCGGAGCAGAAGGAAACCTGTTCCGGATTCTATTTTGCTTTTGAAAATGCCATTTTTATGGCTAAATAAGTTAATACGCTGGCCATAAACCATTTCTGGACCTTTATCCAGACCGGATTATTGGAAAAGAATACAGCAACTCTTGCAGCTGTTAATACAATGATAAAGTTGATGCTGAAGCTGATCAGAACCTGGATGATCCCTAGTTCCAGACTTTGGGTCAATATTGAGCCATACTCTGGTTTGATGAACTGAGGAAAGAAAGACAGGTAAAAAACAGCCACTTTCGGATTCAGTACATTCGTTAAAAAACCAATGGTGAATAGCTTCTTGGGACTATCATGAGCACCATTTGAATCAACATCAAAAATATTTCTGCTTTTGGGTTTGATAGCCTGATAAGCAAGATATAAAAGATAGACCGTTCCCAGGGTTTTAAGAACGGTATAAGCGAGTGGAACAGCCAGCAAAACAGCGGTAAGACCAAATGAAACCATGATGATATGGAATAAAAATCCACATACGACTCCGGCTAATGAGATAAATCCGGACTTTTTCCCCTGTGTTATTGACTTTGAAATCAGATAAATCATATTAGGACCGGGGCTGATGACTAAAATGAGTGCAGCCAGTATGAAAAATAGTAGCTCGTGGAATGGAATCATGACAGTTCTTATTTAAATGAGAAGGTTTCCGGTGCAAAGATAATAGGTGTTTCCTGTTTAATTTTATCAGAGACAGAAGAAAAATTCATTTTTATTCAATTAAATTTTATTTTCCACCTGAATGTGATTTAAAAAGGAATATCAGTCTCTTTTTTTTGTAAATTTCAACGCATAAAATAATTATCATTCACAAATAAATATTATCATGACTACTGAAAACATCTTTGAAGCTATCAGAAAATGGAAAAATCTTATTGATTCTTACAAAAATGGAATTGATACCAATGGAGCAGAAATTTTGAATTATTTGAATCAGGGAACCCACTTCAGCGTTTCAGGCGAAGACATTGAACTATGGAAAAAAAATCTGGGAACCACGGAACCCCAAATGATTCATGCCTATGTGGGTATTCATGAAGGTAAGCTGAAATTTTTCCTGATCGATTCTAAAAGTGATAAAGATGCTCATTTCAATACCATTCTCGTTAAAGATTTCTTAGTAGAATTCAGTGAATCAAAAATACAAAGCAGCAATGATATTGTGCTAGATGTTCCTCCCATTACTGCTGAATCAGCCATTAACCGTAACTTCAGATGGAATATGTTCGGGACTTCCTGGCTGCAGGCTCAGAAAACAGAAGATATTTTTCAATTGATTTCCATTCCGTTTTCAGATTATATGAATATTGGAATTACCGCAGGACAGACCTGTACCAGTTTCTTTGGACTTACAGATGATCTGGAAAGAAAAGATCCCGACTTCCCTTATCATATTGAAATCATTACCGTGAAAAGTCTTGCCATCAATCATATGAGCGAGACTGCTGAAAATTATTCCACTCCAAGACCTCCCTTTACGATTATTGATACTCTTAATGATTATCAACTTCTGAAGCAAAGTACCAGTGTTGTCGTATAATAGTTTATCTCTTTATTTACAAATTATAATTAATCTCGTCTTATGTGCCGGATTGATTGTATTGATAAGGGAAGGGATCAAAACAAAACTTCCTGTGATTATATTGCTCTCAGGAGAATTGATGCTGGAGCTGACGGATTTAACAGACCGGCTGATGAAATTAAATACACTCAATACTTATAATTATATATTGAGCCAGTTTTTTGGTTTGATGATCCTTACTGTGATTTACAGCAATTATTATATCCGGCTTTCCCGTCAATTAAGGTGGATGATTTACTGTTATGCTGTACTGGTGCTGATTACCAATGTGCTGTATGTTCAGAATGATACAAAGGTTACTTTTTATTTCAACATTATCACCAGTATTATTATTTGTAGTTATGCGGCCTCTTATTTCATGAAAATTATCAGGGAAGGTAGGGTAAACAGAGATCTGTTTATTGTGAATATCATCGTTTTTCTGTTTTTCTCTATAGAA
The DNA here is from genome assembly GCF_059515165.1 of Chryseobacterium sp. CS3K3.1. NCBI lineage: Bacteria > Pseudomonadati > Bacteroidota > Flavobacteriia > Flavobacteriales > Weeksellaceae > Chryseobacterium > Chryseobacterium sp. CS3K3.1. Next base: position 19,441 of record NZ_JCAKRV010000003.1, on the reverse strand, counting down.
TGTATCATCTCCACTACCTTTAATTTTTTAATCAGCAATCATCTGAACTGGGTAGCTCCTGTCTGGCTTTTTAGAGGCATTCTGCTATTGTCTTTTTATCTTGCTTTTATTAATCTGGGATGGGGCGTTGGGAAAATCAGGATCAGATAGTTCTATGGATTTGGATTGGTATTGGACTGTTTTTTTTAACAACATTATTCATTACATTATTGGTAATTAATTACTTGAAAAGTATAAAGAAAAATAAACAGAAAGTCTCAAGGCTGGTCCGGAACACCCAAAAAGAATATCGGGAAAATATGCTGCTGTTACAGGAACAGGACAGAGAAAGGCTGGCAGAAGAACTTCATGATAATATTATCTCACAATTGAATCTTATCCGTTTGAATATCAATGATAAAAAACCGGAAGAATTGAATCGTGATTTAAAAAAATCGATGCAACTGATCCGGGAGTTATCTCATAATCTTACGCCGCCTGATCTCGATGAGATAGAACTGGAAGATTTAATTGCAGATTATCTTGATCAGATCAATAAAAATATAGAGGTCGTTTTCAGTCATATGACGATAAGAACTCCGATCAGCAACCCTGTAAAACTAAATCTTTTCAGAATTGTTCAGGAACTGATCACCAATATTTTAAAACATGCTGAAGCTACCAGAGTAGATGTCTCACTGAGAATCTCTCTGAACTATTTAATATTAACCATAGAGGATAACGGCCGTGGGTTCGCTATTGAAAACCATTCAGGAGGGATCGGGCTGAAGAATATTCAGTCCAGAGCTCAAAAAATTAAAGCCATCTATAAACTTAAAACCCAGCCTGAAAAAGGCACAAAATTCATTGCCTGTATGGCATTACAATAAAAAATAAACATGGAACACTCAAAAATTAAAATCGGAATTGTAGATGATGATCTGCTGTTTGTACAGCTTTTGAAAAATTATATTGAAAATAATGGAGATTATCAGGTTGTACTTACCTCAACAGGAGGATATCAGTTTCTTAAAGAAAAGGATTCTGTTTCTTTAGATATCCTGATTCTGGATCTGAGGATGGCCAACGGTGACGGTCTTGAAGTACTGGCCGAACTGGCTCAAAAAGAAAGTAAAACAAAAATCATTGTTCTTACCAGCTTCTACCGCCGCTCATTCATGGGGCAGATGCTGAAGCTGGGAGCGCATGCTTTTTTGCCTAAAGAAATTGAACTGGAGGAATTATTATCCGTTATGAAGGCGGTTTATCATACAGGGCATTACTTTTCCAATGATCAGATCGATGTGATGAGAACCCAGCTTTCCAATAAACTTCCGGAGTTTCACGCGTTTTCCAGAAATGAACTCACAGACAGGGAAGTTGATGTGTTAAGACTGGTCTGCCAGCAGCTGAGCACCAAAGAAATTGCAGATTCTCTGTTTATTTCACCCAAAACAGTAGAAACCCACAAGACCAATCTCATGATCAAAACCGGCGTGAAAAATATGGCAGGACTTGTTATTTATGCCGTACAGAATAAGGTAATAGATCCGGATGAAATTATATTGTTCGATAAATAGTCTGATCCAAAAAGAATCAGGGAGCACTTCAAAGTACTCCCTGATCACAAGAAATCTAAAAAAACACTATAATTTAGGATGTAATATTTTAGCAATAGAAACGGCATCTGCCACAGTATCCAGGCTGTAGATCTGGATAACACCCTGTGTAGTGGCTGCCTGACCTAAGATGTTCTGCTGGTTTTGTGCATTCACTGCATTTTCAAACATAATTCCTGTAGAATGTGCTGCAGATTGATACACGTTGGCCAAAGCCATTGCAGGAGATTCTCCTACTACTTTTACGTTCGATTGCGTTACCGCGTCTGTGATTTGTTCGTTTACTGGCATAATGATTATTGTTTATTTGGGTTAAAAACAACCGGAATTTCCGGTTGTTCGGATAATGTATTTAAGCTATTCGCAAAAACGAATTAAGGATTAAGGATTTTAGCGATTGAAACTGCATCAGCCACAGTATCCAGGCTGTAGATCTGTGCAATACCTTGTGTAGTCGCCGCCTGAGTAACAATGTTTTGCTGGTTCTGGGTATTCACTGCATTTTCAAAAAGAATTCCCGTAGAATGAGCTGCTGATTGGTATACGTTGGCCATCGCCATTGCAGGAGATTCTGCTACTACTTTTACGTTGGATTGCGTTACCGCGTCTGTGATTTGTTCGTTTACTGGCATAATGATTATTGTTTATTGAGGTTAAAAAACAACCGGAGTTTCCGGCTGTTCGGATAATTGATTATAATAGGTTCGTAAAAAAAGTGATTACGGAGTAAGGATTTTAGCAATAGAAACCGCATCGGCTATCGTATCCAGACTGTAAATTTGAGTTACTCCCTGGGTAGTGGCTGCCTGGGTAACAATATTCTGCTGGTTTTGAGTGTTGATTGCATTTTCAAACATGATTCCTGTAGAATGTGCTGCTGACTGATATACGTTACTTAGAGCCATTGCAGGAGATTCTGCTACTACTTTTACGTTGGATTGCGTTACTGCGTCTGTGATTTTTTCGTTTACTGGCATAATGATTATTGTTTATTTTGATTAAAATTACCGGGTTTTCCGGCGGGTTAATTTATTTTGCGGTAGGCAAAATATGATTAAGGTTTAAGAATTTTAGCAATAGAAAGCGCATCAGCGATGGTATCTTTGCTGTAGATTTGAGTTACACCCTGTGTAGTGGCTGCCTGGGTAACAATATTATGCTGATTTTGAGCGTTGGTCGCATTTTCAAACATAATTCCTGTAGAATGTGCAGCAGATTGATACACATTACTTAACGCCATTGCAGGAGACTCTGCCACTACTTTTACGTTAGACTGCGTTACTGCGTCTGTGATTTGTTCATTAACTGGCATAATGATGATGATTTATTGGGTTAAAAACAACCGGGCTTTCCGGCTGAGGTGGTTACTTTTATTAAAAAGTTTAAAAATTAAGGCTTAAGAATCTTAGCCATAGATACTGCGTCTGCTACAGTGTCCAGGCTATAGATCTGCAGGATTCCCTGAGTGGTTGCCGCCTGGCCTAAAATATTCTGCTGATTTTGCGTGTTTACCGCATTTTCAAACATGATTCCTGTAGAATGGGCTGCAGATTGATACACGTTGGCTAGTGCCATTGCAGGAGATTCTCCCACTACTTTTACGTTCGATTGTGTTACTGCGTCTGTGATTTGTTCATTAACTGGCATAATGGTAATTGTTTTTTTGAGATCGGATCTCGGTTAATAAATTATTGAAGTAAACTAGTTTATATCTGGGTTTTAAACTCACCACAGATCCTGCAGATCAATGCGTTTCAAAAACATTGGTATAGACAGGTTATGAATAAATTGGCTCTGAAGGATGGCTCTGAATACAATGGCTGAAACCCCTGTCTGTAAAATCTGCGCGAGTTTAAAGCATATTTTTTCTAAAAAGGATGCGGTCTTATTTTTAATATCTGTCTTAAAAATAAATTCCTGCTGCAGGTATGCTGTCAATGTCGGATTCCTTTGGGCTAACGATGGATTCTGAATGATTGCTTTTGTACATCGACAGCATCTGAAAGGCGGTGCAAAAATAAATGTTGACCTGATTGTATATATGCTGAGGGCACCGGATTTCATCTTTGCAGAGAAATAAACCGCATCCGTAGTTGTGTGGAACAGGAATTAGAAACGCTGTTTTCTAAATGACTCCAGTTCCTTTATTTTTATATTTTTGGGACTCATTTTTTTTAATCCCATCACATAATGGCTGATGCCGGTCATAGCATTCCGTTGCTGATTCAATGCAGAATTGATTTGCATCTGTCCGGTGGAATGTGCGCTTACCTGTGCGGAAATAGCCTGAGGTACTGCGGTAGACATTCCGGTAACGATTGTATCAATTTCGTTCATATTAATTCGTTTTGGTGGTTCTAAGGTTTGATATTACCCAATCTTGTATTCAGCTTATTCATCCGCTCCATTATTTTAAGTTCTTTCTCCTTTACCTTTGCTGTAGAGGCTTCCTGCAGCTTTTTCAGCTGTTCTTCATAATTCATGACAGGGGTTTCAGGCGGTGGTGGAGCAGCAACGGGAGCAGGAGCCGCTTCGTGCTGTTTTACGGCTTCTTCCAGTTTTTCCAGGAGAGGGGCAAGCGACTTCATGGTCTCTTTGACAGCTTTGTCCCTGATATAGCTGATAATTTCATCTTCATGTCTTAACACAAAAGGCATGATTTCTTTTCCCACCATCTCAGGTTCCGCTACAGGTACCGGAGGTTGGGGAGCAGGAGCTTTCTTGCGGATTCTTTTACGCATACTTATTGTTTTATACTATTGTAAAAAAAGAAAATGTCTTGTTACAGCAGATAGTTAATAAATGCAGACGCAGATTTCCAATCCCGGTTGAGGTCTTTTACAACGTTGTAACCTGTGATCTCTAAAGCAATACATGCAGAAATAGCACTGGCAGTCAGCATTTCTTTTAACTGATGCGGAGGAAGGGTCAGGATATAATCATCCGGAATAATCAGAGATTTACTGCCGGATGGAGCTTCATTTACTATGATACTCAGAATTTCCTGAAAATAATGGGCAATGAGCTTGGAGGCCTGAAATTCCAGTTCTCTTTTTAAGGCAACCATCTCATCCTGGGTAACCAGTTCGGAAATGGCACTTACATCCACATCATGTACGGAATACTGAGCTTCACCCGTATTAGATGGAGTAATCGTAATATCTGATTTCAGTATCCATTTTGATCTTTCAAGATTGATCGTGAGAAGTTTTGAATCATAATCAGGAACTGCAATTTCGTTCAGGGTGGTAAGAGGCAGGATTCTTACATTGCAGTAAAATACCTTTGGATCATCCAGCTTGACCATGATTACGGCAATTCCTGTCGATTTATCTTTAGGCTCCACTACAAAAGACTGAAAATGGTTGTACCTTTTGCCTCCTCTGCCGATGCAGTTAACCAGTCGTAAAGACGGCTGAATATTAATGTCCGATGTCTGAAGATTAAATACAAATCGTTCCGAATTGTGCTCCGTCTTTTTAGGTTCTGAACTTTTGGTGTCCAGATAACTGATTTCATTGCTTTTGAGCAGATAAAGTCTTTCATTTAAATCATCTAAGCTTTCCAGATTTAAAATTTTGGCGGGTTTGGTTACTGAGGAATAATTCATCTTTTATTTATTTTAATTTTTTCAATGAGCTGGGCTATTATTGTTTTTTTCTTGGGATCACCTTCAGTTTCGACCGAAGGAATTACCGCTTCTTTGATCTCTGGTTTTACAAGTGGCTGTGTCAGTTTAACCGACTTTAATACTAATTTGCCCCCGTGATCAGCCGTGATAAAGCTTTTTCTCATACTTTCTGTTTCTGAGCAGGTTTCTTGCGGAACCGGATCTACCCGTTTTTTTTTTCGGGATCTTCTGTCTCGGCAGAAACTTCCGTATAGGATGGGGGAGAAGGAAGTGCTTCTGAGACAGGAAGCGCGTTGACATTATAGATCGTATTGGAAATTTTTGCCTTTACTTCAGCATAATCACTTACCATTTTGAATAAGTCCTTTATCATTTCATTGCCTTTTCCTGCATCCTGGCCCTGAATATTTTCAGCCATTTGAACAGAGGTTTCTTTACTCCCCGGCGCCGGCCCGAAAGTGGTTCCATAGGTCAGTAGATTATTAGCCAGTCTGCTCAATGCAATAAGACCTACCTGCTCAAATCCTTTTAAAAAAGACTGTAAATCCTGAACCATCATTCCTGTAGACTGTTCTATCATTACTTTGGTTACTCCGGTCATTGGAGAAGCTTTAGGCGGAGCCAGTACCTCACTGTTCACAAATACTACAGCTTTCTCCGCCGGAGTGGTAGCATTGGCTGCCTGGGATTGTTGGGTTTCACTGTTGTTTTCACTCATGATGGTAAGGTTTTAAATTATCCTTTTAAAATTTTAATGGCATCTGCAACAATCGCAGGGTTGAGCTGGTTCAAGTTCTGCTGGTTTGTCACAGAATTCTGAATGGAAATTCCACTGGCATGGGTGGCCATCTGGTAAAGCATACTCATAGCCTGTGCGGGAGACTCACCAAGTACGGTAACGTTAGTCTGCGTTACTGCATCTGTAGTCTGGGTGTTTACTGTTTCTGCCATATTCTGGTTTTAATGGGTTACTATTTTTTAACTAAATGTTGACGATGAGATTGTTGATCTCTTTTGTCTGATACAAATTTCAGCAATCAGAATAAATCTTCATTAAGGGAAAAAACGGAATTTTAAAAAATAAGGGAATTCTCTTATGGGTGAATTTTTGACAGAATACATAGTATTTTAATAATGATAAACCAAAAAACAATTTTATAAGTTTAATTTGATAAACACCCAAACACTCAAACACTCGAATCCCGGACCCCCGAATCCCGAATCCCGAAACCCAAATCCCGAAACCCGAAACCCGAAACCCGAAACCCGAATACATCATCCGCAAATAAGGGAAAACCCCTAGTTTCTGAAAATGGGAGCTTCCCCTCTATACCAGTCCTTGCTTTACCTTGAAATTTGTCTGATAACCTATTCTAACATTAAAATTATATTATGAATAATCAGAACAGCGAAGAAACAGTAATTCCCTTTATCATTGTGCAGCCGGGATACGCAACAGGAGACATGTTTGCCATTGCCGCCACCTTAATAAACAATGAAAGATACCATGTGTTGATTTCTACAACAATGGATAAAGACAGAAATATGACAGACCCTTATGATAATAGCAAATCTATTATAGAATTCTACAAAAGTTCCGGAATAGATGAAAGCAGGATCCATACTCATAATGTGGCCGAAGTGCGGAGTCCGGGGCTGGCAAGCGAACTTAAAAAAAAGGTAGTCACCCTTGTAAAAATTTATGATAATAATATTTCAAGAGGAGAAATAATCAGAAACTACTACAAACCTGTAGGAGAAGGCACACGGTATATCGCGGACAACTTTTCTGATAACATGAGAACTGCATTAAGAAACGCATGGGACATCAACGGGAGCCAGGATAATGCAATAAGAATATGGCTGGAAACCCAGGGAATCCCGACAAGCGGCAATAATCTATTAATTTTATGGTCCCGTTTCAGCGGAAAGGGAGGTGATATCCATATAGAACATGATACCAGCTATTGGGGAATCAAGCAGATTGTGCACAGGGTGGCAGATATGTATGATGCCGTTATCATTACCGGGGATAAAGGATATCTGAAAGAAAGAGCAAAGAAATATGATGAAACAGCTGATGAAATTAACGGCAAGTCTCCTTCAAGAAAAGTTTTCAATATTACGGAATTCTGGAAAGGAAATTCTCCGGAACTGAAAGCATGGGGAGGAAACACCCGTATGGGACAGTTTAAGCTGTATGAGTATTTTGAGACACACTTTCAGAATGTAAAACATCTCGGGTTCAGAAGCGGTAATCTGGAAGTGATGGCCATGCTGGGATATAAGGTTCGGTATATGGAAGAAAAAGGCAGTGAAAGCGGAGACAGAATGACCAGCTGGTTTGATAAAGGAGATGGTTTTACAGAGGGAACTGGTAAAGCAACAGGATATGAGAGACTTGTACTGGCAGAACCTCCTACAAGATCCGGTAAATTTATTCAATATCAGATTCAGGAAATAAACAAAGAAATCCGGGAAAGGAAGCAACCTTTTGAAGATCATATTAAAAGTTTAAAAGAAAGTGGGGAAAGTCCGCAAAGTCAAACTATTAAAAACCTTGAAAAAAAGATAAAAGAAATAGACGATGAAGGAGAGGCCAGAAAGAAAATATATGCAGGCCCCGAAATGGCTCCTTCCCGTAAAGATAATATTCCTCCGAGTGCTATACCTAAAAAAGGTAAGGAAAGCTTTTCAGAAGGTTTCAGCGAAAACGATATGAAGATTATTCTGAGTTATCTGCAACCTGCAGACTGGGTAGAAAGAGAAACAGCATATGAAAGGTACGTCCCTCAGCGAAGTAAAAACTACGAAAAACTGCTTGAAGGGTAAGAGACTGCATCCTGAGACTATTCAGGATGCATTTGTTTTGTAAGACTAATAATTTAAACATCTGCGGATCTAGGAAAAGATTTTAATAATGAAAACAGTAAATTAGCCAAAATATTTTCCGAATACCCTCAACAATGTCCAAGCTAAAAGCCATAAGAGAACAAAAGAACCTGACTCAGGAAGAACTGTCAGAACAATCAAAGATTTCTGTAAGAACCATTCAACGTATAGAATCGGGAACAGAACCTAAAGGACATACCCTCAGAGCACTGGCTCAGGCCTTAGGAATAGAAGAGATTGAATTACAGCAGGATCAACCACAAATAATTTCAGAAACAGATGAGATTGAAATAGAAGCAAAAGAAGAGGAAGCTCCAATCAATTATTCATACATTAAAATCATTAACCTTTCCTCACTCATCTTTACTCTTTTACCGCCACTCAATATTTTTGTGCCGCTTATTCTCATGCATAGTATGAAGCAGAGAAACAGTCTTGCAAGACAGATTATTTCTGTTCAGATGATCTGGACAGTGATGGCACCTATTACCTTCATGCTTGGCATCTTTTTAAAGTTCGGAAAACAGTTTACCCTGATCCTGATGATCCTCATTGTTCTCTCCAATGTATTTATTATCCTTCGGAATGCAGCCGAGATAGATAAGAATAAAAAACTGTATTTCAGACTGAAATTCAGTATGATATAAAACCTGTCAGGACTTTGTCGGGTTTTTGTCGGGTTCATTTTTACCCAAAAAAGGAAATGAAGTAGAATCTTTGTCAAAAAAAATAACAATGACAAAGTCTTCAAAATTCATCCTTCCTTTTTTTATGCTGTTGATGAATATCACGCAGGCACAAACAGAAAAAACAGATCCTCTGTATAAAACCATTATGTCGAAAGACAGCCTGTTTTTTTCTGTGGGCTACAATACCTGCAACATTAAACTGATGGAAAACCTGTTAAGCGAAAAGTTTGAATTTTATCACGATAAAGGCGGCTTTGAGAGCAGGGAAAAATTTATCATTGATTTTAAAAACGGATTATGCAAATCCCCGGAAACCTATCAGATAAGAAGAGTGCTTGTTGATAAAAGCACAGAAATCTATCCCATGTATAAAGAGGGAAAGATCTATGCTGCCATTCAGAACGGAGATCATCTGTTTTATGAAAAGATGGGAAGTCAAGCTGAGAAACTAGTCGGGGAAGCAAAATTTACCCATTTATGGATGCTGGAAAATAATGAGTGGAAGCTTAAAAATTCATTGAGTTTTAATCATCATCCGAAGCAGACTACCGATAGTGAAACCATGTTTGATAACGATCAGTCGATGCAAAGCTGGCTGAAAGAAAATAATATTCCTGCCCTGGGACTAGGAATTATAGAAGGAGGAAAGTTGCAGCAGGCGAAAGTTTTCGGCGAGATCAGGAAAGGAATTTCAGCGCCTGATAATGCCTTGTTTAATGTCGCATCACTTACAAAACCTGTTACGGCAATGGTTGTATTACGATTGGTAAGTCTTGGGAAATGGAAGCTTGATGAACCTCTTGATGCCTATTGGACAGATCCAGATATTGCCAACGATTCAAGGCATAAAAAATTAACCACCAGAATGATCCTGAGCCACCAGACAGGTTTTCCCAACTGGCGATGGATGAATGCAGATAAAAAGCTGAATTTTCAGTTTGATCCCGGCACCAGATACCAATACTCAGGAGAAGGTTTTGAATACCTTCGGAAAGCACTGGAAAAGAAGTTTGGGAAAACATTGGAGCAGCTTGCACAGGAATTCATCTTCCAGCCTCTCAAAATGAAGGATACCAGTTACATTTGGGATAAAAATACTGATGAATCAAGATTTGTAACAGGATATAATGAAAAAGGGGAAGCTTACCTCGTTGAAAAAAGTAATACAGCCAATGCCGCTGACGATCTCCATACCACGGTAGAAGAGTACGGGAATTTTATGGTGAGGGTCATGAAAGGGAAAAATCTGAAACCGGATGTTTTTCAGGAAATGATCAAAAAACAGGTGAAAATAAAAGATCAAAAATATTTCGGCCTGGGATTCGAGATATATGACCTGGGAAACGGTGATTATGCCTTGTCACACGGTGGAGCTGATAAAGGCACACAATGTATTGCCATCATAATACCTGGTTCAGGTAAAGGAATTGTAATTTTCACCAATATTGATGATGGTTATAAAGTGTATGAGAAGCTGGTTCGCCATTATCTGGGTAAGGAAGGGAAGAAAATTGTAGATATAGAAACCAGATAGCAGATTGTTTTTTTCAGGGTTAAAATAATGATGTGATAAATCTTTGTATCTTCGGGGTATCAATCTGAAAACAAGAAAGATAATCAAAAGATTTGTTTCGGATGCAATACGATGAACAGAAAAAAAACGAAAGCTATGTGGCAATATTATCTCATCCTTGCGGCAGGTATCATTCTGTTTGCAGCAGCATTATTAAGTTTCAAAAATACTCTTTCATTCCTGAAAAAAGCAGAAAAGGCAACGGCAACCGTTACCTCATTAAGGGAATATGAATCAGAGGGAACCGTATTCAGTCCGGTCTTTACCTTCCGGTCGCAAAATAATATGGAGCATACTTTTGAACTGGCGGAAGGAACCAATCCCTCAGCATGGGCCATTGGGGAAACTGAGACTGTGATCTATGATCCTGAAGACCCTTCTTCAGTAAGTTTATATACCTATTTCAGAATTTTTGCCTGGCCTTTAATCCTGATCTCAATAGCACTTCCACTACTGGTGGTGGGAAGCGGGTATTTTATCGCAGAACGGTTTTTAAAATAATCTTCATTGTCAATTTCTTGAGCTGTTTTCAAGGAAACTCTTTATAAGTTTTGTTGTACTGAAGCAAAAGCCCTTACCGGAAAAGTTCCGGCTCCTTTGAATTTTGGCGGGGCAGCTGTAAAGGTAAAACCTTCATCAGGAAGCTGATCCAGATGACAAAGATGTTCCGCGATTACTATTTCAGCGCCCAGAAGAATGGTGTGTACAGGCCGGCTTTTGCCTGTTGTGTTATCGATATTATGAGAGTCAATCCCTACAAGTTTTACCTGGCAGTCTTTAAGATATTCTGCCGCGCTTTGTGTAAGGTAAGGATGATTTTCATAATAGGTTTCGGTGTTCCAGTGGCGGTCCCATCCGGTATGGATAAGTACTGCCTTATTTCTGATTTCCCTGTTTCTGAGATATTGATCTGTAATCTCCAATGTCTCCGTATAAGGAATCCGGATTACTACCGCTTCTAATTCAGCCAGTTTTTCCAGTTCCATCTCAGCGGTATCCTTTCCGTTTTCAAACCTGTGGAAAGGACAGTCGATATAAGTTCCTGTATTCATAACCATTTCAATCTTACCAATTTGAAACGAAGTTCCTTCCTCATACAATTTTTGTGATTCCGTTCTGCTGAGATAATCACAGATATGAGGCGCCGGAAGCCCTTTATAAGTAATAAGTCCTTCTTCAATCGTGTGGCTCAGATCGATCAGCCGTTCCGCAGGAGGTTTTTGTTTTACAGTCTTTCTTTTATGGGGTTCGTTAATGATCTGCTTATTCAGGATATTGACTTTACCAGCCATTAGAAGCCGGAGATCATCAATAATATAATCAATCAGTTCCTGGTCTGTAATATGATCTCCTGTAATGTCAAGTCTGAATTCTTCCCCTTTAAGGCTTCCCCCATTAGTAAAATACACTTCAAAATCAAATTGTACTCTTTTGTCCATTATTAAAATATTTAGACAAAAGTGAAGAAAATCAGATCCTGTTTACTTGACTTAAGTCAATTGGCCTTAATTTTTTACTACGGATTCTGCTTAAGGTTTCAGGACTCATCCCCAGATAAGAAGCAATATGGAAAAGAGGAATTCTGTTTTCAGAATGCGGAAACTGTTCAAGAAAATAAAGATACCGTTCATAAGAATCTTGAAGCAGGAAAGAGCTTTCACGGCGGCATTTTTTAATAAACTCTTTCGCAAGGATTTGATTCATGAACTGATGCCATTTCGGATCTTTTAAAAGCCTGTCTGTCACTATTTTGGGAAGAACAATAATTTCTGAAGCTTCCAGACATTGAAAATTAAGAGATGTTTTTTCGCCAGTCAGATAGCTTGTCAGTGCTGTAAAAAAATCATGCTCAAAGAAAAATTCGGTATTGATCTCCCGGTGGTCTTTCAAATAAAAGCTTCTGACAATGCCTTTTTGGAGAAAAAGAAGACTGTCAGCCTTTGAGTTTTCCCGTATGATATAACTGTTGCTTTCCAAATGCTGTATTTTTGCTTCAGCCAGGAGTATTTCTTTTTCTTCATCAGTAAGATCAAACAAAGGATATATTGCTGTTTCGAAGAAAGGACTAAGATCATGCATGGTTTTGAAGGTTTAAACAGTGAAAAGAAACTGCAGGTGATACTACAAAAACAGAGGCTGCAAAATACAGCCCTTAGTTCTATTTTACTTTTTCAAGAAGATATAACTTACCACCGGAAAATCCCAATTTAGGCATAAGATTGCCTTCCAGAACCATTGTTTTATTGGTTACATCGATAACGGAAATATAGCTATTGGAATTGTATTCGATATAATTCTCCTTTTCCTTCGTTGAAGGATTTTTTCCGAATTCCATTGAATATTTTACCCAATCTTCATCCTGTGTGCTGCAATGCACGGGCTTGAATTTAGACTTCTTAGCCTTGAAAACAATCTGATCAAAACCTTCCGTACATTCCGAAGTAAATGAACCATCAGGATTCTGATCTTTTGAAAAATCTTCAAAAGAACCACGGTAAACGCCCACTACTTTCCAGGTACCATCCAGACGGTCTTCATCAATTTTTCCCTTTGCTTTGCTCACTGCCCAGCTGATTCCGTTAACGGTTCCTTTTACCGCTTTGTAACTTAAATTTACCGCTCCGGAAACCACTTTAGTAGCTGTTCTTACCACACATGAATGGAGAACGAATACAGCCGAAGCCAGCAATAGGAATTTCTTCATTTTGATAATTTTTTCAGATACGAAGATAGTGCTTTTAGAAAAAAATTATGGTGATGAATAATGTTTTTGTCCATTAACATCATAATATATAGCACTGTTGTTTTTTCTCCTGTCCGGTTTACCGCCCGAAATTCAGGATTCACCGTTTAATATGACCTTGTTAACGTATTTGCACTTACTTCCGGCTTGGCTTTACCATAATTTTACCATCACAAAACATCACTATTATGAATACTACATTGAACTTCAGTAAAAAAATACAATCCATTTTATCCATGTTTATTTTGATGGGAATGGGATTTTTATCTTTAAAAGCACAGGCGTATACTACGGGTGAAAAAGACCTGGAAAACACAGTGGTCAGATCTGCGTTTCAAAATACAAAGCAAATCAAAGCCGGGTTGTTGAACGTTGGATATGCAGAAGTAGGTCCGGCCAATGGAAAACCGGTTATCCTTCTTCATGGATGGCCCTATGATATCCATAGTTTTGAAGAGTCCTCCGCTATACTTGCTGAAAAAGGTTACCGGGTTCTGGTCCCTTATTTAAGAGGATATGGTACAACGACCTTTGTTTCTCCCAATACAAAACGCAACGGTCAGCAGAGTGCTGTTGCATTGGATATCATTGCTTTTATGGATGCCCTGAAAATCGATAAGGCCATCATTGGCGGTTTCGATTGGGGAGCCAGAACTGCAGATATCATGGCAGCCCTTTGGCCTGAACGATGCACCGGACTGGTAGCAGTAAGCGGCTATTTGATTGGAAGTCCAAAGGCAAACGAAAAACCTTTGCTTCCGAGTGCCGAGCTGTTATGGTGGTATCAGTATTACTTTTCAACGGAAAGAGGGTATAAGGGGTATAAGGCTAATACTTTAGCCTTTAATAAACTGATCTGGAAAACAGCTTCCCCAAAATGGGCTTTTGATGACCAGACCTACGAGCGTTCTGCCAAAGCATTCGATAATCCTGATCATGTAGATATCGTGATCCATAATTACCGCTGGCGTCTGGGATTGGCAAAAGGAGAAAAACAATACGATGCGCTTGAAGCTAAACTGGCTAAATCTCCATCCATTACAGTCCCAACCATTACTTTGGAAGGCGATGCCAACGGAGCAGCATTTCCCGCACCGGAAAGTTATGCTTCCAGATTTACAGGCAAATATGCACACTATACCTTAACAGGTGGAATTGGACATAATTTACCGCAGGAAGCTCCAAAAGCATTTGTAGATGCAATCATAGAGGTGGATTCTATGTCGCAAACCAGATAAAAACCTGAAAGAATTACAACAAAACCACTGCTCAACAACAGTGGTTTTATTTATTTTATCCTAAACTAGTTTTTAGATTCTTCTTCAAGCTTCAGCTTATTTACCAAAGGATTGGCATACATGGCCAGGAAATACTCTCTGGAAACAGGATCTGAAGGATCTATGCGCATTTCAAGCCTGCGGACAAATAACTGTTTTTCCTGCTCCGTATATTCGGAAGCGTAAGTATTGGTGTTGTGAAGCAGATCGTAAGCGATATACTTGGTTGGCCAAAGCTTATAATTACTGATGATAGAACGGTCAATCACCTGTGCAATGGCCTGCAGCTGTTTGTTTTTGTTGTCAATGGTCGCTGCAATTTCATCCAGTTCTTTATCCAGAACATCACCGGCATGAAGGTGGATGCGTTTCTTTTGGCCCAGAATTCCGCTGATGATATTGGTGAAATCTTCATTTTTCCCTTTAATGTACTCTTCATCCCTGTGTTGTGCCAGCAGCTGAGGCATTTTTAACGAATCTGTAGGGTCATACTCATAGGAAATGGAGATCGGAACAATCTTTAATGTTTTAAAATAATCCGTCAATGATTGGTCTCCGGCTGCCATGGCAAGCATTTTCAAAACACCTTGCTGGGTAGAATCGTTGCCGTTTTTGGTACGGCCTTCACGCTGGGCAATCCATACAGAGCGGTTTTCCTGAAGGAGCAGTTCTTTAATATACTCAGACATCGTCTGTGAACTTGTCAACTGTTCACGAAGTGGCAGACCTCTTTGCACCAAAAAATTCCGGTTTAGTTTTGCCAGTACGTTTAAGAAATTCTTACGCACAAGATTATCTCCAATGGCAGAAGCTGTCATTACATAACCGCCTTCCAGCAATACCAGATTAAGCAGTGAAGTATCCAGAACGATATCCCTGTGGTTCGAGATGAAAAGGTAAGAAGTGTTTTTATCCAGCTTATCAAATCCTGAAGTCGTTAAACCGTCAGAACTTTTTGCAAGAATCTGGCGAACGGCAAAGGCTACAAACTGATGCTGAAAATCACTGATGGAATGAACATCCTTAAACTGTTCCAGCCAAACCTGCTCATCCGTATCAGGAAAAGTAAAATTCATAAAGGCTTTCATCATGGGATCACGGGCGATACTCTGTAATCTCTCATTCACTTCCTGATCATTGAAATACCGGATTTCATCAAACTTAGACATGCGGTTGGGTAAAAATTAAAACTTTTTGCAAAAGAACGAAAATTTATCGGGGGAGAGGGTATAAAGGGTGTTAAAGTATTATGAGGGGCGTAGGAGTTTGGGCTCGGCAGCACTCTTCTATCTTAGTTTGTAGCAGAAATTCAATAGAAATGAGGCTGTCTCAAAAGTACCCCCTCTCTCGGACTCCTGCCTGACAACTTTTGTCATTTAGGAAATTCTCAGAGCGTTAATTTACCTTTTGAGACAGCCTCATTTTAATAAGAAAACATCCCTTTGGCTTTAGCCTAAACTTAAACGTGTTATATTGAGATTCTGCGGAATGACAAATAGGGCGGATAGTTTAAGCGAATAGTTTATATCGTGTTCCTAGTACATAAGTATCATTTATATACTTCATTATACATCCACTTTGTCATTCAGCAGAAATCTAAACTTTTTGATTATAAAATTTATATTCCAATCAATCTTTTAAAAGACTTAATCCGGAGCAGCTTAGGTAAGAAAATGATCATTTAAAAGATTAAACATCATCTAACTTTCCAATGATGTCTTTAGCCTCAATTGGATTTCCCAGGCTAATTAAAGTTTCAATGATTGAAGAAGTTGAAATTCTATTTTTTGTTTTATACGCCAGTAAATATAATAGAGCCTCAGAAGTTAGCAATATAAATCTTCTAACATCTGTATTCCAGGTAATTTCATTAATGAAACTATCCAAATTTGATTTGAATGAATTACTGACAATAATAAATCCAAATTTTTTATATCGTTCCTTTTGTAAGCTTGGGATAATCTTATCAATATACTCTTTGATAGCTCTGTCATCAAGCCCAAGAGCATAGCCGTTTGAATATGCTTTGGCATCCATCAGAAATGCAGTATCATCATCACTGTGTTTAATAATGGCATCAGGATTGCGTCCTGAGCCTTGTCCTAATATATTCACTTCAAAATCCAGTTGCTTAAAAATTTCGCAAACTAGTTTTTCATAAGCACTTCCCTTTGAAGAAGATGATTTTTCTTTGTCATTTCCCAGTTCAATAAGTTTAGCCACTTTTGGAATCAGATAGTCTGTCAGTTCGAAAGATGTACTGACTGTAATGGTCTTTTCCTCCTCAACTTCTAAAATTTCGACTTCTTCTTTTTTCAACTTAGCAGGAGACTGTTTATTAGGATTCCCTTTAAAGTTCCAGAAAGCATGCTCCGCTGACCAGTTGTTTATATCCTTCCCGGAGTAAGAGCCTAAAAGCTTTTTTATTTCTTCATTTAATAAGTAAAAATATTTATATGCTTCAACCTGGCTCTCCGTTTCATTCCAAAGTTCAAGCTCTCTATAAGAATTGATTAATGATGTATACAAAATGGGCCACTTCTCATAATCTTGAACTTGCCAGAAATAAGACAGAAAATAAGATACTGAACCAGGATTAGGAGCCCTTCTTTTATCTTTTGCTTTTGAATAAATATTTTGGCTATATTTTTCTAAAGCAGCAATTTTAGTAAAACTTTCTTCCAGGTTTTTAGGCTCGGCAATGGTTTCTTGGATTAGTTTGGTTAAGTCCTTGATATTGGATTCGCTATTCTTCACTAATTGATTGAAAAACATTTGTCCTTTTGTTGCAGTAAATCCCCACAAATTATTTCTTTTATTAAAACTATCTACATTGGTCTTAAATTGATAAATATTAATTTTATCCGACTGAAAGTCATTGATGAATTTTTTTAGTTCAACAATTGCAGCGAGCCTTTCCTCGTCAATATTAGGAAGCTCATTCCCTTTGGTATCATGCACTTTTTGATTAGCGACATAATTATCCCATATTTTTTGAATGTATTGTGTTTTTTGTTTTGAAATCATGGTTTTTTGAAATTTTGTTCTTTTTTAATTATTATTCAGAATAAAAGGAATTACGCTTTGATTTAGAATGTTTAATTTTTGGAAATATTCGATAGCAATAATAAGAAAATCTTTAGTTTTACTCATGAGGAAACACAGATTTATTGAGTATATGGCACATGAAATAGTTCATATACACTATAGATCCTGTTTTAATTCATTAGGTGACTGTAAAACAGTAATAATAAAACTCTTCATAAATTCCTTAAATGTACCATTTTTAACATCAATCCAGAATGCAGCATCATGTTCTATGTTGTGATATTGTAAGAAAAATAAAGGCCACCAATGTTAAGTTCTGAATTTTACGCCTAAATAATTTCTAAGATCATTCAGGTATACTTTATCGTAGTGTGAATCCATATATTGAGGTGTTTTTACCAAACCATAAATAACTCCACCTTCTTCATAATTGAATTTTATGAAAAAGTTTTTAAAGACAGGAATTTCAAAATGATGAAACTGTTCATTATATATGATCCGCATTTTTAATTCTTCGGTTAGCTCATCTACAAGTTGAGACATTTGCTGATCAACAAGATTTTTCATTTCCTGTTTAATCGAATTTAAAGTATTGGATACTTTAAAAGCCGTTTCTATATTTTCTTCAGTTTCAGTGATAAAATGATTTAATGAACCCAGGTCTAAATTTTCTTTTCCCATATAATTTTCAATAAGTTGACTTTCAAAATCTACCAGAAAACAACGTACTCTTTCATTTTCTGTATTTTTTATAAATTCTTTTAATAAAGGTATGATATGCTCTTCGTAGTTGATTAAATAGAGTTTTCCTGTTTTTATCAGTCTTTCAATCTCTTTTCCACCACTGTACTCTGTTAATTCCTTTGATTTTGGGGTTAAATAGAGCAGCTGATAATGATTATTACTGATATACTGTAAGTATTTTAAGTAATCTTCAACCTGATTTTCCTGATCTTTTGTCCAGGGATAAATTTTATTTTCAATTCCCAGAACACTTGATTGGTCCTGGTTCCTTAGGACAATGTCTACTCGTCTGTTTTCAAAGGTTGAATCTTCTAAAATAACCTGAACTTTTTTCGGAGTATCATAAGGGAAATACAATCCTAATTCTTCTTTGAACAATTTCAAATAAATATCTCCCTGGCCATGGTCTTCATTTGGATCTAGAAAAAATGCTATTATTTCGGAGACTTTATTTTCGTTCCAGTTCAGGAACTTCATAGCATTGAATTTAGAAGCTAATTTGTTAGAATGTCTTTTTTCATATTCCATCTCAAACTTAGAGCGGGCCTGGATCTCCCGGAAAAAAGAAATATAATCGTTCATGATGTATTAGTTAATCTGTTTTTACTCTTCTTGGCAATAATAACGAAAATCTCCAGTTTCTGCTTACGGGAAAGCGTAAATTTTCTTGAAAGTCACTATAAATATTGCTCAGAAATACCCATAGGCCCTTCGGAAGTCCCTCTGGCCCCTTCACCAAGCCCCTGGAGGAACTTTATGAACGGTCTCTACCCCCTTCATGAAGGGGCTATACCCCCTTGGGTAAGAGGGTAGACGGACTTGGGTAAGGGGCCCCACCTACTTATATAAGAGGGTAGAGACCGTTGTCCAAAGGGGTAGAGACGGTTGCTATACAAGCTGGAGGAGGTTAGGGAAGGAGGTAAGAGGAGTAAAATACTATTGTAAGAATCATGAGCATTATTTATCTGGCTTCATCAGTGGCGCAGCCACCATTCCTTTGCTCCCTCCAATCATCAATTCAAATCAATAAAACCTTTGCATTTTAAAATATTCTGTTTCTTCATATGTAATGGCTTATTATTTTGTTTTAAACGCAAGGTCCCAAAGTTTTCAATATTGATATGTTTTGTAAGGCGCAAGAAAATCAAAGATTTTCAGCAGGTAAGTATATTGGGTTATAGCAATTTTATCGGAGATAAAATCTTCCTATGTTTGTATAAGTTATAATTTTCCTTATCTCAATTAT